>NZ_JBIUAP010000003.1:0-83621 GCF_044547525.1 Promicromonospora sp. NPDC052451
CCCACCCCCGCGCCCCCCCCCCCGCCCGCCCCCCCCCCCCGCCCCCCCCCCGGGGGGGCGGGGGGGGCGGGGCCCCCCCCCCGGGGGGGGGGGGCCCCCCCCCGGGGGGGGCCCCCCCCCCCCGCCGGCTGCGCTCAGAGCAGGTGGAAGCCCCGGGCGATCTTGAGCGCCTCGCTGCGGCGTGAGGCCGCGAGCTTGGTGTACAGGCTCGACACGTGGGTCTTGACCGTGTTCTCCGAGACGAACAGCGCCGCGGCGATGTCCGCGTAGGTGGCGCCCCGGGCCAGCTCGTTGAGCACCTCCCGCTCGCGCGGGCTGAGGGCCGGGGGCACGAGCGCCTGGGCGACGTCGTCGAGCTCGCCCGGCGTCGCCGTCACCGACGCGTAGAGCGCCGTGACGTCGGGGCGTCCCGAGGCCGTTGCCACGAGGTCGCTCAGCCACCCGGAGCCGACCCGCTTGGCCAGCCGCCGCAGGAGCGTCTCGATGGGCGTGCCCTGGCGCGTCCAACCCAGGAACGGCGCGGCGTTCCTGCGCGACTCGGTCACGGCGATCGCCTCCGCGAGGCGGTCGCCGGAGCCCGCCGGGTCGCCGAGCGCGTCGAGGAGCTGGGCCTCGCAGGCCAGCGCGAGCGCACGCGTGGGCGGCTGCGAGTAGGTGGCGTCCGCGGAGGCGGCCTCGAACGCCGCGGCGGCGACCCGTCGGTCACCGTCCCGGTCGGCGTGCAGACCCTGCACGAGAGCGGACTCGCCCACGGCGTCGAGCAGCTCGAGGGAACGGTGCAGGGAACGGAGCGTGTCGCGGTCGTTGGCCAGCGCCGCCACGAACGCCCGCTCGACCAGCAGGGCGACGCGCAGGTGGTCCGGGAGCTGGTCGTCCGTGAGCCGCAGGCACTCCCCGGGGCCGGAGAGGATGCGCTGCGCCCCCGCCACGTCGCCCGCGAGCACCTGCAGGCGGGCGTCCCAGATCCGGAACCAGAAGCGCGTGCACAGGTCGCCGCTGTGATAGCGCGGGCTCGCCGCCTGCTCCGTGGTGGTCTCGCGCGGGGACGGCACGTCGAGCAGGCGGGCGAGGAGCTGCGCGAGGCCCGCCCGCGCCGCCACGACCTGCCCGCCGCGCGTCTCCGGCGCGCCCGTGGTGTCGAGCACCTCCGTGGCGAGCTCGGTGCACGCGCTCTCGCGCCCGCGCATGTACTGGGTGAAGGCGAGGTGGCTCAGGGCGCACGTCCCGAGCGGCGCCAGTCCCTGGCTGCGGGACAGGCTGACGGCGAGGGTCAGGTTGGTCTCGGCCTCCGTGAGCTCGCCGAGCCAGTTCTGCAGCACGCCGAGCTCGGTGGCCAGCACCGGCAGCACGTCCGCGTTCGCCTCCCGCACGGCGGGGCGCGCCTGCGACGCGGCGAGCACGCGCTTGGCGTGGCCGACGGCGGCGTAGGCGGGCTCCAGCGCGAGCGCCGCCCGCCAGAGGCGTACGCAGGCGAGGCGCGCGTCGAGGCCCTCGGGATGACCGGGCAGCCAGGAGTGCGGCCGGCGCCGCCCGCCGAGCAGCCGGTCGCCCCAGTGCCGCGTGCCCTCGACGTCGTCCCGGAGCCAGCAGCCGAGCGCGATGGCGAACCATGTGTCGGGGCGGCCGTCGACCGTCTCGGGCTCGGTGCGGACGAACTCGTCCACCTCGTCGGGCCCGCACAGGCTCAGCACCATCCGCACCCCGTCGCGGGCCAGGACGTCGGCGGCCTCGCCGGGCGCGCGGACCCGGACCAGCCGGGCGAAGGCGTCCGACGGGTTGCCCCGGGCCACGTCGAGCCCGACCGCGCGGACGACGGTGGCCCGGGCCCGGGCTGCCTCGACGCCGCCCGCCGTCAGCCGCTGCCGGACGATCTCCACCAGGAGGGGGTGCACGCGGAACTCGTCGGCCCCCGCGCACCGCTCGTCGCGCCGCACCAGGAGGCCGGTGTCCTCCAGCTCCGCGAGGATCTCTCCGGCGTGCTGGTCGTGGGCCAGGTGGGCGGCCGTCGGCACGCTCACCGCGCCCTCGCCCGCGACGCACAGCAGCAGGTGCCGCTGCCGGGGGCTGAGGGTGCCGAAGACCTCGCCCGCCACCCGGTCGGCGAGCGGTGCCGTGTCGTGGGAGAGCAGGCGGGCGGCCATCACGGGGTCGGGCGCCGCGCCCACGCCACGGGCGGCGAGCACCGCGGCGGCGCACCACCCGTCCGCGTGCCGGTGCACGGCGTCGGCCACCCGCGGGTCGTCGGTGCGGGCGTGGCCCGCGACGAGGGCGGCGTTCTCGGCGTCGCCGAGCCGCAGCAGGTCGCCCCGCAGGAACGTGAAGTGGCCCAGGAGCTCCGGGACCAGCCGGGTCAGCGGCAGGGTCCAGCGGCTCAGCAGGAGCACCCGCAGCGAGGTGGGCGCGGAGCTGAGGCGCTCGTCGAGGTGGTGCAGGGTCGCCCGGGGCAGCAGGTGGGCGTCGTCGACCACCACGAGCGGCGGGCCGGCCCCGGCTCCGGGGTGGCTCGTGCCGTCCAGCGCGGCAGAGAGCCGGTCGGGTGTCCAGGAGGCGTCGGCGTCGATCCATACCGCGTCCCGGGCGCGGCCGGAACCGGTGTGTCGCAGCCAGCCGGCGACGCCCAGCGTCTTGCCGGCACCCGCGGGCGCCACGACGAGGGACACGGCCCCCTCGACCGCCTCGTCCAGCCGCTGCCAGAGGCGGGGGCGGGGCACGTAGACCCGCGGGAGCGCGGGCATGGACCGGTCGGGCGGAGTCCCACGGCCGTGCGGGCCGGGCATCGTGGGTGCGACCCCCGGCCGCGAGGCGGTCGTCGTACGGGCTCGCGCGGCGACCGGGCTCGATGTCGTGCGCATACCTGGGCGTCCTCCCACTCGAAGGTGGCGGCCGCCCCCTGGCCGTCCGATGGTGGTGCGGGACGTCACGGACCAGACATGGCGCTTTCTGAAACGTGAATGTCGTGCACCCGAGAATTCATCAACGCTCTGCAGCAATGATGCCCGGCATTCGTTCGCGGTGCCTGGTGGCAGGGTTTTTCACCCGCTCCTCATGCCCTTTCCGGCTCGGCGAGAAGCGTGCACAACGCCCAGATCACGGCAACGTTGAACGCGAGGACGACAATGCTCCAAATGGGGTAGTACGGCAAGAATGCAAAGTTGGTGATGCTTGCGACCACGGCGAGAACAATTCCGACCATATACGCCCAGGCGCGGCCGGCGAGAACACCGATCCCCGTCGCGAGCGCTATCGCGCCCACGACGATGTGCACCCAGCCCCAGGTGGTCACGTCGAGCTGGTACACGTACTCGACGCCGGTCAGGTACACGGTGTTGGCGGCGACCGCGGCGATCCCCTGGAGGATCTGGAACAGCGCCACCATGATGAGCATCGTCCCGGCGAACCCGGAGGTGGTGAGCGCCACCGACGGCGGCGGGCCGTAGGCGGCCACGGGTGTCATGCCGGGATACGGGTCGGACCCGGGCGTGCGTGCTTCGGACATGGTCTGGCTCCTCGGTGCGGGTCAGTCCTCGGCGAAGACCTCGCGGAGGGCTGCCTCCTGCGTGGCGTCGAGGTTGGTGAAGATGAGCTCGGGCGGTTCCTGCCCGGCGAACGCGTCGTGGATCTTGTCGACCACGGCGTCCGAGGACATGACGAACAGCGCCGAGGTGCCGGGCGTGATCTCGTCCCGGACGCGGTTGATGAAGCCGTCGTCGATGCCGACGTCGGTGAGGGCGCCGCTCAGGGCGCCCGTGGCGGCGCCGATCGCGGCGCCGAGCAGCGGGACGAAGAACAGGAGCCCGAAGAGCATCCCCCAGAAGGTCCCGCCGAGAGCCCCGGCACCCGTCGTGGAGGCGAGCTGACGAGTCTTCGGCTTCTTCGCACCCTCCTCCCAGCGCACGGTCGCCGCGTCGTGGACGGAGATGAGGTTCTCGCGGGCGAGCTGCTGGATCGTCGTCGACGCGGTGTCCGCCCCGTCGGCGCTCTTGAACTTCCAGACGGTCAGCGTTGCCTGAGCCATGGGATGCTCCTTCGGGATCACGTGGACTGCCCTGACCCCGCCACTCCAGCCGCCCCGCGGGTCCCGGGCCTCACCCGTTCCCGGTGAACCTGGTCACCCGCGGCCGGCGTCGGGACGGACGGCGTCGTCCAGCGTGGTGAACAGCGGCGGCTCGCCCTCCTCGCCGGACCGCGCCAGGACGTCGCGCACCTGGCCGATGCCCTCGGCGAGGGCCAGGTCGGCGCCGTCGCGCCGCAGGTCCTCGCGCAGCTGTGCCAGCATCGCGGCGGCGGTCACGTCGACGGACGGCGTGGCACGGCAGTCCAGCACGACGAGCCGCAGCCCGTCGGTCCCCGTCGCGAGGTCCCGGACCTGGGAGCGCACGTACTCGGCGTTGGCGAACATCAGCGGCCCCTCGACCCGGACGGCGAGCACGTGCGGCACGGTGGGGTAGCCGGGGTTGCGTCGCGCGTCGACCCAGGGCCGGCCCGGCTCGTCGCCGACGGGGGCGAGCACGGTGATGCGCGGCCGCGACGTCCGGGCGAGCAGCAGCACCAGGGACACGGCGACGCCGATGACCAGACCGGGCAGCGTGTCGAAGACCAGGACGCCCAGCAGAGCGGCCCCGGCGGCCATGAAGTCGGCGCGTGCGGTGACCTGGTAGACGCGGGCGATGCGCCCCGTCCGCACGCGCCACAGGCGGCGCAGCGAGCGGACATCGACCAGCTCCACGACGGCGGCCACCACGACGGCGGCCAGGGTCGCCAGCGGGAGCTGCTCGAAGATCCCGGTGAGGAACAGCAGCGTGAGCACCGTGAGCGCTGCGGCAGTCAGCGCCGACACCTGGGACCGCGCCCCCGCGCTCGCGTTTACCGCGGTCTTGGACAGGCTCCCGTTGACGACCATGCCCGAGAGGAACCCGGAGCCGAGGTTCGACAGCCCGAGGCCGATCAGCTCGTGGTTGGGGTCCACGTCGTAACCCTCGCGGGCGGCGTACGTCTTGGCCGCGCCCAGGCCCTCCGCGAAGCCGATGAGCATCAGGCCGACCGCGCCACCGAGGAGCTCGGCGAACTGGGTGGCGCTCACGTCGGGGACACCGACCTGCGGCAGCCCCGAGTCGATGGGGCCCACGACGGCCAGGCCGCTGTCGGTGAGTCCGAGCAGCACCGTGGCGCCGATCGCCGCCAGGACCACCACGAGCGATCCCGGCAGGAACGGCATGGTGCGGCGCACCAGGACCAGGGCCGCCAGGCTCGCCAGGCCGACCGTCACGGTCAGCGCATCGACGTCGCCGAGCCGGCCCAGCAGCGCCCACGTCTTCTCGAAGAAGCTGCCTGAGCCGCCCTCGACGCCGATGAGATCGGGCACCTGACCGATGATGATCGTCAGGGCGAGGCCGATGATGAACCCCTTGAGCACCGGCTCGGAGATGAAGGCGGCGAGGAAGCCCAGCCGGAGCAGCCCCGCCAGGATCGCGACGACGCCGGTGGCGAGCGCGAGGGCGACGGTCAGTGTCACCGGGTCGCCGTCGCTGCCCGCGACACCGGCGACGATGCCCGCGGACAGCGCGGCCGTCGCCGACATCGGGGACACGACGAGCTGGCGGGACGTGCCCGCCAGGGCGTAGAGCGCCAGGGCCGGCACCGCGGCGTAGAGGCCCACGACCGGCGGCACGCCGGCGATGGCGGCGTACGCGAGCGCCTCCGGGACCAGCACCGCCCAGACGGCCAGGCCCGCCACGACGTCCGGGCGCACCCACGCACGCTGGAACCCCGTGAACGACGGGGCGAGGAGTCTGGTCACCGACAGTTCCTCTCCGGTGGGCGGCACGACCGGTCGGCGTCGACCGTAGGCGCGGGCCCGCGCGGGCCAGGTCACCCGGAAGGGGTGACACCTCCCGTGTTGCGGTGGGCGATGGTCGGCGCATGGGCGACCTGCTCGCACAGCTCGTGCCGGAGATCCTGGGCCTCGCCGTGACTCCCGCGGCGATCGTCGCGTGCCTGCTGCTGCTCGGGTCGCACCGCCCGTACCGCAACGTCGCGGTGTTCGGCGGGACGGTGATGGTCGTGTACGCCGTGCTCGGTGCGGTGGTGCTGTCCCTCGGCCGCACCGCGGGCACGCAGGAGACGGCCGACCCCGGTACCGTCCGCGGCTGGATCGGTCTCGTCGTCGGCGTGCTGTTCCTGGCCGTCGGTGTGCTGGCGCTGGTCCGGGCGAGGGCCGCGCCGCCCGGGCCCCCGTCCGGTGCCGAACCGGAGGTCCCGGGATGGGCGCGTCGCCTGGCGCAGCCGACCACGCGGGTCCTCGTGGTCAGCGCGGTGGTGCTCGCGCTCGTCAACCCGAACGTCGCGATCTTCCTGTCCGGCCTGGGGATGGTCCTGACCGCCGACGTCACGGTGGCCGAGCAGGCTGCCGGGGTGCTGGTCCTCGTGGTAGCCAGCGTCCTGGACTACGTGATCCCCACCGCGTTCTACGCCGCCACGGGCCTGCCCGGGCGCCGGCGGCTGACGGTGATGCGGTTCTGGCTCGTGCACCACGACCGCGCGATCGGGGCCGCCGTGCTCCTGGTCTTCGGCGCGCTCTTCACGGTGCGTGGCCTGGTCCAGGTGCTCGGCTGAACCGGCGGCCTACCCGTCCCGGGGCCCGGACCGCACCCAGCGTCCCTGGGCGACGCGCCCGGCGACCGCCAGCGCGATCCACAGGGCCAGGACCAGGACGACGCCCGCGCTGGAGGTCGGCCGCCACAGCTCGCCCGCGACGCCCGCCCAGAGGCGCCCGACACCGGAGAGCACCAGCGCCGCGCCGCCGAGCGCCGTGGCCCACACCAGGAACGGCCGCTCGAAGCGGCGGGCCAGGAGTGCGCACACGAACGCCACGGCGGGTACCACGATCACCGCGAGCAGCACGTCGGCGCTGCCGCCCTGGACCAGGACGAACAGCCTGGCCCCGATGACGGCGCCCAGGCACAGGCCGCCGACGAAGAACAGGAGCCGTGCGACCAGCAGCGTCAGCACCGCCGCCAGCACGGCCCCGCCCAGGCCGATCAGCACGGCGGTGCCGGTGTCGGCGTCGAACGCCTCGGCGAGGGTCCAGGCCACGCCGAACCCGGCGGCGAGCACGGCCAGACGGACCGAGAGCGAGCCTGCCAGGCACAGGGCCAGGCCGACCAGGATGATGGCGAGGGCGGACATCAGCGGTCTCCGTCGGGTGCGGGGGAATCGGGCGCGGGGGAGCCCGGCGCGGGGAAGGGACCGGCGTCGTCCGCCGGGTCCACGCGGTGCACGGTGCCGTGCCCTGCGTCGTGCCCTGCGTCGTGCCCGGTGTCGCCGCCCGTGCGGTGGGCGGCGACGGCCTCGAGGGCGGCCCGCGTCGACTCGCCCAGGCGCGGCGTCGCCGGGCGCACGTGCACGCCGGCCAGGCCGCGCACCGTCCCGTCGCGCTCCCAGGAGGCGGCCAGGTCGGGGTCGACGCCGGTCAGGTAGAGCGAGCCGCCGGCCTCGTGCAGGGCGTGGGCGTAGTCGCCGGCCACCTTGAGGAACGTGGCGCCGAGCGTGGTCCGGCCGCGCAGGCGCAGGATGACCACGGGACCCTCGCGGTGCGCCGGACCCGGGGCCGGCGCTCGCGCGGCGCTCTCGTCCGCGTCGTGGTCCGGGGCCGCGTCCTGGCCCGCGACCGGGACGGGAAGCTGGCGCTGCAGGGTGCGGGCCCCGGCGTAGAAGAGGGAGCCGTAGGCGTCCAGGAGCACCACCTCGCCGGCGGACACCGCACGGGGCGGCCGGGACTCGACCGTGTGGCCGGCCTCGTCCCGCTCCAGGCGCACGACCTTGAGGTCCAGGGCCTCCTGGTTGAGCTGCAGGATGAGCGACACGATGACGCCGACGCCCACCGCCTGCGCCACCGGCAGCACCAGCACGGCGACGAACGTGGCCACCATGGCGAGCGCCGGGATGCGCCCGGCCCGCGCGACCGCGGCGATCTCGCCGGGCGAGACCGCCTTGGCGCCGGCGTAGACGAGCACGGCCGCGAGCGTCGGCATCGCCACCTTGCCCACCACGCCGGAGAACGCCAGGAGGATGATCGCCATCCAGAGCCCGGACCAGATCGCGGCCCAGCGGCTCGCCGCGCCCGCCGTCAGGTTGAGCGCCGTCTGCCCGACCGAGCCCCCGACCGGCTGACCGCCGAACAGGCTGGAGGTGACGTTGGCGACGCCCTGGGCGGCGAAGTCGCGGCGGGTGGAGCTGCGGGCGCCGCCAGGGTTCGGCACGGCCTCCGCGACGCCCGCGCCCTGGATCAGCACGAGGGCGGCCACGGCCGCCGCCCCGCCCACCAGCTCCGTGCTGAACAGGCGCAGCTCCGGCAGCACGGGTACCGGCAGACCGTGGGGGATGGCGCCGGTGTCCTCGACGAGGGCCACCGAGCCCGCGCCGAGCAGCAGCACGCCCACGGTGGGCAGCAGCAGGGCGACCAGGGAGCTCATGACCGACCAGCGCGTCAGCCCGAGCAGCACCAGGACCGCGAGCGCGGACGCACCGCACAGCGCGGCGGCCGGGACGGCGTCGGGCAGGTGGGTGATCGCGTACCACGCCTTGGTGACGGACACGGATCCCTGCGCGGAGATGCCCAGCAGGTCGGGGATCTGGCCGAGCACCATGTTCACGGCGATGCCCGTGAGGAAGCCGAGCATGACGGAGTAGGAGACGAACCGGATGTACCGGCTCAGACGCAGCAGCGCGGCGACGATCATGAGCCCTCCGGCCAGGAGGGTCAGCAGGATCATCGCGGCGGAGCGGTCCTCGCCGTCGTACCCGGCCAGGGCCGACCCGGCGGCCAGGGCCGCGGCGCTCGTGGTGGTGACCACCATGAGGCGGGTGGAGCTGGTCAGGCCGCCGGCGACGGGGCCGACGAAGGACGCGTACAACCCGTGGGCGGGGTTGACGCCGGCGAGCACGCTGGCCGCCATCCCGTCGGGCACGCTGGAGATCGCGCCCGGCAGCCCGGCGACGATGTCGTCGCGCAGATGCCGGCGGCGCGGCAGGACGTCGGCGCCCTCCTGCCGGACGCGTCGGCCGGCGCGCCGGACCGCCTGCCGCAGCCGCGAGCCGAAGAGCGAGGAGAGGTCGTGGTCGCTCACCCGCGGGTCACTCCCGCGACAGGGCGGCGGCGGCCTCGCGCTCCAGGTCGAGGTACTGCTCGTCGCTCACGTCGATGCCCACGCCCAGGAGCCGGCCGCCGGTGAACCGGAACGGCGCGCGGTACAGGCGGCTGACCGGGTCGGCGCTGTCGTACCCGACGCACAACCCGTCGCCGCAGAGCGTGAACTTGCCGACCTGCGCGCGCATCGGCCCGTCGGCGACCACGTCCTCGCCGACGTACAGGCGGGTCGTACCGATCGACTCCCCGTGGTCCCCGGCGGCCTCGCGCACGAACTCGACCCCGAGCGTGGTCTTCCCGGTGGGCAGCACGTCCGAGACGAAGACCTGCTCGGGCTTGATGCCCAGGAAGTTGTACACGTAGTGCAGCCGGTGGTCCGTGACGAACAGGGCGTGCCCGCCGAAGCGGGCCCCGTGGGCGAAGAGCACGCCCTCGGAGTCGGGCGTGAGCTCGACGTCGGCCACGATCTTGTACGAGCGGCCGCGCAGGTTGACGGCCACGCCCTCGGGGACCGGCGCGGCCTCCGGGTAGTAGACGTACCGGGTGCGGGGCGGCTCGGCCTGGGGGCGGTCGATCGTGAGCTGCTCGACGGCGGTCCGGTCGTCCAGCGGGAGCACGTTGTTCCGGTCCGCCTCCTCGAACCAGGCGGCGACCAGCTCGCGCAGCTTCTCCGGATGCTCGGCCGCGAGGTCCCGGGACTCGGAGCGGTCCTGGTCGACGTGGTAGAGCTCCCAGGCGTCCTGGTCGAACCGGCCGTGCCCGCTGATCGGGGCGTGCACCGCCGCGGCCTTCCAGCCGTCCTGCCAGACCGCCCGGGTACCGAGCATGGCGTAGTACTGCCGCTCCTTGGTGGTCCGTGCGTCACCGTCGTCGAAGCTGTACCGCATCGAGACGCCGTTCAGGGGGCGCTGCTCCACACCCCGGTAGGTGGCGGGCAGCTCGACACCCGTGACGTCCAGGATGGTCGCGACGATGTCGGTCGCATGGTGGTACTGGTGGCGCACGGCACCGCGCGCCCGGATCCCGGCCGGCCAGTGGACCACCATCGGGTCGCACGTGCCGCCCGCGTACTGGGCGTACCGCTTGAACATCTGGAACGGCGTGGAGAACGCGGCCGCCCACCCGGTGGGGTAGTGGTTGTACGTCTCCGGGCTGCCCAGGGTGTCCAGGTAGCCGAGGTTCTCCGCCAGGTCGTCCGGGAAGCCGTTGAAGAACTTGTTCTCGTTGACCGACCCGTCCGGGCTGCCCTCACCGGACGCGCCGTTGTCGGCGCAGTAGAAGACGAGGGTGTTGTCGAGCTGCCCCGTCTGCTCCAGGTGGTCGATCACCCGGCCGATCTGCACGTCCGTGTACTCGGAGAACGCCGCGAAGACCTCGGCCATCCGGCTGAACAGGCGCTTCTCGTCGTCGGTCAGCTCGGCCCAGGGCCGCACGCGGTCCGCGGGGTTGGCGGCGTCCTCGGGCATCGGGTTGAGCGGGGTGAGCTCCGTGCCCTCGGGCAGGATGCCGCGCTCGATCATGCGAGCCAGCACCCACTCGCGGTAGGCCTCGTACCCGTCGTCGAACATGCCGCGGTACTTGTCGATGTAGTCCTGCGGGGCGTGGTGCGGGGCATGGTTGGCGCCCGGGCAGTACCACATGAACCAGGGCTTGGAGGGGTTGGACGCTTTCTGGTCGCGGAGCATCCGGATCGCCTGGTCGGCCAGGTCCTTCGACAGGTGGTAGCCCTCCTCGGGGGTGTACGGCGGCTCGATGAACCGGTTGTCCTCCACGAGGTCGGGGTACCACTGGTTGGTCTCCCCGCCGAGGAACCCGTAGAAGCGGTCGAACCCCTTCTGCAGCGGCCACTCCGACCGGCTGCCGCCGCTGGAGATGTCCTCCTCGGGCACGTTGTGGTTCTTGCCCAGCCAGAACGTGGACCACCCGCTGTCCTGCAGGAGCTGGGCCACGGTGGCGCACTCCGCGGGCAGCCGGCCGGCCGCGCCGGGGAAGCCGTTGGTCGCCTCCATGATCGCGGCG
Organism: Promicromonospora sp. NPDC052451; assembly: GCF_044547525.1. Classification (NCBI taxonomy): domain Bacteria; kingdom Bacillati; phylum Actinomycetota; class Actinomycetes; order Micrococcales; family Promicromonosporaceae; genus Promicromonospora; species Promicromonospora sp. NPDC052451. The sequence continues at coordinate 11,165 of NZ_JBIUAP010000003.1, forward strand.
CAGCGGTTGACGTGGTGGTTGCGGCCCGTGAGGAAGACCGACCGGGTGGGGGAGCAGAGCGCCGTCGTGTGCCACTGGGAGTAGGTGAGCCCGCCCGCCGCCAGGCGGTCGAGGGTGGGCATCGCGATGCGCCCGCCGTAGGCCGACCACGCGGCCATCCCCGTGTCGTCGTAGAGGATCACCAGGACGTTCGGCGCTCCGTCGGGAGCCTTCCTCAGGGTGAACGGTGCCCAGTCCGGCACCGAGTCCCGCACGTCCAGCTCGATCCGGCCCTTGAACGGCTCCGACATGGTCTCCACCTCATCTGCTCGACCGGTTGCGTCACGGCTCATGCTCGGCGTGCGCCGGGGCCGCCGGGTCACCCAGTTCGGGTGACGCCGCGCCCCCTGGGCGATGCCTAGCGTGGGCCGCACGGCCGCCGAGGCCGCCCTGGCGGAGGTGAGGAGCATGGGCGCTGCGATCGGTCAGTCGCTGCCCGTCGCGGTCGGTGTGCTGATCAGCCCGCTGCCGATCGTCGCGGTGGTGCTGATGCTCGTGAGCGGGCGGGCGCGGGCCAACGCGCTGGCCTTCGTGGTCGGCTGGTTCGTGGCCGTGCTCGCCCTCGTGGCCGTGGTCGCCCTCGTCGCCGGCAACGCCACGCCCGACGACGGCGGGCCCGCCACCTGGACCGGCTGGCTCAAGATCGTGCTCGGCGTCCTGCTGGTCGCCCTCGGCGTCCGGCAGTGGCGCGGCCGCCCCCGGGGCGACGCCGAACCGCCCGCCCCGGCATGGATGGCGGCGATCGAGCGGTTCACGCCCGCGCGGTCGGCCGGGCTCGCGGTGCTGCTCGGCGCGGTCAACCCCAAGAACCTGCTCCTGGTCGTGTCCGGCGGCGCGGCGATCGCGGCGGCGGCACCCGGGGACACGTCCGCGACCGTGGTCGCGGCGCTCGTGTTCGCCGTGGTGGCCAGCGCGGGCGTCGTGACTCCCGTGGTCATCTACGTCGCGCTCGGGTCCCGGGCCGGCCCGGTGCTCGACGAGCTGAGGTCGTGGATGGTCCGCAACAACGCGGCGATCATGGCCGTCCTGCTGCTCGTGCTCGGCGCCAAGATGCTCGGGGACGGGATTTCCGTCCTCTGAAATCCGCCGGGACCCCGGTGGTCGGCCGATCACCCCGTTCGTAGCGTCGAACGCGTCCAGCACCCGAGACGAGCGGGAGGAACCTGTGCCGGGTCGGAACAACGAGGCGGACGCCGCGTGACGGGCGCCCGCCGGCTCGTAGCGGCGCTCGCGGCCACCACCCTGGTGACCGCCGTCTTGGTCCCGGTCCTGCTGCCGGTCCGCGCCGCGGCCGCGACCCTGGAACCGTCCGGCCTGCAGACCGGGATGGCCCTGGACGGCACCACGGACCCGGCCGCGCCACCCGAGACGTTCAACTGGGGCGACTTCATCACGGACGTGCAGCCGGACAGCAGCTTCACGTTCACGCCGACCGGCCCGTACGTGACAGCCCAGGGAAACAGCTCCACGGGCGTGGTCCAGGGCAGCTTCGACTGGGACAACAGCTCCGCGGGCGCCGCCTGCAACGCCAACCCCGATCCCACCGGCGCGCCGCCGAGCCAGAGCCCGGGTACCAACCCGTGGCGGCCCGGGCCGTCCAACCCGAACGCCAAGGGCGACCTGTGCTCCACGGGCTACGGCGTCGAGGTCGTCACCACCCCGGCCGGTGCGCAGCACCCGATCCTCTACGGGTACTGGACGCGGTACGTCGGCAACGGTGAGGTCAGCGTGTTCCAGCACCTGGAGGGTCCGGGGCCTGGCCGGTGCGACGACGTGCTGCTGGAGTTCAACTACGCCTCGTCGGGTACGACGGTGGAGGTCGAGCGGTGGGTGCCGGCGGCGGGTGACGGCTGCGCGGACCCCCTCGGCGCGGGCACCTGGGTGGTGCAGCCCGGCACCGCCGACTTCGACTGGTCGGTCGGCGTGCGCAGCGAGGGCCCGCCATTGACCAACCAGTTCCAGGAGACGTTCGGTGAGTTCGCCATCGATCTCAGCTCGGCCGGGCTGTTCTCCCCGCAGGTGTGCTCCACGTTCCAGGTCTCGGAGATGTTCACCCGGACGGGGAACTCCGAGACCGCGAACATCCAGGACTTCGCCGACCACACGCCAGACCGCCTGAACATCTCCAACTGCGGCGCGCTCAGCGTCACCAAGGAGACCGTGCCGGACGTGGCCGGCACGGGGGACGAGTTCGGGTTCACGGTGGACAGCGACACGGGGCCGGTCCAGCCGGGCCCGCCGGTGGTGGAGACCCTGGACGGCACCCTCGCCGCGGGCGAGACCGTCACGTACCAGGACGTGCTGGCCGGTGACGGGTACTCGCTCACGGAGACCGACGCGCCACCGCCCTGGACCCAGGAGTCGGTCGTGTGCACCGCGGTGCCACCCGCGGGCGGCCCGCCGCAGCAGTACGTGCTCGACGACCCGTCCGACCGGTTCCCCGTCAGCCCGCAGAGCACCACGGACTGCGTGGTCACGAACTCGGCGGCCGTCGTCACCGTCACCAAGCAGACGGTCCCGGACGGGGCCGAGGGTGACTTCACGTTCGAGGTCACCGGGCAGGACCCGGTCACCCTGACCGACGGCCGGAGTGCGTCGTTCCCGGTGCCCGCGGGCGTTCCCGTCACGCTGACCGAGGGTGTGGCGGACGGCTGGCTGCCCCCGGAGATCGCGTGCACGGCGGACGCGGACCTGGCGGAGCGCTCGGCCACGGTGGTGCCCCTGGCCGGGCAGGAGATCGAGTGCACCTTCACCAACACCCGGCTCGGCACCGTCGTCGTCGCCAAGGAGGCGCACGGCGTGGACGGGCGCACGTTCGACTTCACGAGCGACATCCCGGGCGGCGAGGAGTTCTCGATCGAGGTGGAGCAGGGTGACGGCACCCTGTACGAGGAGGTGATCACCGACGTCCCGGCCGGCACCTACACGATCGAGGAGCTGACCGACGACGGCGACCCGGCGACCGTGCTGGCCGACCTCGCCTGCACCTACGGCGGCGCCGACCACTCGGGGGACCCGGCCACGCGCGCGATCGACCTCACGGTGCTGCCGGGGGAGACGGTGCGGTGCTTCTTCACCAACACGCTGCCCGGCTCCATCACGGTCATCAAACGGACCGTGCCCGTGGAGTACGACCAGGAGTTCGACTTCGTCCACACGCCGCCCGGCGGTGACCCGGAGCCGTTCACGCTCAACGGGAACTCGGTGCCGCCGAACGTCGCGCTCCGGACGTTCCTCGACCTCGACGCCGGGGTGCACACCATCACCGAGCCGGCCGACGAGCCGGGCTGGTCGCTCACCGACCTCGACTGCACCGAGGACTTCTGGGCGCCCACGGCGGACGGGCGGGGCGTCGCGGTGGACCTGCCCGCGGGCGGAGTCGTCGTCTGCTTCTTCACGAACGCGGCCGACGCCGCCACGGCGTCGGTCACCAAGACCGTGGCGGGCGGCGGGCCCGACCTGTCGTGGACGTTCGACTTCGAGCTGGTGGACCCGGGCGGCACCGTCGTGTCCCGGGCCGCGACCTCGGCATCGCCGACCGTCGAGTGGGACGGTCTGGTCCCGGGCGTCGAGTACACGCTGCGGGAGGGCGGCACGCCGCCGCCCGGCTGGACCCGGGGCGAGATCACCTGCACCGGCCTGGACGACCTGAGCCCGGCACCGGGGTTCCAGCTCGTGCTCACGCCGGGCCAGGTGCTGGACTGCGGGGCGGAGAACGCCGTGACGTCGTCGTCGATCAGCGTGGCCAAGGTGGCCACCGGGATCGGCGTGGACCAGCCGTGGGCGTTCGACCTGAGCATCGACCCCGTGCCGGCGGGCGGGACATCGCCGCAGACCGTCGCCGGTACCGGGCAGTCCGGCCGCACGGTGACCTGGACCGGGCTGGTCCCCGGGCAGGCGTACTCGATCACCGAGGAGCAGGTGCCCGGCTGGACGGGCGACGTGGAGTGCGACGGCGTCGAGGACGCCGACCCGGGCAGCCCGGGGCTGCAGTTCGTCGCGCCGGTGGGCGCGTCGGCGTCGTGCGAGCTCGTGAACACGGCTGTGCAGGGCAGCGGCACCCTGACGAAGACCGCGGTGGGCGGCGACGGCGAGTTCGAGCTCGTCCTGACCGACCTGGACGAGGCGGTGGACCCGGTGGTGGTACCCGTGACGACGGTGGACGGCACGGCGACGGTCGACCTGCCGCAGATCGTTCCCGGGGTGCGCTACTCGCTCGTCGAGTCCGGCACCGACGGCTGGGTCCAGGGCGCGCTGACGTGCACCGTCACGCCCGCCGACGGCCGGGAGCCGTTCGTGATCGACGACCTGGGCGACTTCTCGGTGAACCCCGGCGACGTGGGCGACTGCACCGCGGAGAACTTCCGGACCGGCACGATCGTGATCGAGAAGAACGTCACCGAGGGCGACGGCGAGTTCGGCTTCACGGGCGACTGGCTGGACCCGCCGGAGTTCACGATCGCCACCGAGTCGGGCACGGGGACGCGGACGTCCGCCGACGTGGCCCCCGGCTCGTACACGGTGACGGAGACCCCGTCGCCCGGCTTCGAGGGCACCGGCCTGACCTGCGTCGACAGCGACCCGGACGGCGAGCCGTCGAGCGCCGACGGGCTGGAGGGGGCGATCGAGCTGGACCCCGGCGAGACCGTGACCTGCACGTACACCAACGCGCCGTGGGGCAGCCTCAGCGTCGCGAAGACGGTGGCCGGCTGGGCCGACGGCGCGCCGTGGTCGTTCGACCTCGTGCTCACCGGGCCGGGCGGACCGGTGCCGCTCACGGTGACGGACCAGGAGCCGGTGGTGACGTGGCCCGACCTGGAGCCCGGCGCGGCCTACAGCCTGACCGAGCCCGACCCGGGCGCGGGCTGGTCGGCCGGCCTGACGTGCACCGGCACGCAGGACGAGGACCCCGGCGCCGACGGGTTCCAGTTCACGGCGACGGCCGCGACCGTGGTCTCGTGCGACGCGGTCAACACGGCGGCGCCCGCGGACGTGTCCGTGACCAAGACGGTGGTCGGCGCGGACCCGGGCCAGGAGTGGTCCTTCGACCTCGTGCTCACGCCCGACGACGCGACCGAGCCGGGCACGCAGACGGTCACCGGCACCGGCCCGGGTTCCGCGACGGTGTCGTGGACGGGGCTCGTGGCGGGGGGCGGGTACACCGTCGCGGAGTCGGATCCGGGCGACGGGTGGACGGTTGGCGAGGTCACCTGTGCCGGGCTGGCCGACGCTGATCCCGGGGCGGCCGGGTTCCAGCTCGTGGCGGAGGCCGGGGCGTCGGTGGAGTGCGCGGTGGTCAACACGGCGGGGCAGGGGCCTTCGCCGTCGCCCACGCCGTCGCCCACGCCGTCGCCCACGCCGTCCCCGACGCCGACTCCTACGCCGTCATCCACGCCGACGCCGTCCGTGCCGTCTTCGCCGCCGCCGTCGCCCGCGCCGCCGGACGGACCGGGCGGGCCCGGTGGGGCGCCCGGGGGCGGGACGGGGGTGGACGGCGGGCCAGGTCCGGGTGAGGCACCCGGTATCGGCGGGGACCTGCCCCTGACCGGAGCCGGTGTGGGCGGGATCGTCTCGGCGACGGTGGTGTTCCTCGTGCTGGGTTCGGCCCTGATGCTGGGATCGCGGGCCCGGCGGAGGTCGTGACCGGCCGTGCTCGGTGATGGCAGGCACCGGCGGGGCCGGTCTCAGCGGGCGGCGTCCGCGGCGGTCCGCAGGTCGGCGGCGAGGGCCTCGAGCTGCTCGGCGCGGTCGGCACGCTCCCGCAGCCGCAGCAGCGCCGAGGGGTGCGTCGTGACGACGACGTCGTAGGCCTCGCCGTCGAGCACCTGGCCGCGCTCGGTGCCGATCCGCACCGCCCGGCCCAGCACGGCGCGGGCCGCCGTCGCCCCGAGCGCGACCACCACCCGGGGCCGGACGGCGGCCAGCTCGGCCTCCAGCCACGGCAGGCAGGCGCGCACGTGCGCGACGTCGGGCGTGCGGTGCAGTCGGCGCTTGCCCCGTTCCGTGAAGCGGAAGTGCTTGACGGCGTTGGTGAGGTACACCTGGTCCGGGTCGAGGTGCGCCGCATGGAGGGCCTCGGCCAGGACCCGTCCGGCGGGGCCGACGAACGGCTCGCCCTCGCGGTCCTCGCGGTCGCCCGGCTGCTCACCGACCAGCGCCACGGCAGCGTCGGCGGGACCGGACGAGAAGACGGCCTGGGTCGCGGGCTGCCAGAGCTCGCAGCCGCGGCAGTCGTGCACGGCGGACGCGAGCGCGTCGACGTCGGCGTCCGCGGGGACCCACTCCTCGGCACCGGGGCGGTCGGTCCGGGCCTGCGGCATGATCCACCTCCTCGCTGCTCTCGCACCCAGCCTGCCCCGGCGCCCGTCTGCTCGCGACGTGAACCCGCAGCCAGGCCGAGGTGGAGCGTCCTGCGGCGTATGACAGGTGACGGGTGCGGTATCTCGCGTTCCGGGTGAATATGACCCGGTGCCGATAGCGACTGGTCAGCAGGGTGGGGCGGGGGCGCCCGGAGCGGGTGTCGGGGTAGCCGGCGTGGACATCGGGGGCACCGGCTCGCGCCTGCGGGTCGGCGGCGCCCCGGGCGGCCGGTCGTACGAGGTCACGGGGCCGCCGGCCACGGTCGTGAACGGACGCTCGACGGTGCCCGAGGTGGTGCGCGACCTGTGCCGCGGTTTCGCGGCGGAGTTCGGTGGGCGGCCGCGGGTGAGCGCCGCCGCGGTGGGGATGCGCGGGTTCCGGTCCCAGACGCAGGCCGGCAGCCTCGACCCGAACCGCGTGCACGACATCCTCGCGGAGGAGCTGCGCACCACCGCGACCGCCGTGGCTAGCGACGCCGTCACCGCCCACCTGGGCGCGCTGGGCTCGGGGCCGGGCGCGACGCTCGCCGTCGGTACGGGTGCGGTCGCGGTGGCCTGCGACGACGTGGGCCGGTGGCACCTCGCGGACGGGATGGGCCCGCACGTGGGCGACAACGGCGGCGGCGCGTGGATCGGACGGCGCGGGCTGGACGCCGCCGCACGGTCGATGGACGGCCGCCGCGTGGGGGCGTCGCCCGGGCTGGTCGAGTCGGCCGAGCGGCACTTCGGGCGGCGGGAGCGCTGGACGTCGGTCACGGACGTGTCGCTGTTCGCCGGGTTCGCGCCGCGGGTCATCCAGGCCGCGAGCAACGGCGACCTCGCCTGCCGCGAGATCCTGGACGAGGCGGCCCGGTCGCTGGCGGACGGCCTGTGCGCCGTGCTGAGCCACCCGGGCGTCGAGCCGGTGGCGGTCACCACCGGCAAGCTGATGACGCACGCGCCGGTGTTCCGCTCCATGGTGCTCCAGCACCTCCTGGAGAAGCGCGACGACGTCCGCGTGCAGCCCAGCGCCGGCATGCCGCTCGACGGAGCGCTGCACCTGGCGCGGATGCTCGCCGCGCACCCGGCGGTGGTCCAGGAGCACGTGCCGCTGCTCGCGGTACGCATCGGCGCGGCGCTCCGCCCCGACGACTCCATCACCATGCCCAAGGTGGTGCTGCCCGCCGTCAAGCCGCTCGTGCGCGACGCCGCCCCCACGGCCTGGGCGCTGGAGGTCCGCTCGGACTTCGAGTGGTCGGCCGACCAGGTGCCGCAGGACGGGCTGGTGCCGCCGGCGACGGCCGACACCGTCGTGCCCCTGACCGGTGAGCGACTGGTGGTCGGCCGTGCGTCGCGCAGCCGCGGCGTCGTGCCGGACATCGTCTGCGAGGACACCGGCGTCTCACGGCGGCACTGCGAGATCGCCTGGGTGGAGGGCGGCTGGAGCGTCATCGACCTCGGCTCGGCCAACGGCACGTACGTGGCCGCGCGCGGCGACGAGCTGCCCACGACGCCGCTGCGGCCGGGCGAGCGCCGGTGGCTCTCGGACGGCGACCGGGTCTACGTGGGCGGCTGGACCTGCCTGACGGCGCGGGCGGTCACGGCGAGCGTGCGCTGAGCCGGCTCGGGCGGGCTGTCCGGGGCGGGGCCTGGCGTGTGGCCCCTGTCTGTTCGGTCAGTTGACCCGCGCAGGGCTCCGTGTTCGGCCCCTTGCTTCGAGATCGGTCTGTCGATGGACCGATCTCGAGGCGAGGGGCCGAACATGGCGGCTGCGCTGGGGCGAGGGGCCGAACTCGCCGGTCGCGCTGGGGCGAGGGGCCGAACTCGCCGGCTGTGCTGGGGCGAGGGGCCGAACTCGCCGGTCGCGTTGAGGCAAGGGGCCGAACTCGCCGGCCGCGCTGGGGCGAGGGGCCGAACTCGCCGGCCGCGCTGAGGCAAGGGGCCGAACTCGCCGGCGTGGCAGCGCACCGCCTTGGCCTAGGTTGGCGTCATGTCCGGTATCGAGATCGCCCGTGGCTACTGGGCCGACGTCGTCCGTCCGCTGCTGGACCGGGAGCTGCCCGGGATGCCCCGCGCGGCCGGGCGGCTCGGTACCGGGTCGGACGTGCTCGGGCTCGACGACGACACGTCCCGTGACCACGACTGGGGGCTGCGGCTGACGCTGCTGGTCCCGGCGGAGCGCGTCGGCGAGGTGGACGCGCTCCTGGCGGCATCGCTCCCGCCGTCGTACCAGGGGTGGCCGACGGCGTTCGCCGTCACCTGGGACCCCGTGGTCCGGCACCGCGTCGAGGTGTCGGCGGCGGCGGACTTCGTCCGGTCGCGCACCGGGGTCGATATCGGCGGTCTCTCGGCCGCCGGCTGGCTCGCCCTGACCGGCCAGTCCGTCCTGGAGATCACCGCCGGGCCGGTGTTCGAGGACACCTCCGGCGAGATCACCGCGCTGCGGGAACGCCTCGCCTGGTACCCGCACGACGTGTGGCTGCACGTGCTGGCCGCCGAGTGGGCGCGTCTCGGGCAGGAGCTGCCGTTCGTGGGCCGCACCGGGCAGCTCGGCGACGAGCTCGGGTCCCGGCTGATCGCCGCGCGGCTCGCCACGGGAATGGTCCGGCTGGGCTTCCTGCTGGAGCGGCGCTGGCCGCCGTACCCCAAGTGGGCCGGGACGTTGTTCGCCCGGCTGCCGGTGGCGCCGTCGGTCACCGGGCACCTGGACGACGCGCTCGTCGCCGCGACCTGGCAGGAGCGCGACGCCGCGCTGCGCGGCGCGTGCGACGCGCTGCACGAGCGGCAGCGTGCCGTCGGGCTGCCCGTGCTCGACGGCGCCTCGTGCGAGCCGTTCTTCGACCGGCCGTTCACGGGTCTGCGCGACGTGGCCGGCGTGCTGCGCTCTGCCGTCGCCGACCCGGAGGTGCGGGCGCTGGGCCATCGGGGTGGCGTCGAGCAGTGGGTGGACGACGTGGGCACGCTCACCGACGCGGACCTGCGCCGCCGGCTGGCGCAGGTCCGCGCCGGGCGCGCGGGCCCGGTGGCGGCCGGGGATCAGGGGTAGACCTGCACCTCGCCGCCGTCCACGAAGAGCTGGCTGCCCGTCATGAAGCTCGACTGGTCGGAGGCCAGGAAGAGCACGGCGTTCGCGATCTCGGCGGGGTCGGCGAGCCGGTTCAGCGGCGTGCTGGCGGCCATGCCGTCGAGCATGGCGGAGACCTCGGCCGGGTCCGCGGCCAGGCCGCGCAGCCCGGGGGTGTCCGTGGGTCCGGGCACCACCGTGTTGACCCGCAGGCCGCGGGGCGCGAGCTCGGCCGCCCAGACGCGGGCGAACTGGCTCAGGGCGGCCTTCGTGGCGGAGTAGACGCCGAACCCGGCCACGCCGCGGCTCGCCGAGCTGGAACCGGTCAGCACGATGCTGCCGCCGTCGTTGAGCAACGGCAGCGCCTTCTGGACCGTGAAGACGGTGCCGCGCACGTTGATCCCAAAGGTGTGGTCGAAGCTCTCCGGGGTGAGGGTGTCCAGGGGCTGGAGCGCCTCGCCTCCGCCGGCGTTCGCGAAGAGGACGTCGAGCCGGCTCCCGTCGTCGGCGATGCGCTGGAACAGCCGGTCGAGGTCGCCCAGGTCGGAGACGTCGCTCTGGACGGCGACGGCGCGGTCGCCCAGCCGTTCGGCCGCGGCGTCGAGCTCCGGCTTGCGGCGGCCGGTGAGGTAGACCCGGGCGCCCTCGTCGACGAACCGCTGTGCGGCCGCGAGGCCGATGCCCGAGTTCCCGCCGGTCACCAGAGCGGTCTTGTTGGTCAGCTGACCCATGACGATGTGTCCTTCGTGGTGGTGGCTGCGTCGAGGTGGATGTCCGTCCGGCCGCGGACGCCTCGTGCTGGATTGTTGACCGGCCGGTCCAGATTAGGAGTGTTGGACCGATCGGTCAAGAATCTTCTATCCTGGGCGCATGGCCAGGCCGAGACAGTTCGACGAGGACGCGGTGCTGCATGCTGTCTGCGACCAGTTCTGGGACGCGGGCTACGCCGCCACGTCGCTCCAGGACCTCATGCGGGTGAGCGGGCTGGGCAAGGGCAGCCTCTACGCCGCCTTCGGGGACAAGCACGAGCTCTTCCTGCGGGTGCTGCGCCGCTACGTGGAGTCGCTCGAACAGGGGCTGCGACGGTCGGTCGACGCCGCGCCGCGCGCGATCGACGCCCTGCGCAACTTCCTGGTGGCGACGGCAGGCGACCCCGACGGCGCGTCCGCCCGCCGGGGCTGCCTGCTCGCGAACAGCACCACGGAGCTCGCGGCCGCGGATCCCGTGGTCGCGACCGAGGCCCGGCAGGCGTACGAGGCGACGACGGCGGTCCTGGCCGAGGCCGTGCGCCGTGCGCAGGCCGAGGGCGACCTGCCGGGCACCTCCGACCCCGTCCGGACCGCCCGGGCGCTGCTCGCCGCGCAGCAGGGCCTGACCTTCATGGGGCGCACCGGGATGGACGTCGGCACGCTGGCGGAGACGGCTCGCTCGCTCGCGGCGCAGCTCCTGCCGCCCGCTTCCGGGGAACCCGTCACGCCCCCGGCGGTCTGATCGGCCCGCGAGCCGGGGCCTGTGGACGACGGGAGCGTGGATGTCCGTGGTCCCACGTACTCTGAGCGGCGATGATTACTCGTGCAGAGGGTGCTTACCTCGGCGCGCTCCGCGCCTTCCAGGAGCCGATGCTCGACCTGCTGCACCGCAGGTACGCGCCGCTGGTGGTGTCGCTGCTGTCGCTCGTGTTCACACCCGAGCGGCCCACCGTGCCCGTGGCGGAGGCGCACACCGAGATCGGTGACGCGCTCGACCAGCTCCGGGCGCAGGGCTACGAGCTGCACGCCGACGGCACCCGGGCGATCCCGCTGGGCAGCGCGCGTGAGCTGTGCCGCCAGTGGGCCGACGTCGGCTGGCTGAAACGGCAGATCGTCGACGGAGACGTGGAGGTGTACCAGCTGTCGGCGCACGCGGTCGGCGCGCTGGAGGTCGCAGGGCGGGCCGGGGGCGCGCGGGCGCGGGTCTCGCAGTCGCGCGTTCGCACGCTCCTGGACGCCGTCGAGCGGCTGGCGCAGGACGCCGACCCCGACGTGCTGGTGCGGATGTCGCGCCTGGACGCGCAGATCAGGCGGCTCCAGGACGAGCTGGCGCGGATCCAGCGGACCGGTGAGGTCGACGAGGTGGGTGAGGACGAGCTGCTGGAGGAGGCGGAGAACGTGCTGCACCTCGTGCGCGAGCTGCCTGCCGACTTCGCGCGCGTCGCCGAGTCGCTCCGGGCCATGCAGCGTGACGTGGTGGCGGCCCTGCGGCAGGACGAGCGCCCGTCGGGCGACGTGCTGCGCGAGTACCTGGAGCGCGGCGAGCAGGTGATGACCGCGACGCCGGAGGGGCGCGCCTTCGCCGGCGCGCTGCGCCTGATCGGTGACCCGGAACGGATCGACGAGCTGTCCGTCCAGCTCGACACGGTGCTGCGGCACCGGTTCACGGGCCGTCTGCCGGCGCAGCAGCGGGCCGAGCTGCGCGACATCGGGCGGCGGATCGAGCAGGGTGTCGCGGAGGTGATCAAGGCCCAGCGGCAGGCGTCCCACGTCATCACCACGCAGGTGCGCAACCACGACCCGCTGCGCGACCGGCAGGTCGACGAGCTGCTGCGCGAGGTCATGATCGGCCTCCAGGGCTGGATCCCGGGCACCAGGCGCAGCCAGGAGGTGGCCCCGCTGCGCCGCCTGCCGGTGGCCGGCGTGGCGCACCTGCGCCAGTCGACGAGCGACCTGCGGCCGCCGCAGCCGCCCGCCCCGCTGCGGGCGTGGGACGACGCGGAAGCCGACCTGGAGGACGGCGCCCGCGAGTGGGGCGGCCCGCACTACGCCGAGCTGCGCGAGCACCTCGCCGGTTTCACGGCCGGGTTCGCGGGCCAGTCCGGCGAGGCCGATCTCGCGGCGGCGTTCGGCGCCGCACCCGAACGGATCAGACGGCCGGTCGACCTGCTGGGGCTGCTGGAGATCGCCCACCAGGACGGCATGACCGAGACGGACCAGGTGGCCGTCGTCGAGGCCGTGCGCCCCGACGGTTCCCGCCGGCGGTTCGCGTTCGGCGGCGTGACGGTACGGACCACGCAAGACGCCAGGGAAGACAAGGACACGAACGATGAGTGACACCGCCGTCGAGGACGCCCCCGCCGAGGAGCTCACGGGCGAGCAGCCGCCCGCCGAGGCGTTCGTCGACCCGGTCCCGATGGAGGAGGACGACGCCGGCCAGTTCGCCGGCGACACCGGCACGCTGGACGCCCCCGTGCGCCGCGTGCTGGTGCGCCTGCTGCAGCGCAGGTTCCTGGTGGCCGACCGCGACCGGGCGCAGTGGCGCACCCTGCTGGAGAACCAGCAGGTGATCGAGTCCCGGCTGCACGACCTGTACGTGCACCTCGTCGTGGACCACGACCGCGGCGTGGCGTACAAGCAGCAGGTGCGCTCCGCCGAGACCGAGGTGCCGATCCTGCTCAAGGACGACCCCTACACGCGCGCCGAGACCCTCGTCCTGGTGCACCTGCGCACCGTGTTCCAGCGCGAGCGCGGTGCGGGCGAGTCGTCCGCCCGCGTCGACGTCGAGGAGGTCGAGCAGACCGTGCTGACCTACTTCGACCCGGACGACAGGAACCTGGCCACCCGGCAGACCGAGATCCGCAACGCCGTCCGACGGCTGGAGAAGGAGGGGCTCGTCGAGGAGGAGTCCGAGGGCCGGTACCGCGTCACCCCGCTGGTCGAGATCGTGCTGAGCAACGAGCGGCTCGTGGAGCTGCGCGCCTGGCTGCGGGAGCAGAACGGCGTCCGCGACGAGGACACCGCCGCCACGGCGGCGGGCGAGGAGGACGCACGATGACGATGATCGACACCCTGTTCGGGATGATCCCGGCGGCCTCCACGGGGCAGCAGTGGGTCGCGCGCGACCTCCAGCTCGTCAACTGGGGCGGGTACGACGGCCACCACCGCGTGCGCCTGGCGCCCACCGCGACCCTGCTGTCCGGCGGGTCCGGCTCGGGCAAGTCGACCCTGATGGACGCCTACATCGCGCTGCTCATGCCGCACACCACCCCGTTCAACGGGGCGTCCAACGGCAGCGTCGTGGGGCGGCCGCGCGGCAAGGACCAGCGCAACATCCTGTCCTACGCGCGCGGCAAGATCGACGAGTCGCGCACCGACGACGGCACCCGGCAGCGCGTGCTGCGCGGCGACGGGCGCGACACCTGGTCGGCCATCGCCATGACGTGGGCCGACCAGTCCGGCACCGAGTTCACCGCCGTCCGCGCCTGGTACGTGCCCGCCGCCGCGCGCACGCTGGAGGAGGTCGTGGCGCTGCGCGCCACCTGCGACGGCCCGTTCGACCTGCGCGGCCTGGAGCGGGCCGCCGCCCAGCGGTTCGCCCGCGCGGCCGTGACCGACGCCGGGCTCGTGTCCTTCGACACCGACCGGGAGCTCACGGCCCGGCTGCACTCGACGCTCGGCATCGGCGCGTCCGGCGACGGCAACAAGGCCGTCGCCCTGCTCGGCCGCATCCAGGCCGGCCAGCAGATCACCACCGTCGACGCCCTGTACAAGGCGATGGTCCTGGAGGAGCCCGAGACGCTCGCGAAGGCCGACGAGGTCGTGGAGCACTTCGACGAGCTCGCCGGCACCCGCGAGCAGATGATCACCGCCCGCCAGCAGGTGGGCGCACTGTCGCCCATCCGGGAGCACCACGCCGCCGTCGGCCGTTCCGGCGAGCGCCTGCGCGTCATCGACCAGATCGGCTCCTTCACCGACGACGCCGCGCCGGCCGCGCTGTGGCGCAACGAGCGGCGGCTCGGGCTGCTGCGCGCCGTCGAGCACGAGCTGCAGGCGGGCCACCGCGACGCGCACGCGCTCGCCGCGGAGACCGAGTCCCGGATCGCCGCCGCCAAGGCGGAGCTGGACGGCGTGCAGGAGACGCTGCGTGCGTCCGGCGGCGACCGCCTGGCCACGGCGCAGCGCGAGCTGAAGGGCGTCCGCGCACGGCTGGCCGATGTCGCGCGCGCCCGCGGGCGCCTGGACGACGCCCTCGGCGTGCTGGACGCGACGGTCACCACCGAGGCGGAGTTCTCGGCGGTGGCTGCCCGTGCGCGAGCAGCCCTGGACGACGCTGGTGCGAGGAAGGCGGCCCGGGACGGGTTCGGCGAGGCGATGGCGCTGCGCAGCACCGCGCGCGCCGAGCTGGCCGACCTGGAGGCCGAACGGGCGGCGGCCGCGGACCGGCGCGGCAACATCCCCGACCACCTGCACCGGGCCCGCGCCGTGCTGGCCGAGGCGGCGGGGCTGACACCCGAGGACCTGCCCTTCGTGGGCGAGCTGCTGGAGGTGCGCACCGAGTTCGAGCCCTGGCGCGGCGCGTTCAACCTGGCGCTCGGCGGCTTCGCGACCAAGATGCTCATCGACACCGCGCGCATCCAGTCCTTCCGCAAGGCCATCGACAGCGTGCCCACCACCACCCGCATCCGCTTCGAGGGCGTCCCCACCGGCCTGCGCGACGACGTGCGGCTCGACTCGCGCACCCTGCCCGGCCGCCTGGACGTGCGCGGCGGGCCGTTCGCGGGCTGGCTCAAGCACGAGCTGGCGCAGCGTTTCGCGTACGTCTGCGTGGACACGCCCGGGCAGCTCGGGCAGCACACGATGGCCCTGACCCGGTCGGGGCAGCAGTCCGAGGGGCACCGGGGCGCGCACGGCGGCAACCTGCGCGGCAACGTGCTGGGCTTCACCAACGGCCGCGCGCTGGCCGAGCTCGACGAACGGATCGCGCGGGCCCGAGGCCGGCTCGCCGAGGTGGAGCAGCACGTCCAGGACGCCGAGGACCTGCTCAACCGGCACGACGACGAGCTCGACGCGTACCGCACCGTCAGCGGGCTCGTCTGGGACCAGGTCGACGTGGCCGCGGTAGAGGCCGAGCGCGACCGGTGGGCCGCCGTGATCGACGAGGTCACCGCGGGCAACCCCGAGATCACCCGACTGCGCGAGCAGGCCGGCACGCTCGAGCGGCAGATCGACGAGCTCAACCAGAACCTCGGCAAGACGCGCGCCGCGGCCGAGGCCCTCGAACAGCGCTGGACCGCCGTCACCGACGAGGTCGACGCGGCCCAGCAGGCGCTCGACGCCGCCGAGGACGCCGGCACCACCGTCGCCCCCGACCAGCGTGAGTACCTCGACGGGCTGTTCGACGCCGCCGGGCCCGACACCGGGCACGGCGACGCCGCGGAGGCGCTCGCGGCGTTCGACAGTGCGCTGCGCCAGGCCACCGAACGGCTCCGGGCGGACCGGGAGGCCGCGCAGACCGCGCTCGGCACGGCCCGCGAGGCGCTGCGGCGCACGTTCGAGACGTTCAAGGAACGCTGGCACGACCCCAACCTGGGCACCGACCCCGACGAGTCGTTCGCCGACTACGAGCGGATCCTCACCGACCTGGAGACCAACGGCCTGCACGAGCTGGAGGCCGAGTGGCGCAACAGCCTGCTGCGGCTGTCGGGGAACGACCTCACCGACCTGCACAGCGCGCTGGCCGGGGCGGTGCGCGAGATCAAGGAACGGATCGGGCCGGTCAACGAGATCCTGGCGAACCTGCCGTTCGCGGACGACGACCACCGGCTCCGGATCGACGCGCGCGACAACCAGTCCGCCGTCGTCGGCGCGTTCCGCAAGGAGCTGCGCTCCCTGCGCGAGGCGCTGACCCGTGAGGCCACCGACGCCGAGCGCGAGCGGCGCTACCTGCGGATGGCCCGGGTGGTGGACCGCATCCGCCGCGGCTCGCCCGACTTCGCGGACCTGGTGGACGTACGGCGGCACGTGCGGCTCAGCGCCGAGAAGGTGGACCTGGACGGCAACCACGTGGCGCACTACGACGGCATCGGCGAGAAGTCCGGTGGCGAGTCGCAGGAGCTGGTCGCGTTCATCGTCGGCGCGGCCCTGCGCTACCAGCTCGGCGACGCCGGGGCGGAACGGCCGCGCTACGCGCCGGTGTTCCTGGACGAGGCCCTGATCAAGGCCGACGCCCGGTTCACGGGCAGGGCCGTGGGCGCCTGGCGCGGCCTGGGCTTCCAGCTCGTGATCGGCGCGCCGAACGACAAGTACAGCGCCCTGGAACCGCACGTGGACCTCAAGTACGTGGTGCTCAAGGACGGTTCGGGGCGCTCGCGCACCAAGGCGGTGGCGGGGGTGGCGGAGGCCTGACTGCCCGCTCCCCGGCCCGGCGGGCGATGTGCCGCGGGTCCTGGGCGCGCCCGGAGGCGCGACGTCCTGACGCCTGCGGCAGCAACGCCGCCGCAAGCGCCAGGACGGGCGGGCCTCAGGAAGCCGCTGCCTGGAGCTGCGGGTAGAGCGCCGACAGCGGGCCGGACAGCGCCTGCTTGACCCGGCGGCTGGTGTCGTCGGCGAGCACCTCCGGCTCGCCCGCCTCCAGACCGTCGAAGATGGCCGCCACGATGTCGCGCGGGTCCTCCTTGGGCACGTCCAGGCGGGCGATCATCGGGGTGTCGGTGTACCCCAGGTGGGCCCCGAGCACATGCGTGCCCTGGCCCAGCAGCTCCACGCGCAGCGCGTTGCTGAACGACCAGAAGGCCGCCTTGGTCGCCGAGTAGGTGCCCAGGGCGAGCCAGCTCAGCGCCGAGTGCAGGTTGACGATGGCGCCGCCGCCGTTCCCGGCCAGCACGGGCGCGAAGGCCTGCGTGACGGCGACCTGCGCGAACACGTTGGTCTCGAACACCGCGCGCACGGTGTCGATCGGCGTGGTCAGCACGGGCTGCCCGCCGTCGGAGATCCCGGCGTTGTTGATCAGGACCGTCGTGTCGGCGGCCTGCTCGGCCGCCGCTGCGACCGACTCGGGGGAGTTGATGTCCAGCGGCAGCGGCACCACGCGGGGGTCGGTCCATTCCCGTGGGGTCCGGGCGCTGGCGTAGACCTTGGCGGCGCCCCGCTGGAGGGCCTCGGCGACGAACGCGCGGCCGAGGCCGCCGTTCGCGCCGGTGACCAGGACCACGGCATTCTTCAGGGCAGTCATCACGAGCTCGCTCTCATCAGGTGGTAGGACGGGGAATCGGTGGGGGTGGACGGCGCGGCGGGGGTGACCGCCGCGGGTCTGACCGCGTCGGGCACGACTGTCCGGCCACGGGCGGTGAGGACGGCAGCCAGGGCGAGCGCGGCGACGGTCGCGCTGCCTGCGGCGAGTGCGACCTGCAGGCCGAGCCCGGTGGCCAGGCGGCCGACGCTCACGGCCACGACGGCCTGGACGAGGTAGGCGACCAGATAGGCCGACGACGTGGTCGCGGCCCGGTGCGCGGGGCTCGCGCTGCGGGTGACCAGGGTGACGCCGCCGGAGAACAGGAGGCTGTAGCCGGCGCCGCCCACGAGGGAGTAGGCGATCAGCAGCGGCATCGAGTGGGTGGTGCCCGCGACGAGCATCAGCCCCTGGGCGGCGAGCGCGGCTCCGGCGCCGAGGCGCACCGCGGTGGACGCCCGCAGCCGGCCGGCCAGCAGGGCGGTCACCCCGATGGCGGCCGCGGACAGGGCCAGCACCACGCCGTTGACGAAGGCGTCGTCGGACCGCACGGTGTCACGGGCGAACTGGGCGCCGATGCCGAGGAAGATCGCGCCGAGCGCGTAGGCGGCCGAGACGCCGAGCGCGCCCGCGACGAACGGCAGGCGGTGCCGCGGCGCCGCGAGCGGACGGGGGCGCCAGCGTGCCGGAGCTCTCCGGGCGGGGCGCGGCAGGTACCAAGCCGCCACCACGGCGACGACCACGCCGGCGAGCAGCACCCCGTAGCCCGCGTGCAGCGGGTTGGCGGTGAACTGCACGGTGGCGCCGCCGACGAGCAGCGCGGTGATCAGGCCCACCGCCGACGCCCCCGCGGTGACGGCGCCGGTGCGGTCCCGGCCCTCGTCCGGCCCGGAGGCGGCGATCACGCTGGTGGCCGGGCCGAGGCCGAGCCCCACGCCGACGCCCATGAGCGCGCGCCCCACGAGCAGCAGCGCGAGGTTCGGTGCCAGCAGGAAGGTGAGGGCGCCGAGGCCCAGGACGCCGAGACCGGCGAGGATCGCGCCACGGTTGCCCACGCTCTCCGCGAGCCCGCCGAGCAGCAGGAGCGTCGCGATCAGGGCGACGGGGTAGGCGGCGAACACCGTGGTGGTGACCGCCGTCGTCAGGTGCCACTGCGCGGCGTACACGGGGTACACCAGCGTCGGCGCCGCAGACGCCCAGAGCGCGAGGGCCACGGCGGACGCCGCCGCCCAGCGGCTGCCGCGTGCTGCCCAGGTGAAAGCCATCGGGAGGACTCCTGTCTGAGTTGGGATTCACAACTTAGCATCTAGGTTGGAATCCACAACTCAGATAGGATGTGGTCATGAGCACAACGCCCCGTGAACGCAACGCCCGCTGCTCCGTGGCCCGCAGCCTGGAGATCCTGGGGGAGAAGTGGACGTTGCTCGTGGTCCGCGAGGCCTTCTTCGGCGTCACCCGGTTCGCCGACTTCCGGGCGCGGCTGGGCATCGCCCCGGACGTGCTCACCGCACGCCTGGAGACCCTCGTCGAGGGCGGCGTGCTGGAACGTCAGCCGTACCGCGACGCGGGTCAGCGGCAGCGTGACGAGTACGTGCTCACCCCGGCGGGAGCCGAGCTCAAGACCGTCATGGCGGCCTTCGTCGCGTGGGGTGATGTGCACCGGCCCTCCGGCTTCGGGCCCTCGGTCGCCTACGTCGACCGGGACACGGAGGCGCCCGTGCGCCTCTCCTTCATAGCCGAGGACGGCCGGGAGCTCGCGCCGGAGGAGGTCGCCCTCGTCCCCGGGCCGGGCGCGCTGGAATCCTGACCCGGTCCGGGTCAGGGCCGGCGCCCTGACCCGGCCGGCCGAGGGGGTACAGGCACGCGGCTCAGCCCGCCGTGGCGTCCTCCAGCAGCGGGGGACAGGTGCCGCCCGGCGTGGTCAGGAGCTCGAAGTGCCAGATCTCGTTCGCGTACACCTGGCACAGCCCGTAGCCCGGGCCGTGCTCGATGAGCCAGTAGTCCGCCTCGGTCGGCCCGATGTCGACAGCCTTGCCCGTGACGTGGGCGGACGTCTCGGGCGTGGCGACCAGGTGCCGGGCGGCCTCGAGGCTGCCGTGCTCGCGGACCGCCTCGTCGAGCAGGCTCTGCTGGAACGCGGGGCTGCGCCAGCCGCTCGTGATCCAGAGCTCGACACCGTCGGCGGCAGCGTCGGCGGCGGCCTGGCGCACGGCGTCGGCGAGCGCCGGGTCCAGCCGGGTGATCCCGGGAAGGTCGTCGTCGAGCGTGGCCGAGCCGCCGGGGATCTCGCCGCCTCCGACCCCGGTCGACCCGGACGGGGCCGATCCGGGGTCGAGCACCTTGTCGACGGCCTGGACCACGGGTGAGCCGGCACGGTCGAGCAGGGGATAGGCGCCGAGGGCGACGAGCAGCAGGACGGCGGCGGCGGCCAGCGGTGCCGCCGTCGGGCGACCGCGGGTGCGCCTGGTGCGAGCGGTGGCGTGCGCCGGGGGTACCGAGAGGTTCTGTCGGGTCATGCCCCCAGCCCAGCGGGGGCGATGTTGCCAGGACGTCTCGGTTTTTCGATACGTCGCCGATAGGTGCCTACGGGCTCCGCGTGGCAGGCAGCTCCACGGTGACGCGGAGTCCGCCGTCGGGCCGTGGCGCGAGCGTGAGGGTCCCGTCGTGCGCCTGGGTGATGCTCCTGACGATCGCCAGGCCGAGACCGACGCCCGCGTGATCGCTGCGGATCCGGGCGGCGCCGCGCCGGAACGGCTCGGTGAGGGTCGACACGAGCATCGGGGTGAGGGTCGGCCCGGTGTTCTCGACGGTGAGCTGCGCGCCACGCGGCGAGGTCCGGGTGCTGACCCACACGGTCCCGTGGTCGGGCAGGTTGTGCACGATGGCGTTGTGCACGAGGTTCGTCGTGAGCTGCAGCAGGAGAGCCGGCGATCCGCCGGCCAGGGTGATGTCGCCGGAGGTCTCGAGGGTGATGCCGCGTTCCTCGGCGAGGGGGAGCAGCGTCTCGGTGGCCTCCTCGGCCACCAGGGACAGGTCGACCGGTTCGCGGGCGAAGGACCGCTGGTCGGCGCGGCTGAGCAGCAGCAGGGCCTCCGTGAGGTCGATCGCCCGGGCGTTGACGGCATGGAGCCGTCTGACGAGCTCGCGGGCGTCGGTGTCGGGGTCGCTGCGCGCGACGTCGAGGAGCGTCTGGGTGATCGCCAGCGGGGTGCGCAGCTCGTGCGAGGCGTTGGCGGCGAACCGCTGCTGTTCGGTGACGTGGGCCTCGAGCTGCGCGAGCATGGTGTCGAACGCGTCGGCGAGCTCGCGGAACTCGTCACGCCGGCCGGGGAGTCGGATCCGGTGGGTGAGCGACCCCTGCGCCACGCTCCGGGTGACCTCGGTGATGCGGCTCAACGGGCTCAGCATGCGGCCGGCGAGGAGCCAGCCGCCGAGCAGCCCGAACGCGAGCAGGAGCCCCAGCGCGACCAGGGCACGCGGGAAGAAGGCGCGCGTCAGGTCGCCCTGGTCGGGGATGAACGAGGGCCCGGGGAATCCGGGCGGCGAGCTCGACTCGGGCGTGTGGATCACCTCGGGTACGTAGCGCAGCAGGAAGAGCCACACCACCGCGAGCAGCAGGACGCCGGCCACCATGAGGAAGCCGGCGTAGCTGAGGGTGAGCTTGAGGCGGACGCTCATCCCGGGCCGCCTAGCCATGGTCCGCGACCTCCTGCCCGGCGCCGGACCCTGCACCCGGGTCGACAGGCGACCCCGTGTCGATGCGGTAGCCCACCCCGGGCACGGTGGCGATGACCCAGGGTTCGCCGAGTCGCTTGCGCAGCGCGGAGACGGTGATGCGCACGGCGTTGGTGAACGGGTCCGCGTTCTCGTCCCATGCCCGCTCCAGGAGCTCCTCGGCGCTGACGACGCCGCCCTCGGCCGCGACGAGCACCTCGAGCACCGCGAACTGCTTCCTGGTCAGCGCGACGTAGCGGCCGTCCCGGTAGACCTCCCGGCGGAACGGGTCCACCCGCAGGCCTGCGACCTCCCGCACGGGCGGTCTGCTGACCGCGCGCCTGCGGTCGAGCGCCCGCAGGCGCATGACGAGCTCACGGAGCTCGAAGGGTTTGGTGAGGTAGTCGTCGGCGCCGAGCTCGAACCCGGAGATCTTGTCGTCGATCCGGTCGGCCGCCGTGAGCATGAGGATCGGGAGGCCGCTGCCGGACGCGACGATCCGCCGGGCGACCTCGTCGCCGGACGGGCCGGGGATGTCCCGGTCGAGCACCACCAGGTCGTAGGAGTTGATGCCGAGCAGCTCCAGGGCGGTGTCGCCGTGCCCGGCGATGTCGGCGGCGATCGCCTCCAGCCGGAGCCCGTCCCGGACGGCCTCGGCCAGGTAGGGCTCGTCCTCCACGATCAGCACGCGCATACCGGCAGCCTAGGTCGTGCGGGCCGGCGATGTGCCGCGGCCGAGGTTCCTGGGCTCCCTCGAACGGGTCGGTCGGGCGAGGCGCTCGTGGTGCTCAGCGGCTCGCCCGACCGGCCTGTTCTCGGCGGTTCATCAGGCGCGCCTGCCTGTTCTGGCGACGGAGAGGCTCGGTTGGCGCGGGCAACTATGTAAGGTGCAGGTATCCCCCTCGTGCCCCGGGCGGTGCTCGTGCTGCGAGCACACCGAGCGTGCCGAGGTCCGTCCGCTCGTCGAAGGGTCGTCCGCCGCGCATGAAGTTCCGATTTCCTCCCGGTGGTCAGGACCGTTCCCGGCTCACGCGGATGCCGCGCCCGGGCCTGGTGATCGCCGTTCTCGCGTTCGCCGGCATGGGGGCGTCGTTCATGCAGACGATCCTGCTGCCGATCCAGGCGGAGCTGCCGGTGCTGCTGGGCGTCCCGCGGGACGTGTCCGCCTGGGTGGTCACCGTGACGCTGCTGGTGGCGGCGATCTGCACGCCCATCTCCGGGCGGCTCGGCGACATGTACGGCAAGAAGACCGTCGCGCTCGCGCTGCTCGGGCTGCTGGCGCTGGGCTCGGTGGTCGCGGCGCTGGCGCCGTCGGTGGTGCTCCTCATCGTGGGGCGGGCGCTGCAGGGCATGGGCATGGGCGTCGTGCCGCTCGGCATCTCGATCCTGCGCGACGTGCTGCACCGCGACCGCCTCGGCTCGGGCATCGCGCTGGTCAGCGCGACGCTCGGCGTCGGCGGCGCGCTGGGCCTGCCGATCAGCGCCTTCGTGACCGAGCGGTACGACTGGCACGTGGTGTTCTGGGTCGCCGCCGGGATCGGCCTGCTCGCCCTGGTGCTGGTGGCCTGGGTGGTGCCCGTGAGCACGCTGCGCTCGGGCGGGCGGCTTGACGTCATCGGCGTGGCCGGCCTCGCCGTCGGCCTGACCGGGGTGCTGCTGGCGGTCTCGCGCGGCAACGACTGGGGCTGGGGCGCGCCGCGCACGCTCGGGCTGCTGCTCGGCGGGCTCCTCGTCCTGCTGGTGTGGGGCTGGTACGAGCTGCGCGTCCCCGAGCCCCTCGTGGACCTCCGCGTGACGGCGCGCGGCACCGTGCTGTTCACCAACCTGGCCTCGATCGCCATGGGCTTCGCGCTGTTCGCCTCGAACGTGGTGTTCCCGCAGCTCCTGGAGCTGCCGACGGGGGCGGGCGGCCTGGGGCTGACCCTGATGCAGGCCAGCCTGGTGCTCATGCCGTCCGGTCTGGTGATGCTGGCCATGTCGCCCGTGGCGGGCCGGCTGGAGCACCGCCTGGGCCCCAAGCCGCTGCTCGCGGCGGGGTCGGCGGTCATCGCGGCCTCGTACGTCATCGCCGTCGTGGTGGACCTGGACGTGTGGTCCGTGCTGGTGGTCAACCTCGTGGTGGGTGTCGGCATCGGCCTGGGGTTCGC
Source organism: Promicromonospora sp. NPDC052451 (assembly GCF_044547525.1). Taxonomy (NCBI): domain Bacteria; kingdom Bacillati; phylum Actinomycetota; class Actinomycetes; order Micrococcales; family Promicromonosporaceae; genus Promicromonospora; species Promicromonospora sp. NPDC052451. The sequence continues at coordinate 34,447 of NZ_JBIUAP010000003.1, forward strand.
GGCGATGCCCGCCCTCATCATGCGGGTGGTGCCGTCGCACGAGACGGGCGCCGCCAACGGGCTGAACACCCTCATGCGGTCCTTGGGCACGACGTCGGCCGCCGCCGTCGTGGGCGGGGTGCTCGCGGCGGGCGGCGCCGAGTACGAGGGCATCCCGGTGCCCTCCGACGACGCGTTCCGCACGGCCCTCCTGCTCGGCCTGCTCGCCTCGCTCGTGTGCACGGTCCTGGCGCTGCTCATCCCACGCCCGAAGCCCTCGGCGGACGAACACCCGTCGCTCCCGGACGGGGTGCTGTAGCAGTCGGGTCGGGACCCGATCCTGGCGCGACAGGTGGCCTGAGGGGCCGTAGCCTGGGGGCTAGAGAAGGCGAAGTTCGCGAGTGCGGACTTCGCCTTCGTGCTTCCCCTCGCAGCCACCAAGGATCTCGGTGCACACTCCTCGCCGCCCCGACCCCGTCGTGCCTCTCGTGCGCGAGAGCCATGTGTTCGTCGACGAGGAGCCTCTCCTCTGGGCGGCCGACGCCATCGCGTGGTGCTGGCAGCGTGGTGGAGTCTGGAAGGACAAGGTTCGCGGGCTCGTGGTGCGGACGGAAGGCTTGTCGGCCTAGACAGCGCGAAGCCCGGGTTACCCACCTGACGGGTAGGCTCCCGGGCTCACTACTCGGGGCTACTGCCCCTCGCGCTGTCCGTGATACTCGTCCCGCATGCCGTGACAACCGGGGTGCCTGTCCACCGCCTGGTCCTCGCACGCCCCGGACCTGGTTTTCCACAGGTCGCGGACGGACGGCGAGAACGGCCGGCGGATCCGTGGCAGGCTGTGCGGCATGTTGAGAACGACTCCCGTTAGCGCCTGTCCCGGTGAGGTGTGCTGACGTGGCGAACCTGCTCATGATCGAGAGCTGGCTGCAGTCCACCGGTCTCATGCTCCCGCCCCTGCTGCGCGAGTCCGGTCACGAGTACGTGCTGGTCACCCGCGACCCGGACCTGTACCGGCTGCCCGACGGCACCGCCCATCCCGTGCTGGCGCTCGCCGCGGAGGTCGTGGTCGCCGAGACCAACGACGACGCCGCGCTCGCCACCGCCGCCCGGGACGTCGCCACGCGACACCCCGTCGACGGCGTGCTCACCACCTGCGACTACTACCTGCCCGCCGTGGCCGTGGTCGCCCAGGAGCTGGGTCTGCCCGGTGCGCCGGCCGAGGCGCTGCGCACGGCCACGCGCAAGCACCTGGTCCGCGGGGCGCTCGCCGCGGCGGGCGTGCCGGACGTACCGTTCGCGGTGGCGGCCACGTGGGAGCAGGCGCACAAGGCCGCCGCCGACCTCGGGTACCCGCTGGTGGTCAAGCCGGTGGACATGAACTCCGGGACCGCCGTGCGCAAGGTGACCGACGAGTCCGGTCTCGCGATCGCCTTCGCGGAGGTCACCGGTCCCGAGCGCAACACCCGCGACCAGCCGCTGGAGCGCCTCGCCCTGCTCGAACGGGTGCTGGAGGGGCCGGAGTACAGCGTCGAGGCCGTGACCCGCGACGGCGTCACGCGGGTGCTGGGCATCACCGCGAAGTCGGTCGCCGAACCGGACGTCGAGGCCGGGACCGGCTTCGTCGAGTCGGGGCACCTGTTCCCGGCCCCGCTCGACCCTGCCGACCGCGCGGCGATCGAGGAGCACGTCGTCGCGGTGCTCGACGCCGTCGGGCTGACTCACGGGATCAGCCACACCGAGGTGCGCCTCACGGCGGCCGGGCCCCGGCTGGTCGAGGTGAACCCGCGGCAGGGTGGTGGCTACATCTTCGAGCTGGTGCGGCTGGTCACGGGCTTCAACCCGCTGCGGGTGCTCGTGGACCTGGCACTCGGCCGCGAGCCCGCCCCGGGCCCCGCGGCGGCGGCCAGCGCGGCGGTCACGTTCCTCCTGGCGCCGTCGGACGGCGTCGTGCGCGGTGTGCGGGGTGCGGAACGCCTGGCCGAGGACGAGCGCGTGGCCGGCCACGAGCTGCCCGCGCCCGGCCGGGCCGTGCGGCCGGGCGACAACAACGAGCGGATCGGCCACGTGCTGGTGGCCGACCCCTCGGGCAAGCGCGCGAAGGCCTGGGCGGACGAGATCGTGGCCGGCCTGGAGGTCGTGGTCGACGCGCCCGCGACGGTCTGACGCACGACGAACGCCCGCCCGGTCTCCCTCGGGAGGCCGGGCGGGCGTTCGTGCGGACGGGCTCAGTCCGGGACGACCAGGCCGCGCCGGACGGCTGGGACCAGCCGGGCCGGAACCCGGACCTGCCGTCCGTCCGGTGTGATCACGGGGACGAGCTCAGGTGCCTGGGCCGTCCACTGCGCACGCCGCGACCGGGTGCGGGACCGGGACATCTTTCTCTTGGGGACCGCCACGGCGGCCTCCTCTCAGTCGGCGCTCCGGAGCGCTGCGGTCAGCGCTCCTCGCGGAAGTCGACGTGCCTGCGGGCCACGGGGTCGAACTTGCGCAGCACCATCCGGTCGGGGTCGTTGCGCCGGTTCTTGCGGGTCACGTAGGTGAACCCGGTGCCCGCCGTCGAGCGCAGCTTGATGACGGGACGGAGGTCGGTGCGCGAGGCCATCACTTACCACCCTTGCTGTTGTCGTTACCGCGGTTGGCGTAGCGCTGCCGGAACTTCTCGACGCGTCCGGCGGTGTCCACCACGCGGGCCGAACCGGTCCAGAACGGGTGGCTGGCGCTGCTGATCTCGACGTCGACCACCGGGTAGGTGTTGCCGTCGGACCACTCGATGGTCGCCGTGGGGCGGCCGGGGCCGGAGTCCGTGTCGCCCGCGAGCGTGGAGCGGGTCAGGAACGTGAAGCCGGCGCTCGCGTCCCGGAAGACGACCGGGCCGTAGGTGGGGTGGATGTTCTTCATGGCTTGCTCCTTCCGCTCAGCCCTGGCGCGCCTTCCAGCGCGGGTTGAGCTTGTTGATCACGAACGTCTTGCCGTGGCGGCGCACGACCTTCGCGCCGGGCTTGTCCTTCAGGGAACGCAGGGATGCGCGAACCTTCATGGGGCGCTCCTCCTTCTCGGTACGGGGTCAGGTCACCAGCTGGACTTGGTCACGCCGGGCAGCTCGCCGCGGTGGGCCATGTCGCGCAACCGGATGCGGGAGAGGCCGAACTTGCGCGAGTAGGCGCGGGGCCGGCCGTCCACCACGTCCCGGTTGCGCACGCGGGTGGGGCTCGCGTCGCGCGGCTGGCGGGCCAGCTCGCGGACGGCGGCCGTGCGCTCGGCGTCGGGCAGGTCCAGGTTCCGCAGGGTGCGCCGCAGCTCCGCGCGGCGCTCGGCGTACCGGGCGACCAGCTCGCGGCGCCGGGCGTCGGCGGCGATCTTCGACTTCTTGGCCATCAGACCTTCTCCCCTCGGGCCAGGATCTGGGCGACGACGACGTCGATGCCCCGGCGGTCGATCGTCTTGATGCCGCGGGCGCTCACGCGCAGCGTGACGTGACGGCCGAGCGACGGGACCCAGTAGCGCTTCTTCTGGATGTTCGGGTCGAACCGGCGCTTGGTCCGCACGTGGGAGTGCGAGACCGAGTGGCCGAAACCCGGCACGGTGCCGAGCACCTGGCATCTGGCTGACACTTGACCTCCTGTCGCGGCGAGCTCGCCGCGTGTTCCGCCGGCCTCGCGGCCGCCGTGGATGAGAACCGTTCTCATGACGCGCTACAGTGAACCAGAACTGAGAACGGTTATCAATTATTCCGGGCCGGTCGTGGCTGCCACCGCGGCCGGCCCCGGGCGAGGAGGCAGCATGTTCCCCACCGGAGACCGAACCAGCCGGCGCCACGGAATCATCCCGGTCAGCGTCCTGGCGTGCACCGACCCCGTGCTGCGCGACTCCGCGCTGTTCGGCCTGCTGATGGACGCACCCGGCGTCGTCGCCGTACGCCACGACATCCACACCGACCACCTCCGCCGCGTGGTCCAGGACGCCACCGGCGTGCTCGAGGACGTGCTCGTCCCCCTGGAGCACGCCTGCCTCTCCTGCGCCGTACGGGAGGACGCCGTCCCCACCATCGCCCGCCTCGCCCACGACGGCCGCTGGTCCCACGTGCTGCTCGCCCTGCCGGTCAGCGCGGAGCCTCTGCCGGCCGCGCGGGCGCTCGCCGCCGAGACCACGCCCGGCGGCCAGCTCGCGCACACCCGCATCGCGACGTCGCTCGCCGTGGTCGACCTGGACACCTTCGAGGACGACCTGCTCGGCGAGGACACCCTCACCGAACGCGGCCTGGAGCTCACGGCCGACGACGAGCGCTCGGTGGGGGAGGCGCTCGCGGCGCAGGTGGAGCAGGCGGACCTCGTGGTGGCGTGCCGGGGCGGGGCCTCAGGTTCGACCTCAGGTTCAGGGTTGGGTGCCGATGCCGTGCGTGCGACGGCTTCGGGCCTGCTGGACCGGCTGCGCGGCGCCGGGACGCGGCGCGTGGACGGCCTGCACGCCGTGACGGCGGCCGGCCTGGCCGCCGGACGCCACTCGCCGTCGCGCGCCGAACGGCGGGCTCACCCGCTGGGCGCGGTGGTGGTCAGCGGCGCCGCTCCCGGCGACGGGAGCTGGACGCTGGAGCTGCGCTCGTCCCTGCCGTTCCACCCGGAACGGCTGCTGGACCGCATCGAGGACCTCAGCGCCGGCCGGCTGCGTGCGCGGGGTGTGTTCCACGTGGCCGACCGGCCCGGCCTCGCCTGCCTGTGGGACGGCGCGGGCGGCCAGCTCGCGGTCGCGGACCTGGGGCCGTGGCCGGAGGTGTGCGCCGGGACGGTGCCGCACACCCGGATCGTGGTGGTGGGGGCCGCCGACGGCTCCGGCGCCGAGCGGCAGCGGCTGCTGGAGGCGTTCGAGGCCGCCCTGTGCACACCCGAGGAGGTGTCGGACGGCGTGGCGTGGCTCTGGCGCGAGGACCACCTGGCGCCGTGGCTGGGGGCACGGACGGTCTAGGCCACGCCGGCGTCCGCAGGCCCCGGCAGCGTCGCGCGGACCTCGAGGCCGCCCTCCGGCCGGGCGACGGCGCGGAGGGTGCCGTGGTGGGCGTCGGTCACGGCCTTGACGATGGCGAGGCCGAGGCCGAATCCGGTGCGTGCGACGCCGGCCTGGACGCTCTGCGTGCGGTCGGCGCGGTGCCGCCGGAACGGCTCGAACAGGCCGTCCACCTCGTGCGGCAGCACACGCGGGCCGGTGTTGCTCACGCATACCACCGTCGCGTCGCCCTCGGTGTCCGTGGACACCGCCGCCCAGCCGCCGTCGACGTTGTGGACGAGTGCGTTCTCGACCAGGTTCCGGACGAGCTGTTCCAGCAGCACGGGGTCGCCGGTGGCCGGGGCCGGGCGGAGGTCGGTGCGTATCTCGATACCGTGCTGCTGCGCCCCGGTCACGGCCGCCACCGCGGCGCCGGCGAGGTCGGCGAGGTCGACACGGACCGGGTGCTCGACCGGGTTCGCGCTGTCGGCGAGCACCAGGAGGCGGTCGACGAGGGCGGAGCTCTTCTCGTTGAGCTCCAGCAGGGTCCGCCCGAGGTGGGCGGTCTCGCCGGGTACCGCGGGCTTCGTGATCTCCAGCTCGATCAGCGTGCGCTCCAGGGCCAGGGGAGTGCGCAGCTCGTGAGAGGCGTTGGCGACGAACCGCCGCTGGGCGTCGAACGCGGCGTCGAGGGACGTGAGCATCGCGTCGAACGAGTCCGCCAGACGCCTGATGTCGTCCCGCGGCCCGGTCAGGGCCAGCCGTTCGGACAGGTCACGCTCCGGTCCGCGCGCGTTCGCGATCCGCTCCGCCGTCCTCGTGATGGCGTGCAGGGGCCGCAGGCCCCGGCCGGCCACCACCCACCCGGTCGCGCCCGCGGCCAGACCGACGGCGAGCACGACCAGGGAGCCCTGGACGAGCAGGGAGTCCAGCGCGGCGTCCTTGATGTCCTCACGGCCCTGCTGGATCTGGGCGGCGATCTCCTCGACGGGCACGGCGGAGCCGTCGGGCAGCGTGACGGTGTCCCGCCCGGACGCCGCGGCCTCCTGGCGCACCAGCGCCAGCCGGTCGTCCGCGGCCTCGCTGCCGAGCTCTGCCTCCAGCCGGTCCTGCACCACGAGGTACAGCAGACCCAGGATCGCAGCCCCGGCGACGAGGAACAGGGTGCCGTACAGGACGGTGAGCCGGCCGCGCAGCCCGAGGCCCGTCATGGGATCCGGTACCCCGCGCCCGGGACGGTGCGGATCACGTCCGGGTCACCGAGCTTGCGGCGCAGCTTCATCAGCGTCACGCGCACCGTGTTGGTGAACGGGTCGGTGTGCTCGTCCCAGGCCCGCTCCAGCAGCTCCTCGGCCGACACGATCGCGCCGTCGGCGCGGAGCAGCTCCACCAGCACCGCGTACTCCTTGTTCGCGAGCGCGACCTCGACCCCGCCCCGGGTGACCTCCCGCGTGGACTGGACGACGCGCACGTCGCCCCGCTCCAGCACCGGGCGCACCGCCGGGACCGCACGGCGGGCGAGCGCATGCACCCTGGCCGACAGCTCGGCGAAGGCGAACGGTTTGGTGAGGTAGTCGTCCGCGCCGATCGCCAGGCCCTCCACCCGGGCGCGGACGGCAGAGGACGCGGTGAGCATGAGCACCCGGGACCTGCCCGGGCCGGCCACGATCCGCCGGCACACCTCGTCGCCGTGCACCACGGGCAGGTCGCGGTCGAGCACCACGACGTCGTAGTCCGTGACCGCGACCTTCTCCAGCGCCCGCCCGCCGTCCAGCGCCGTGTCGACGGCGAACGCCTCCCGGCCCAGGCCCTCCGCGATCGCGGCCGCCAGGCGCGGCTCGTCCTCGACCACCAGCACCCGCATCGCCGGCCTCCCTCGTTCCTCGGCACCCGTGATCCAGTGTCGCCGATCGCGGATAACGCCGGGATAACCAGGCTCACCCGTGGTTACCGCGGCGTTACGGGCGGCCCCGTGGACTGGTCGCACCGGCGGCGGACCACGCCGCCCCAGCCTGGAGGACGATGTGAGGACACGACGGAACCCCGCCGCAGCGGCGGCGGGCACGCTCCTGGCGGCGCTGCTGCTGGCCGGGTGCACACCCGGGACGACGACGCCGGACGCCGGGCCGGGCACCACCGCCGGGACCGGCGACCCCGCGCAGCCGACACCCGACGCGCAGGCCTACGCGCAGTGCATGCGGGACCACGGTGTCGAGGTGTCCGACCCCGACCCGGAGACCGGCCTGCCGCAGTTCGCCGACTCGGTGGACCCGAGCAGCGCCGCCGTGCAGGACGCCATGGAGCAGTGCCAGGACCTGCTGCCCGCCGGCATCCGGGGCGAGACCAGCGGCCAGGACATGGATGTCTACCTCGCCTTCGCCGCGTGCATGCGCGACAACGGGCTGCCCGACTTCCCGGACCCGCAGCCCGGGCCCGAGGGGCTGTTCGGCGACACCGGCATCGACCGCGCCGACCCCACCTACCAGCAGGCAGCCGAGGCCTGCGGCGACATCCTGAGCGGGGAGTGACCGTGACATCCCGCACCAGGACACCCCGGACCGCCGTCCGACGGCGCCTGCTGGTCGGGGCGGGCATCGTCGCGGCCGCCGGGGCGGCGCTCGCGGCGGCCCACGGCTTCGGTGGCAGCCCGCCACCGCCCCCGGACGCCGACGGCCTGCCGCCCGCCACGGCCGAGGTCACCCGCGGCACCCTCACCCAGACCCAGCAGGTCGGCGGGCTGATCTCCTACGGCGAGCCGGTCGGGCTCGTCGCGCAGCAGGACTCCGGCGTGGTGACCTGGGTCGCCGGTGCGGGCACGACCGTGGGCCTCGGGGAGCCGGTCTACGCCGTCGACGACGAGCCCGTGCTGCTGCTGCACGGCACCGTCCAGCCGTACCGGGTGCTCGGCGTCGGCTCCGTGGGCAGCGACGTCGAGCAGCTCGAGCAGAGCCTGCACGACCTGGGCCACACCGACCTCGACGTGGACGACACCTACGACGCCGCGACGGCCACCGCCGTCTCCACCTGGCAGGCGGACGTCGGCTGGCCGCAGACCGGCACCGTCGCCCCCCGGCCAGGTCTTCGTGCACGACGGCGACATCCGGATCGCGCTCGGCGGCCTCGTCCCCGGCAGCCACCTCGGCGCCGAACCGAACCAGCAGGTCGTCACCTACACCGGCACCACGCCCGTGACGACCATCCCGCTGGACGTCGAGCTGCAGCACCTGGTGGCCGAGGGCGACCCGGCGACGATCACGCTGCCGGACGGGACCACCGTGGACGGCAAGGTCAGCAGCGTGGGCAAGGTCGCCCAGGAGATCGAGGAGGAGACGTTCGTGACCGTCGTCGTCCAGATCAAGAAGCCGGAGGCGCTGGCCGGGGGGTTCGACTCCGCGCCGGTCACGCTGCGCATCGTCACCGGCGAGCGGGAGGACGTGCTGATGGTGCCGGTCACCGCCCTGGTGGCGGCACCCGACGGCGGGTACACGGTCGAGGTCGTCGAGGACGGCACCACCACATTCGTCCCCGTCGAGACCGGCATGTTCGCGCAGAGCATGGTCGAGGTCAGCGGCCCCGGCATCGCCGAGGGCGTCACGGTCGGGGTCGCGGAATGAGCGCGCCACCGCCGATCGCCGTCCTCGACGACGCCTCCAAGGAGTACCCGGGCGGCGTCACGGCCCTGCGCCAGGTCTCGCTCCGCATCACGCGCGGGGAGCTTGTCGGCATCGTCGGCCCGTCCGGCTCGGGCAAGTCGACCCTGCTCAACATCCTCGGCACCCTCGACCGGCCCACCACCGGCAGCGTCGCGATCGACGGCCACGCCGTCCGATCGCTCGGGGACGCCGAGCTCTCCGCCCTGCGCGCCCGGACGATCGGCTTCGTCTTCCAGCAGTTCCATCTCGCGCCCGGCGTGCCCGTGCTGGAGGCCGTGGCCGACGGCCTGCTGTACTCCGGGACCCGGCGCTCCGAACGGCTCGTCCGCGCACGGCGGGCCCTCGACCGGGTGGGCCTGTCGCACCGGACCGGGCACCGTCCGCACGAGCTGTCGGGCGGCGAGCGGCAACGGGTCGCGGTGGCGCGCGCCGTCGTCGGCGACCCGCTCCTGCTGCTCGCCGACGAACCCACCGGAAACCTCGACTCGGCCTCCGGGAGCGGCGTCATGGACCTGCTGCGCGAGCTCAACGGCGTGGGCACCACGGTGGTGGTCATCACCCACGACCGGGACATCGCCGCCTCCCTGCCCCGGCAGGTGGAGGTACGCGACGGCGTGAAGGTCGCCGACAGCAGCCCGGCCGGAGCCCTCTCGTGACCGCCCGACCCGCCCGGCTCCGGCCGGCCCGCCTGTCCGGCGCGGACCTGCTCCGTGCCGGCGGCTCCGGGCTGCGCTCACGCCCGGTCCGCATCGTCCTGTCGGCGCTCGGGATCGCGATCGGTATCGCGGCGATGGTCTCGGTGGTGGGCATCTCGTCGTCGAGCCGCGAGGACCTCGACCGGCAGATGGCGGCGCTCGGCACCAACCTGCTCACCGTCAGCCCGGGCCAGAGCCTGCTCGGCGAGGAGGCGCACCTACCTCCGGAGTCGGTCCCCATGGTCGAGAACCTGGATCTGGTCGAGACGGTGAGCGCCACCGGCGTGGTCGGCGGGGCCCGGGTGTACCGGAACGACCACGTGCCCGCCGCGGAGTCGGGCAGCATCGCGGTGACGGCTGCCCAGCTCGACCTGCTGGACACCGTGGGCGGTGCGGTGCTCTCCGGCGCCTTCCTGAACGACGCCACGGCGCACTACCCGGCCGTCGTGCTGGGCGCCGACGCCGCCGCGGGGCTCGGCGTCGGGTCGGTCGGCCCCGACCAGCAGGTGTACCTGGGCGGACAGTGGTTCACCGTGGTCGGCATCCTGGGGCCGGTGGTGCTGGCGCCCGAGCTGGACACGGCGGCGCTGATCGGCTGGCCGGCGGCCACCGGGCTGCTCGGGTTCGACGGGTACCCGACCACGGTCTACGCCCGGGCCGACCCGGCCGCGGTGGGCACCGTGCAGGGCATGCTGGCCCGGGCCGCGAACCCGGCTGCGCCGAACGAGGCCGACGTGTCACGTCCGTCCGACGCGCTGGCCGCGCAGCACGCCGCGGACAGCACGCTGAGCGCCCTGCTCCTGGGCCTGGGTGCCGTGTCGCTCCTGGTCGGGGGGATCGGCGTGGCCAACACCATGGTGGTCTCGGTGCTGGAGCGGCGGGGTGAGATCGGGTTGCGCCGCGCGCTGGGTGCCACCCGGGGCGACATCCGCAACCAGTTCCTCGTCGAGGCGGTGCTGCTGTCCGCGCTCGGGGGCGCGGGCGGCGTGCTGCTCGGTGTCGCGGTCACCGCCCTGTACTCGGCGCTCCAGGGGTGGCCCACCGTCGTCCCGCCGTGGGCGACCGGGTTGGCGGTCGGTGCGACGGTCGTGATCGGCGGGCTCGCCGGCCTCTACCCGGCGACGCGTGCGTCGCGGCTGTCGCCGACGGAGGCGCTGACGGCCGCGTGACCGTCGTCCTTGCCCGCCCCTGGTCGAGCGCCGGAGCGCCCGGACGGGCCGGTGCTCGCCAGGGGTGGCCCCCTCGAGGAGATGCTCGGGCCCGGACCGGGTGACGGGCGGTGGCCTCAGCGGGGGCAGAGGTAGGCGGCCGACGTCGGGCGGGTGCCCGACGGGGTGGTCCAGGTGGCCGGGCCCTGGGTCACGCGGGTCCAGCCCAGGCGTTCGTAGAGGCGGACGGCGGGGCCGTCGTCATCGACGACGTCGAGCGCGAGACGGCGGCCGCGCCGGGTGGGCGTGTCCTCGACACGTTCCAGGAGCGCCGAGGCGATGCCCATGCCGCGTGCCGCCGGGGCGACGAACAGACGGCTGACCCCGGCGAGCCCGACCAGGGGGACACCCGCGGCCTCGGCGAGCTGGTCGGCGTGCTCGACGGCGCCCCCCTCCACGAGCATCACGTGCCCGACGACGACCCCGTCCGACAGAGCGACCCAGGCGCCGAGCGTGCTGTCCGGGGTGAGCCAGGCCTTCGGGTCGTCGGGCCAGACCAGGGGGTAACGGTCCTTCTCGTGGACCAGTCGCAGTGCCTCGACGGTGCGATCCAGGTGGGCCGGATGGCGCGGGGCGATGAGGAGGTCGGGCACGCGGACAAGGTAGCGGATGGTGGTCGGTTTGCGCTGAGCCCGGATTCGGGTCGCTTGGCGACAGCGGGTCTGGCGGGTCTCCGGTCAGCCGCAGGGATCCCCGCCCGAGTAGCACGGTTCGTAGTCCAGGTTCTGTTCCACGGGCGGCGGATCGTTGAGAGAGCGCCAGTCCACCTGGGGCACGACCAGCAGTCCGATCGCTCCGACTGCCACGACCGCCACGAGCGTGTGCCAGACGTACGTGAGGACGCGCGCACCCCGTCGCCGGGCCGACACGAACGTCCACACGACCCCGGACAGCATGCCGGCGGCCACGACGGCATAGACCACGGTGTGCTTCGGCTCCGGGGTGGCGTCGGTCAGAAAGCCGTAGGCGTTCCAGGTGTTGAACAGGAGCACCCACGGTCCGGCGAGCGCGGCGAGCGACCCGAGGACTTCGCCCGCCACGCCGGGAGCGGCGCCGGTGCTCTCGCCCGGGTCGCTCATCCCGGCTGCCCCTGCTGCCCGCTTCGGCCCGAACGTGTCATGGCGCGGATCGTACGGCTCGGGGATGTCGGGGCGGAAGGAAACTGAAGGGGCGCTGACGGCGCGACCGAAGCCGGTCGCGCCGTCGTCCGCGGATCAGTACCGGAAGCAGTCCAGGTAGTCGAACGACCGCGCCGAGGACTCGAACGACGGTGCCCAGTCCCACTCGTACGTGTAGTACCGCACGTCGCCGCGGGCCGCCCCGAGGATCCCGGTCAGGTCCATCTCGCCGTCACCCAGGCCCACCTGTGTGAGTCCCTCCTCGGAGCCGATGTTCACGGCGTCCTTGACGTGCAGCAGCTCGATCCGGTCGCCGTGCTCCTCGATGAGGTCCACGACGTCGATGCCGGCCTCCGCGGCCCAGCCGACGTCCAGCTCGAAGGTGACGTAGCGCGGGTTCGTGTTCTCCACGAGGGCCTCCCACGCGGTGACCGTCTCGCCGGTGTCCGGGTGCGTGAACGTCCGCTCGAAGACGTCGGTGTGGTTGTGCACCAGCATCTTGCCCGCGCCGTGGTCGCGGGAGTACTCACCGAGCCGGTCGAGGTAGGCCGCCGTCTCGACGGCGTCCTCGTAGGTGGCGGTGCTGCCCGGGATGCTGCCGGAGCCCACGTAGCGCTGGCCGAGCGCCTTCGCGTAGGCCACGGTCTGCGGCCAGGTCTCCCAGTCCGTGCTGCCGTGGCTCGACGCCGCGCGCAGGCCGTGCTCGCGCAGCAGCGCCTTGAGCTCCCCCACGGGCATGTCGTAGGGCTGGTCGTACAGCTCGACGTTGCGGAACCCGGCGTCGGCGACCTCGCCGAGCACTCGGTCCAGCGTGTCGGCCGACGGTGTTCCCGAGCCCAGCTCACCGACGTGCGTGTAGAGCTGGATGGAGATCTGGGAGTCCGGGATGCCGGGGCCTGGCCCGCAGCCTGGTTCCGCGTGCCCCGGCGCCGCGGCCGTAGCTGCCGGGGTGCCCGCGAGGGTGCCCAGGGCGAGCGCCGCGACCAGCGCGGTGCCGTGCAGTCGTCGACGGTGGTGTCGTGAGCGCTGTCGTGTACCCCGCATCGTGCTCCTGACGTCGTTGTCGTGATCACCGCACGCCGGACTTTTGACGCGCGACGCACAAAAGAGTCTTGTCGGGTGAAATATGTCTGTCAAGGGGTGACTGGGCCGGCCGGGTGTCCCGCAGTCAGATCCGGGAGAGCTCGTCCGGGTACGGCGTCGTGCGGCTCTCTCGCTGGAACCGGCGGTAGAAGCTCCCCATCGCTGCGGCGACGGGCGCGTCACGGGTCAGGAGCGCGGCGACGGCCGCGGGCACACCCTCCGGCGTCACGCCCTGGGCCCAGGAGCGCACGGCCGCCCGCCGTTCCTCCGGTGCGTGTCCGTACAGGGCGACGGCCAGCCAGTTCACCAGGTGCGTGGCGGCGTAGTGGTGGTCGTAGCCATGGTGGTCGTCGAGGAATCCGGCCTCGTCCGGCGTGAGCTCGAAACGGGAGGAGATCGCGAGGCCGTAGTCGGCGAAGTACAGACGCGCGCCGTCGGTCAGGATGTTCTGGAAGTGGGCGTCGAAGTGCAGCAGGCCGCGGTCGTTCATGAACGAGATCCCGGCTCGCAGCTCCTGGTCCACCATGGCGCAAGCCTCCGTAGCAGCCACGCCACCGGCGCGGACCTGACCGCCCAGCCAGTCGTGGAGGTTCTGCGGGATGTACTCCAGGAACAGCAGGATGCTGGCCGAGGAGTCGCGCAGCGCCTCGATCCGGCGGCGGATCGCCGCACCGCCGCCCCAGTAGGCGACGGCTCGGTCAATGTCGGCCAGCTCCTCCGGAAGCGGCTGCCCCGCGTCCGGCAGCACCCGCCAGTGGTGCATCAGCGGGAAGCCGTCGTGGTCACCGGCGATCACCCAGCCTGTGGTCATGGCGTGTACGGCCAGCTCACGCCAGGCACCGAACCCGGGGCCGCCGATGGTGCCCACGCCGTAGTGGCAGAAGAGCGGCAGGTCGAACAGGTTGGCCGTGGAGCGGACGTTCTCCGCCTGTCGCTCCAGGTCGGTGAGGCGCACCTGCTTGACGAAGACCGGGGTTCCGTCGACGTCCACGACCACGGTCTGCCCGCCGATGCCGCTGCCGGCCGGCGTGCCGGCGTCCACGAGCTCGCCAAGTCTGTGGTCGCTGTGGAGTGCCAGCGCCGTGGAGACGACGCCATGGCGGGCCAGGCGCGCGTCACGGGAGCGACCTGCGGTCCGCGCACGCGGGCGCTCGCGCGGTGTCGTCCACTGCCCGTGCGTCAGCGACCCGCGCGAGTCCGTACCGCTCGGCTCACCGCGCCCGACACTCACGACCTGGACCGTACCAATCGTGTGACCAGGCCGCCCGGACGTGACGGCATGCGGAGGCTGTCGTCGGTGACGGAGCGCCGTGACCCTGAGACGGCCCAGGGTCGGATCCGGGTGGATCTCGGGAGATCACCGGAAGCCGCCCCATCGGCCTGCGCCCTACGTTCGATGGCATGAGCGATGTTGGTGCCCCGGTTCAGGTGCGTGCCGTGACGAAGCACCATGGTGCCGGTGCCGCACGCGTCCTGGGGCTGTGGGAGGTCTCGGTGGAGTTCGCGCCGGCGACGTTCACCGCGATCATGGGCCCGTCCGGGTCGGGCAAGACCACGCTCATGCACTGCGCGGCGGGGCTGGACGAGCCCGACGAGGGCAGCGTGGTGCTGGCCGGCCACGACGTGGCGGGCCTCGGCGACCGGGCACGTTCGCGTCTGCGCCGTGAGCAGGTGGCGTTCGTGTTCCAGGACTACAACCTGGTGCCGACACTCCCGGTCTGGATGAACGTGGCCCTCCCGCGACTGGTCGGCGGTCGGCGGGCTGATCGGCGTGCGGTGGCGGCCGCCCTGGACCGTGTGGGGTTGTCGGGCGTCGAGCATCGCCTGCCCGGCGCGCTGTCAGGTGGTCAGCAGCAGCGGGTCGCGATGGCGCGCGCCGTCGCGCTGCGGCCGCGTGTGCTGTTCGCGGACGAGCCGACGGGGGCGCTCGACACCGGCTCGCGGGCGCAGGTGCTGGACCTGTTGCGGGGCCTGGTCGACGAGGCCGGTACGACGGTCGTGATGGTGACGCACGACCCGGTCGCCGCGGCCGCCGCTGACCGGGTCGTGTACCTGCGTGACGGGCGCATCGTGGGGGAATCGGCCTCACGCGACGCGGTCGAGCTCGGTGGCCGTCTCGCCCGGCTGGGGCAGGCGGCATGATCGGCATCGCGGCGCGGAGCGTGCGCGCGCACCCTGCCGGGTTCGCGGGTGCGTTCGTGTCGGTCGCGCTGGCCGCGGCGCTGCTGACCGTGACGACCAGCGCCGTCGTCGCCGTGCGCCGTCCCGAGGTGGTCGGGCCCGCCCCGGACCTGGCCACGCTGGCGACGACCCTGCTGGCCAACGCCACCGCCGTGGCGGTGCTTGCGGCGACCTTCGTGACCTCCTCGACCCTGTCGTACTCCGCGGTGCAGCGGCAACGCGAGCTCGCACTCCTTCGGCTGGCCGGTGCGAGCGGAGCGCGGACGGGTGCGCTCCTGCTCGTGGAGGCGTTCGTCGTGGGTCTGGTCGCCGCGGTCGGGGGAGCGTTGTGCGGTCTGCCGCTCGCGCCCCTGGCCGCCCGTGGCCTGTCCGACGCCGGCCTCGCCCCCGCGGCGCTGGAGACCGCCCTGCCGGTGTGGCCGGCCGCGCTGTCCGCCGGGGTCGCCCTCGTCGTGGCGTTGGCGGCGGCCGTCCCGGTGGCGCTGACCAGCAGTCGTGTGCCTGCGGCCGCCGCGCTGCGCGACGCCGGTGTACCGGTGGTCCGCACGGGGGCCGTCCGGCTCGTCGGCGTCGTGCTGCTGGCCGCCGGAGCGGTGCTGGAGATCGCGCTGATCGGTGAGGCCGACACGCCGTCGGCCACCGCCTACCTGGTGCTGCTGACGCTCACCCTGACCGCGCTGGCCGCCCTGTGCGGCCCGGTGCTGGCACGGGTGATCCTGGGCGCGACCGGGCTCCTGGCGCGCGGCGGGCCCCTGCTGCTCGCGCTGGCGGCGGCGCGGACCGACCTGCGCCGGACGGTGGCGACCGTCACGCCGGTCCTGGTCACGGTCGCCCTGGCGTCCGGAGTCCTTGCCGGGACCTCGACCATCGCCGGCGCGGGCCGGGAGGGGCTGACGACGGCCGACTACGTGGCCGTGGGCAGCGTGATCGGGCTCGCGCTCGTGTACACCGCGATCTCGGTGGCTGTCGTGTTCGCGATGTCCACCGAGCGGCGCCGGCGTGAGCTGGCCGCGCTCCGGCTGGCGGGCGCCGCACGGGCGGACGTCCTGCGGGTCGTCGCGGCGGACGTGGTCCTGGTCCTGCTGGTCGCGGTGGTGCAGGCGGTGCTGGTCACCGTGGTGGTCGTGCTCACCGCGGCTGGGCACGCGTCGGCGCACGGGGCGGATCCCGGCCGGCCGGACTGGTGGCCCGTACTCGCCGTCGCCGTGGCCTGTGCGGTCCTGGCTGCCGGCTCCGCTCTCCCCGTCGCCCGCTGGGCGACGGGCGGGGCCGCCGTCCGTCAGTCGCAGGGGTCCTGAGCCGCTGTATCCGTCAGCTCACCACGTGCAGCCCGGGCCGGGCCCTAGGCCCGGACCCGGCCCTCCAGCGCGAGGCCCGCGCCGAGCCCGACCATCGCGAGCCCACCGGCCACGCTCAGGTGGTCCAGCCGCCTCGGCTCGCGGGAGAACCACGTGCGCGCCTGCGACGCGACCAGCGCGAGGATCGAGTCCTGGCACAGGGCCAGCACGCCGAACAGCAGGCCGAGGAACAGCAGCTGGGGTGCGGCGGGCGCGGCGTCGTTCATGAACTGCGGAAGGAAGGCCGCGAAGAAGACGATGGTCTTCGGGTTGGTGGCGCCGACGACGAACCCGGTCCAGACCGCCCGCCGCGCGCTCGTGGGGCGGGCGCCCTCGGGCGCGGCGAGGGCGAGGCGGGCGTCCGCGCGGTGCCGGATCGCCTGGATGCCGAGATAGATGACGTACCCCGCGCCCACGAGCTTGAGCACGGTGTAGGCGGTGGCCGACGCCTCGACGAGCGCACCCAGCCCCACCGCCAGGAAGCCCACCTGGACGAGCAGGCCCAGCGCGTTGCCGCTCACGGAGAGGAGGGCGTCGCGGCGGCCGACGGTCAGGGCGCGGCCGATCGCGAACAGGACGCTGGGTCCCGGCAGTGCGATGAAGACGACGGACGCCGCCAGGAAGGCGACGAGCTGGGTGGTCTCGGGCATGAGGCGATGGTAGCGACCGGGTCGCGGGGCCCGTCAGGTGTTTTCGAGGTGACCCCGTGCGACGGCCCGGGCGATCGAGGTGCGGTACCCGTCGGGCATGGGGAGGCCGGCGACGTCGTCCGGGCGGACCAGGACGAGCTCCTTGTGCTCGTGGCTGTGGGCGGGGGCGGCCTCGCCGTCGTACGTGGCGAGGTAGGTGAGGACGAAGACGTGGCGGTGCGGGAAGACCTCGTAGACCCAGGCGTCGACGGGGTCGCCGACGGTGGTGTCCCAGGAGAGCTCCTCGCGGATCTCGCGGGCCAGGCACGACGCCGGGTCCTCGCCCGGTTCGAGCTTGCCGCCGGGGAGCTCCCACTCGTCGCGCTCGTTGCGCAGCAGCGGGAGCAGTCCTCGCCAGGCGATGACGGCCTTGACGGAGACGGGGAGCTGGTACTCGAAGTAGCCGGGGTTGCGTTCGACGAGGTAGGGCTGCTCGGCGGAGCGGGCAGGGAACATGATTCCTTTCAGGTGCGAGCTTGAGGGGGCTATGACCAACTTGGGCGTTATGCCACTCTCGTGCTGTGGACGATTTCCTGGCGCAGATGCCCGCCCTCATCGGCGTGACGCTGGGGGTGGTCGGCACCTTGGCGACCACCATGGTCACAGACGCCGCACGGTGGCGCCGTGAGCGCTTCTACGACGCTTGCCTCCGATACTCGCGAGCGCTGCGTCGGTACTCACAGCTCGTCGCGGGGATCACCGCCGACCGTCGGCCAGGCGCCACGACGACCCGGGTCGATCCCGCCGAAGGCCTGGCCGCGCTGTCGAACCAGGAGCTCGACCGGGCGGTGACCGAGGCATGGGAGGAGCTCTGCCTTCTCGCAGACACCGAGACTGTTCGTGCGGCACGCCGGATGAGAGCTGCCGCCAGACAGCTGGAAGAGTTTGCGCGGCTGGATCCGGACGCCGAGTTCGACCACAGCGGATGGCTCGAGCAAGCTCTAGTTCTTCGCCGCGCCCGTGACGACTTCTGTGCGGCGGCAAGATCGCGCATGGGGGTAAGAGGGCTGACGACCAGTTCGAGCCTTGTTCATCAGGACGGTGGGCTGGACCTCCACCGCGCGTAGGTCGCGTGCCGCGATGGTGCGTGTGGCCCTACAGTTCTCGAATGATCGGTGCAGTACGCACCGTCCTGTTCCTTGACGTGGACGGGACGCTGCTTCCCTTCGGCGGCGCCGGGATGCCGGCGGTGCCGGAGGCGCCGGAGGTGTGGACGACGGCGTCCAACCCGCACCTCGCGCGCGTGGATCGCGCGCTGGGCCCACTGCTGTCCGGGCTGGGGTGTGACCTGGTATGGGCCACGGCCTGGATGGATGGTGCGAACGAGGTGATCGGGCCGCTACTGGGGCTTCCGCCCTTGCCGGTTGCCGAGCTGCCCGCCTACGCCGGGGACCAAGGGGACGACCAGCTCCAGTGGAAGACGCGAGCGCTGGTACGGATCGCGGACGGGCAGCCGTTCGTGTGGGTGGACGACGTGATCGGTGATGCCGACCGGGAGTTCGTGGCCGCAGAGCACGACGGGGAGGCTCTGCTGTACGGAGTGCCGTCCGAGGTGGGAGTGACGGCTCCGGATCTTGCGGTGATCGCTGAGTGGCTCGGCCGCTTCTGATCGCTGGCTTGTCCGACCAAGGCGCTGGGAATGTGGTCAGGCGAGCAACGTCTCCAGGAGCGGCCCGGGGTAGAGCAGGCGCCACACGTAGAACATGCCGAGCCCAGCGGCACAGCCCGCGAGCCAGAACCAGTCCGACGGTGTGCTGCCCTGCTCCGTGTGGTCCTGGCAACGCTCCATCGGACCCTTTCGCCCGCGCCTGCACCGCGTGCCGTCCTTGTTCTTCGCGCCGCACGGGTAGGTCGCGGCGAAACCGGCGACGACCGGGGTAGCGACGAGGAGCAGGAACAAGGCGAGGGGAGACACGCTCAGGATCCTGGCCGGAACAGGCTTGCGCCGGCCAATCACCGGTGGGATTCACCCGCGTCCGCGCGGCATGTGCCCGCCAGTGTCATGCTCGGTGCGCCACGATGGTGGGGTGACCAGGGTACTGGGTGTCGACGGCGCGGGACGGTACTGGGTCGCGGTCGCGAGCGACATGCGAGCGTATGCCGATCTGACACTGACGGGACTGCTGGCGGCGGCGAGTGCCGAGGGGCCTGTCGAGGTGATCGGAGTCGACATCCCCATCGGCCTGCCCGCGAGCAACGAGCCACGGCTGGCCGATCGGTTGGCACGCGAGGCTGTCGGCCCGCGGTGGCGGTCCGTCTTCGTCACTCCTCCGCGTCGCGTGCTCGACGCGGAGACCTATGAGGCTGCCGGCCAGGTGGCGAGACGGATGACCGGCAAGGGGATCAGCCGGCAGGCATGGGCACTCAAGCAGCGCATCCTGGAGGCGGATCTGACCGTCCGCTCAGACACCTGGCGGGTGGTAGAGGTGCATCCGGAGGTGTCGTTCGTGACCATGGCGGGCCGTTACCTTCCAGCGCCGAAGTCGACGTGGGCCGGGCTGGAGGACCGGCGACGTCTCCTGGAGACTGCGGGTATCAGCCTGCCGGCGGATCTCGGTCCTCCAGGATTCGTAGCCGGCGCTGACGACGTTCTCGATGCTGCCGTCGCATGCTGGACCGCAGGGCGCGTCCTGACAGGGAGCGCGCAGCGATACCCGGACCCGCCCCAGGTCCTGGACGGCATGGTGGCATGCATTCATGCATGAGCGCGCGACCCGCGACAATCGGTCCCATGAACGACACCACCATCGAGTCCGTACGCGACCGACTCCGCAATTTCGCCCACGCCAGGGACTGGGGTCAGTTCCACACGCCGAAGAACCTCGCCATGGCGCTCGGTGGTGAGGTGGGTGAGCTGCTTGCCGAGATGCAGTGGCTCACTGATGCCCAAGTCCTTCAGAAGCTGGCTGATCCGGACACGCGTGACGGGATCGAGGAGGAGTTCGCCGACGTGTTCCTGTACCTGGTCCAGCTCGCCGACGTCTGCGGCGTCGACCTGATCGAGGCAGCGCACGCGAAGATCACGAGGAACGACGGCAGGTTCCCGCCGACGGAGCCATCGTCCTGAAAGGACGGAACCGTGGTCCTGGCGTGGCCCCGACCTAGGGTCTGACCGCGACCGATATTCTCAGTTCATGGTGGATGTCTGGGCGTGGGCCGCTGGATCCGGGGGAGACGCGAGGGAACGCAACCGCAAGCACCGCGCCACGTGGTGGCGCGACGCATGACGAGCTTCGAGATCGAGGACCTGCGCTACACGGCGAAGACCGGCGCGCACCTCCGGTCGCGAGGTGGCCGGTACACGAACTGGCCCGTCGTCTACGTTCTCAGCAGGCGACGTGAGGTCTATGTGGGCGAGACGTTCAACCTTGCGAAGCGCATGGACCAGCACCGGCGCCTGAAGAACGACCTGAAGCAGCTGCGGATCGTCCTTGCCGAGACCTTTCACAAGTCTGTGTGTCTCGACCTCGAATCGAGGCTGATCACCTATCTCGCGGGTGACGGATGCACGGTTCGCAACCGCAACGGGGGGATCACGGACGCCGACTACTACCGGCGTCGTGAGTACCAGGAGACGTTCGACAAGATCTTCGAGATGCTCCGCGAGCGAGGTGTGCTCAGGAGAAGCATCCGCGAGATCGAGAACTCCGACCTGTTCAAGTACTCGCCGTTCAAAGCACTGAACCCGGACCAGACGAGCGTCGTCGACAGTGTCGCCGAAGGGCTCTTCGAGGACATCGAGGCGGGCCTTGCGACGACATCAGTGATCCGGGGCGAGCCGGGCACCGGGAAGACGATCGTCGGGGTCTTCCTGATCAAGCTTCTCCAGGATGTTGCGGATGCCGAGCACCCGGAACTGGTGGACGGCGACGAACTGTTCTCGGACCTGTTCACCGAGGGCTACCCGGATCTCGTGCGTGGTAAGCGGTTCGGCCTGGTCGTCCCGCAGCAGTCGTTGCGCAAGACGATCAAGCGGGTGTTCCGGACGACGGCGGGACTGAGCCCGTCAATGGTCCTGAGCCCTTTCGCCGTGGGCAACGCGCGCGAGAAGTTCGACCTGCTGGTGGTGGACGAGGCACATCGGCTCGGACAGCGAGCGAGTCAGTCGAACGGCGCGATGAACACGCAGTTCGGGGAGATCAACAGGCGGCTGTTCGGCGACGACGATCCTGGGTACACCCAGCTCGACTGGATCCGCGCGCAGAGCGAGCACCAGGTCCTGATGCTCGACAGCGAGCAGAGCGTCATGCCCGCAGACATCCCGCAGGACAAGCAGGATGCCGTGGTCGAGGTGGCTCGCCGCAGCGGACGCCTGTACACGCTGACCTCACAGATGCGCGTCCGGGCGGGTTCAGACTACGTGCGGTACGTGCGTGAGGTGCTGGCCGACGGCCCGGCCGGTCCCTCGGTCGAGTCGTTCGGGTCGTACGACCTACGGATGTTCGACGACCTGGGCGAGATGGTGCGCACCGTTCGGGAGAAGGACCGGCAGCACGGGCTCGCGCGTCTCGTCGCGGGGTACGCCTGGCCGTGGCTGAGCAAGGACGACCTGACGGACAGCGCACCGTACGACATCGAGATCGACGGCGTGCGGCTGCGGTGGAACCGGAGAGCCACGGACTGGGTCGACTCGCCGACGTCGGTCGACGAGGTCGGATCGATCCACACCATCCAGGGTTACGACCTGAACTATGCGGGCGTGATCATCGGCCCGGACCTGCGCCTCGACGGGGCCGGACGCATCGCGATGGACCGGGCCAGCTATTTCGACCGGAAGGGGCAGGAGAACAACCGGCAGCTCGGAATCGTGTACACCGACGCGGACCTGCTGCGTTTCATCCGCAACGTCTACGGTGTCCTGCTGACGCGCGGGATCCTGGGGACCTACGTGTACGTCTGCGATCCCGCGCTGCGAGAGCGGCTGCGCCCCTACTTCTCGCCAGGAAGCTGAGAGAGGCTCACCCCTCCAGGTACCGCAGTATCGCCAGCACCCGCCGGTTGTACCCCTCCCCGGCGCGCAGCCCCAGCTTGTCGAAGATCGAGTTGGCGAACTTCTCCACCGCCGACACCGACACGAACAGCGCCGCCGCGATCCCCGCGTTCGTCCGCCCCTCGGCCATGAGCCCGAGCACCTCCAGCTCCCGCGACGTCAGCCCGCCCAGGGCGTGGGTCGTCGACCGGAACAGCTGCCCCACCACCTCCGGGTCCAGCACGAGCCCGCCGGAGGCCACCCGCGACAGCGCGTCGAGGAAGTCGTCCACCTTCATCACCCGGTCCTTGAGCAGGTACCCCACACCGTGCGCCTCGTCGCCCAGCAGCACTCGCGTGAACTCGCGCTCCACGTACTGCGACAGCACCAGGATCCCCACCTCGGGCCACCGCTCCCGGATCTCCACCGCCGCACGCACGCCCTCGTCGGTGTGGGTGGGCGGCATCCGCACGTCCAGCACGACGACGTCGGGCCGCTCGGCCGCCAGTCGCGCCAGCAGGGGTTCGGCGGAGTCGTACGCGGCGACGACGTCGTGCCCCTCGTCCGCCAGGAGGCTGCGCACGCCCTCGCGCAGCAGGGCGGAGTCCTCGGCGAGCATCACGCGCACGGGAGCGTCACCTCGATCCGGGTCGGTCCGCCCGCGGGACTGTCGACGGTGAGCGTGCCGCCCGCGGCGGCCACCCGGCCGGCGAGCCCGGCCAGCCCGTGCCCGGCCTGAGGGCGCGCCCCGCCGACGCCGTCGTCGCACACCACCACGCGCACGACGGCGTCGTCTCCGTTGCCGCCCGTCGTACCGGGATCGACCAGTGCCACACCGACGCGCGCCGTCCGTGCCCCCGAGTGTCTCGCGACGTTCGTCAGCGCCTCCGCGACCACGTAGTACACGGTCGCTTCCACCCCGCCGGGCAGCCGCGCCGGTTCCGCGGGGATGCCTGAGGAGTCCAGCCCGGAGGGTTCGGCCGCCACCGCCCACTCCAGCACCGTCGGCACCGCCGCCCGCTCGACGAGCTGCCGCAGCACCGGTTCCAGCCCGTGCGTGTCCAGCGTCGTCGGACGCACGCGCCACGCCACCTCACGCAGGTCGCTCACCAGCAGCTCCACCTCACGGGCTGCCTGCTCCAGCAGCCTGGCCCCGGCGGTCCCGGTCCCGGGAACAGTCCCACCACTCGCAGCGACCGCCCGCCGCGCCCGGTCCACCAGCAGCCCCACCGCGACGGCCCGCTGCTGCACCCCGTCGTGCAGGTCGCGCTCGATCCGCCCCCGTTCGGCGTCCAGCGCCGCGAGCAGCTCTGCCCGGCTCACCGTCAGCGACTCGACCTGCGCCGCCAGCCGTTCGCTCCGGCTCGGCGCCAGCCAGCGCGCCGCGGCGGCCCGGTCCAGCACCCCGACCCCCGCCAGGCCCATGAGGTCCAGGTAGAGCAGCACCGCACCGAGAGGCACCATCGCGAGCAGCGCGCCCGTGGTCAGCCCCTCGGCCCCGTCCGGGTCCACCACCGTGAAGCGGACGTCGAACAGCCACGACGCCAGACCCGCCACCACCGCGAACAGGCCGTAGGCCAGCAGTCCCAGCACCAGCGTGCCCAGCACACCGACTCCGGCACGCGCGAACAGGTACCCGGCCGCCCGCGCGGAGGTGAGCGGGGCGCCGTCGTCCACCCACCCCAGGAACCGGGACGTGCGACGGCGGTGCCAGGCGACCAGAGTGCTCACCGGCCCGGACGGCGCAGCGGGCGCCGTCAGGGCGACGGCCGAGAGAAGAAGGTCGGCAGGCCACGTGACCGCCCCGAGGGCGGAGCCCCCCAGCATGCGGGCAGGGGTGCTGCGCCAGGCAGCGGGGGCGGAGTCCACGTCGCCAGGATAATGACGGTGCCGGCGGCGCGGACTGCGGCAAACCGCACCCCTTCCTCCGGCCTACCGCCCTGACCTGGGGGAGCACCGCAGTCCGCCGACCCCCTCGCGGTCACATAGCGTTGGGGCATGACGACACAAAGCTTCGCCACGACCGTCGCCGACTGGGCCATCGGGCTCATGGAGACTCTCGGCGCACCCGGCGCTGGCGTAGCGATCGCCCTGGAGAACCTCTTCCCGCCCCTGCCCAGCGAGGTGATCCTGCCCCTGGCCGGGTTCACGGCCTCGCAGGGCAGCCTCGTCCTGTGGCAGGTCCTCGTCTGGACGACGGCGGGCTCCGTGGTCGGTGCGATCATCCTGTACGGGCTCGGCGCCTGGCTGGGGCGCGACCGCCTGCGCAGCATCGTGGACCGTATGCCCCTGGTGAAGCTGGAGGACGTCGACAAGGCCGAGGCCTGGTTCAACCGGCACGGCGACTGGGCGGTGCTGATCGGCCGCGTCATCCCGATCGTGCGCAGCCTCATCTCCATCCCCGCAGGGGTGGAGCGCATGCCGGTCTGGCGGTTCCTCGCGTTCACGACCCTGGGGTCCGGCGTCTGGAACACCCTCCTGGTCGGAGCCGGGTACCTGCTGGGCGACCAGTGGCACATCGTCGAGGAGAGCGTCGGCGTGTTCCAGAAGGTCGTCATCGTGGTCGTGGTCCTGCTCGTGGTGTGGTGGCTGGTCAAGACGCTGCGCGGCCGCCAGGGCCAGGACACCCCGCGGCACGCCCGCCAGCGCTGACCGGGCATGATGCTGCTGTGACTGATGACCTGACTGACGACCGCACCGCCCGGACCCTCCGCACCATCGCCCCCTACCTGGCCGACTGGGCCTCCTTCCAGGCCGCCTACCACGGCATGCCCGGCCTGCAGCTCGCCGTCGGCCGCCGCGGTGAGGTCTTCGTCGACCTCGCCTGGGGCAAGGCCGACCTGGAGACCGGCGAGGACCTCACCAGCGACCACCTCTTCCGCGTCGCGTCCCACTCCAAGACGTTCACCGGCGTCATGGTCATGCAGCTCGTCGAGCGCGGCGAGCTGCGCCTGGACGACGCCGTGGGCACCCTCGTGCCCGAGCTCGACGGCACGCGCGCCGCCGACGTCACCGTCCGGGAGCTGCTCGGTCACCAGGGCGGCATCGTCCGCGACTCGTCCGACGGGGACTTCTGGCAGCACCACAAGCCCTTCCTCGACCGGGAGCAGGTGCTGGACGTGGTGCGCGCCGAGGGGGTCGTCTTCGAGCCGAACGAGCACTTCAAGTACACGAACATCGGCTACAGCCTGCTCGGCATCATCATCGAGCGGGTCACCGGCAAGACGTACGACGAGGTGGCGCGCGCCGCCGTCGTCGCGCCGCTCGGGCTGACCCGGACCGGGTCCGAGCTCGACCCCGCCCGCGCCGCCGAGTACGCCGCCGGGCACACCGGCCGCATCACGCACGGCGACGTCCGCCAGGTCGTCCCGCACGTCGACACCCGCGCCATGGCCGCCGCCACCGGCTGGTACTCCACGGCACGGGAGATGGTCCGCTACGGCTCGGCCCACGTGCTCGGCGACACCACGCTGATCAGCGACGCCAGCAAGCGGATCATGCAGCGTGAGGAGTCCCGCGTCACCGTGCGCGGCAAGGAGCTCGGCCGGTACGGCGTCGGCATCGAGGTGGGCAAGGTCGGCGACCGCGGGCTCGTCGGGCACTCCGGGGGCTACCCCGGGCACATCACGCGCACCTGGATCGACCCGGTCGACGGGCTCGTCGTCTCCGCCCTCACCAACGCCGTCGACGGCATCGCCGGCCAGATCGCCAACGGCGTGATCCAGCTGATCGACCTGGCGCTCGCGGCCGCGGACGAGGTCGCGGCGTCTGCCGCACCGGGGAAGGGGGCCGACGGCGACCGTGTGGCGCCCGTCCCGGCCGACGCGCCCGTGGGACGGTTCGCCAACCTGTGGGGCGTGGCCGACGTCGTCGACCTCGGCGGCATCCTGCACGCGATCAACCCGCGCTCCCCGCAGCCGGCCGAGGTGGCGCAGCGGCTGGTGGTCTCGGGCGGGAGCCTGCTCCACGAGCCCGTCGCCGGGTTCGGCACGGTGGGGGAGGCGGTCCAGGTGGAGCGTGACGCCGACGGCGCGATCGTCTCCGTGCGCATCGGCGCGATGACGGCGTGGCCGGTCGAGGTGTACCGGAGCCGCACGGGCCGCTAAAGAGGGTCCGGCGCGGGTGAAGATACGGTCCTGGGGCGGTTTTCGGCCTGCGCCGAACGCCCTGGGAACCGCTCACGGCGCGTCCTACGCTCGCCACGGCCTGAGAGGCAGGCCGTCTGGTGACACGGGGAGAGCCGAGACATGAGCATTTCCAGCACTGGTGCGGGCACGAAACTGGGGAGACGGCTGGTCGCCGTCGTCGTCGCGCTGCTGTCGGTCCTCGCGGTGGGCGTGGCGGCGCCGGCCGTCGCGAGCACTGCGACCGGAACGGCCGCCGCCGAGGCACGGCTCGACGGCGGCGGCACAGGCGGTGGGGGAGGTGGTGGCGGAGGCGGGAGCTGGTCGGCCGGCGACGACGGGGCGGCGTACGCGCCGGCCAAGGGCGACCCGTCGATCTGGCCGAAGCCGGAAGACGTCCGGGCCAACCTCACCGAGCAGGACTCGCGGTACATGGTCGAGGACTGCCCCCTGTACCGCCTGTGCGTGCGCAACCAGGAGGCCGACGGCCAGTGGACCGCCTACGCGCTCTACCACTGCCTGCAGCCCGGTCAGTACTACGAGCTGACCAACTTCACGGGCACCGTCTACGCCCAGAACAGCCAGGACGTGACGGCGCGGTTCCTGCGGGCCGACAACTCGGTGGCCGACACCATCGGCCCGAACACCGGCAAGGACATCTACTGGAACCCGATCTGGAAGATCGATCCCTGCTGAACCGCCTGAGCCGGGGCGCGGGGCGCGGCCGTACGGTCCGCGCCCCGCGCCCTACGCGTCCACCCGGGAGCGGACCAGCAGCTCCAGGACCCGCATGAAACGCTGCGCGCCGGCCCGGCCCAGGACGAACGGGTTGTCCCGGCCGGCGGACCCGTCCCGGAGCGCGCGCAGGCGTTCCAGCCCGTGGTCGGTCTGGGCGTGGTTGTTCAGCTCGACGTCGACCCCGGCACGGCGCATCAGCGCGGCGTACCGGATCACGGACCGCAGGTAGTCGCGCTTGCCCGACGCCGCCTCCGGCAGGCCGGTCCCGCCCCACAGCATTGCGGTGTGCCGCCGTCCGTGCCATCGCACGGGGAACACCGGCGAGACGGTACCGGGGGTGTGGCCCGGCGTGAGCCAGAGACGCACGGTGGTGCCGCCCAGCGTGAGCCGCTGACCGTCGGTGATCACCAGGTCCCGCTCGGGGACGTCGGGCGAGCCGTCGGCGGCGGCCACGTCCCAGTCGGCGGCGCTCATCAGCACGCGGGCACCGTACCGGTCGGCGAGGTACTGGGCGCCGCCGAAGTGGTCGGCGTGCCCGTGCGCCGCTACCACGTACCGGATCCGGGCCGGGTCGACGCCGAGCCGGCGCAGCCCCGGCACCAGGATGTCCGCCGCCTGGTCCCGGGACTCGAGCGCGTCGACCAGGATCACGCCGTCGGACGTCTCCAGGGCCGTGGCCGACACGAAGTCGGTGCCGACCACCGCGACGTCGTCGAAGATCCGCGTCGGCTCCGGGTCCGGGGCCGACGGCGGCAGCCAGCCCGGCGTCATCGCGGCGACCAGCGCGCGCAGCACGGGGTCGTCGCCCGCGAGCCGCGCGGCCTCCTCGGCGGGATCGCCGTGGACCGGCGCGCCGGCCGTCGCCTGCGTGGGTACCGCCGTCGGCGTGGCGTCTTCGGGCGTTCCGGGCGAGGGGGTGCGCGGGTGGGGGGACGTGGCCTGCGGGGATGTGGCTTGTGGGGATGCGGCGGGCGGCGGCGCGGTGGTCGAGGCGGTGGTCGCCTGGCCGGGATCCCGTGCGCAGCCGACGAGAGGGAGGAGCCCCGCGGCGAGGAGGGCGCGACGGGACAGCTCTGCGTGACGCAACAGGTGCACCGACTGATCGTACGAAGAGGGCGGTCCATCGGCGCGACGGTGCCCCGGGGATGTGCCCCGCGGGGGTGCGTTGCTGTGTGTAGACGATGTCTACGTGGAGTGACACATGCCCGGCCGAGGGAGTGTCTCCGCCTCGGCCGGCTCGCCCTCGGCCGGCTCGCCCTCGGCCGGCTCGCCCTCGGCCGGCTCGCCCTCGGCCGGCTCGCCCTCGGCCGGCTCGCCCTCGGCCGGCTCGCCCCCGGCTGGCTCGCCCCCGGCTGGCTCGGCACGTTCCGCCCCCCGGCTGGCTCGGCACGTCCCGGCTCGTCCTGCCCCGGCTCGTCCTGCCCCGGCTGGCTGGGGCTCGGCCCGGCCTGGCCCGCCGCGGCTCGTCCCGCTCCGCCGCGGCTCGTCCCGCCCCGGCCCGTCCGGCTCGCTTCGCCCGCCGGGACCCTCCCCGGCTCCCAGGTGACCTGACCCGGGCCGCGGTAGCGTTGGCAGGTGACGTTCAACGAGGGCGGGCAGTTCGAGGGCGGCCGCGTCCGCAAGGGCGGCGGTCGGCGCGGCGCGGTCGGCGCGGGGGTCGGCGGCGGTGGCGTGCTCATCGTCGCCCTCCTCTACATGGTGCTCACCGGCAACAGCCCCGCCGACATCCTCGGCGGCACCACCTCCGACGCCGGGGGCGGCGGCGAGCAGGGCTACATCGCCGGCTGCACAGCGGAGCAGGCGAACGCGGATCCCGAGTGCCGGCTCAACGCCGCGGTCCAGTCCCTCGACGCGTACTGGGAGACGACACTCCCGCAGCAGGGTGGCGTCGAGTACCAGCTCCCCGAGGTCGTGAGCTTCACCGACGCCGTGAACACGGGCTGCGGGTCCGCGACGTCGGCGACCGGTCCGTTCTACTGCCCGGCCGACACCACCGTGTACGAGGACCTCACGTTCTACGACCAGCTCTCCAGCCAGTTCGGCGCCGAGGGCGGTCCGCTGGCAGAGATGTACGTGACCGCGCACGAGTTCGGCCACCACATCGAGAACCAGCTCGGGCTGTTCGAGCGGGCCGACCGGCGGGGGACCGGCCCCGAGTCGGACTCCGTGCGCATCGAGCTCATGGCCGACTGCCTCGCCGGCATGTGGGCGGGCAACGCCGCCACGACCGTGGACCCGGACACCGGCGTGACCTTCCTCGAACCGATCTCCCAGGACGAGCTGGAGCAGGCGCTGTCCGCCGCCGCGGCCGTGGGCGACGACAACATCCAGCGGCGCTCCGGTGGTGGCGTCAACCCGGAGGCGTTCTCGCACGGCTCCAGCGAGCAGCGCGTCCGGTGGTTCAGCATCGGCTACGAGGGCGGCACCATCCAGGACTGCAACGCGCTGGACGCCGCCACCCTGTGACGTTACCGTGAGCAGCATGCACCTCAGCGCACGCACGACGACGCCGGACCCCTCCGGCGCGCGCTGACCTGCACCCAGCAACCAGGCCCCGGAGCTCGCTCCGGGGCCTTCGTCGTGCACGACGGCGGTGACCGGGGCGGCTCCCTCCCGAAGGAGCACCGTGAACACTTCTGAACGCCCTGCCGACCATCCCGTCGACCACCGCGAGCTCGGCCGCGACATGCGGATCTTCGACACCAGCCCGCTCGTCGGCCCCGGGCTGCCGCTGTGGCTGCCGGCCGGGGCCGCCGTCCGGTACGAGCTGGAGCAGTACGCGCGCGAGGTGGCCCTGCGCACCGGCTGCGAACCCGTGTACTCGCCCGTGCTGGGCAAGCGCTCGCTGTACGAGCGGTCGGGACACTGGGCCAAGTTCGCCGACGACATGTTCCCGCCGCTGGCCGACGCCGACCGGGACGCCGGCTCCGGCTGCCGGCCCGGACGCCGACCCGCTCGTGCTGCGGCCCGCGAACTGTCCGCACCACGCGCAGATCTACGCCTCGGAACCGCGCTCGTACCGGGACCTGCCCGTGCGGTACTCCGAGCTCGCGGCGATGTTCCGGGCGGAGCGGTCCGGCGTCCTGTCCGGGCTGAGCCGGGTGCGGCAGATCAACCTCGACGACACCCACGTCTTCTGCCGGCCCGACCAGGTCGAGGCGGAGGTACGCACCGCGCTGACCGCCGTGCTGGAGGTGCTCGACACCCTCGGCATCGAGGTGTCCTACCTGCGGCTGTCCGGGCGCGACGATTCGGACCGGTGGCTGGGCGAGCCCGGGCAGTGGGCCGCGGCCGAGGCGGCGCTGCGCGCTGTGCTCGACGACGTCGCGGGCACCCCGGCCTGGCGGGCCGAGCCGGGAGAGGCCGCGTTCTACGGACCCAAGGTCGACGTCCAGGTGCTCGACGCCCGCGGCCACGAGGAGACCCTCGCGACCGTGCAGCTCGACTTCAACCAGCCCGAACGGTTCGACCTCACCTACGTGGCGGCCTCGGGGGAGCGGGAGCGCGTGGTGATGATCCACCGCGGCACCGTCGGGGCGATGGAGCGGATGGTCGCCTTCCTGCTGGAGCGGCACGGCGGACGCCTCCCGTTCTGGCTGGCACCCGTGCAGCTCTGCCTGCTCCCCGTCGGGGGCACCGGCTCACCCGAGGCCGGTTCGCCCGGCTCCGGTGCCGACGGCCCGCCCGCCGAGACCGCAGCCGAGACCGCAGCCGACGCCCTGGTCGCGGACCTGCGTGCCCGCGGCCTGCGCGTCCGCGTCGAACGGCACGGCTCGCTCGGCAACCGGATCCGCCTGGCCCGACGGCGCCGCGACGCCCTCCTCGGCGTGCTGGGCCCGAGGGAGATCGAGGCGGGCGTGCTCGCGGTGACCGACCCGTCGTCGGGCACCCGCGTCGACGTCCCGCTCGCCGCGCTCGCTACCCGCCTGGAGACCGCGGCCCGCACCCGCTCCCACCGCCCCACTCTCGACCGTTGAGTGCTGGATATTCGCCCCTTTCAGTGTGTCAGGAGGGCGAATATCCAGCACTCAACGGCGGGGCAGGCAGGTCAGGAGGTCCAGGTGCGGCGGTCACGAGCGGCGAGGTGGACGATCTCCAGCTCGCGGTCCGTCAGCATCGGGCGGCGGGACTCCAGCCAGGGGACCAGCTCGTCCTCGGTCAGCACCTCCACGTCGTCGCGCGGGCCGACGACGCGGGGCTGGTCGGTGCGCACGAACACGATGAGCGCCCGCACCGTGACCGGCACCCGCGTCGCCCGGTTCAGGATCTCCTGGGTGCGCCGGGCGGCCTCGCGCGCGGCGTCGGCCGTCACGTCCTCGACCGGCCGGTACACGGCCTGGACGACGAACACGCCCGCGGGGCCGAGCACGAGCTCGTCGAGCTCCAGGGGGCCGACCCGCTGCCCGGTCCGCGTGGAGACGTCGGTGCGGATCGAGTGGAGCACCCGCCAGGCCGGGTGCTTGGCCACCAGCTCCCACAGCTCGTTCGCGACGCCCCGCACCCCGGCGATGCGGCGGCTCAGCGCGCGGTGCCTCGGGTCGTACCGCCCCCGCAGCCGTCCGCGCACCAGGCTGGCGAGGTGCTGACGCCGGTAGACCCGACGCTGGGCCACCAGGTGCATGGCGGGCCGGTGGTTGGTCAGGTCGTCCGCCCGGGCCAGCCGTCCGGGACGAAGGTTCGGTAGCGCGTCGGAGACGGTGACGGGAACGCTCGGCGACTCGGTGCCCATGAGCGGACGGTACGTCCGGCACGCCGGCATCGCGCGCCCAGCCGGTGAACCCGCGGGATCGAGGCCGGAACAGGCATTCAGGCGGGTGGGCAAGCCGCAACAAAGGCTGTGATACCCGGGCAGGGAAGGCGTCTCGGACCAATTTCTCAAAGTGCTGTGACATCCCGGCGGTGCGAGCGTCTCAGGGGCATGAGGCACATCGAACCGGTCCGCGGCCCGGCGATCCCCGGGTGCGACACCACGCGCGACACCGAGTGCGCCGCGACGCGCGCGGCGCTCGCCGACTACCTCAGGTACCGCCTGCTGCCCGGCCGGGGCCGTCGGCTCGAGGACCACCTGGTGGGCTGCGTGGCGTGCATGCGTGTGTTCGTGGACGTCCGCGAGTCGGCGTGGACGTCGACGGCGACCGCGACCGCCCGGCGTGCCGGCCTCGCCCGTGCGTCCTGACCGGTGCGGGCCGCCGACCACGCCGACCGGGCGCACGTGACGTGGGTCCCTGTGCGTCGCGTGCGCTGCCGTGACCACCTACGCCTCCGGGCTGTCGCTGCCCGCCGGGAAGGCCCGCCGCCCGAGCAGCACCACCAGCAGCGCCACGCCGACGAGCGCCGCCCCGGTGTACGGCACCGCGGCCAGGCCGGCGCCGTCGAGCACGAGCGCCCCGAGCGCCGCGCCGCCACCGATGCCGATGTTCGCCGTGGCGTTCACGAGCGCACCCACGACGTCGGGCGACGCGCCCCGTGTGCGGATCGCGGCGGTCTGGAAGACGGCGGCGACCGCGCCGAACCCGATGCTCCAGACGGCGGCCGCCGCCAGCGTGCCGACGGTGCCCGGGAACGCCAGGCCGAGCGCCAGCACACCGGCGCCGACCACCAGCAGGGTGACCACCGTGGTCTGGCGCGGGTGCGCGTCGAGGCGCGCG
Source organism: Promicromonospora sp. NPDC052451 (assembly GCF_044547525.1). Lineage (NCBI taxonomy): Bacteria > Bacillati > Actinomycetota > Actinomycetes > Micrococcales > Promicromonosporaceae > Promicromonospora > Promicromonospora sp. NPDC052451. Next base: position 66,846 of record NZ_JBIUAP010000003.1, read on the forward strand.
GCGGCGTACGCGGCGCCGATGAGGCCGAGGCCGCCGATCAGCAGCAGCGCCGGGCCGATCGCCGGGGCCGTGAGACCGGCGGCCAGCAGCAGCACCGACACGTAGGTGTAGACGGTGTAGTGGCCGAGGTAGGCCAGTGCGTTCGCCGTCGTCACGCCGGCCAGCGCGGTGCGGCGGGCGCCGCGGGCGGCGTCGTCCGGGGGAGCGCCGCCGCCGGGCACCGACGGCAGGAGCAGGGCCGTGAGCAGCCCGGCCAGCGCGCAGGCGCCCGCCAGGACGAGGAACGCCGCGCGCCACCCGACGGCCGTGCCCAGCGACGTCGACAGCGGCACGCCCAGCACGAACCCCGCCGAGGCGCCCAGGGTGACCAGCGCGAGCGCACGCCCGGCGAGGTGCGGGCGCACCAGGCGCGACGCGTACCCGATGCTCACCGAGAAGAACACCGCGTGCGACGCGCCGCCCAGGGCCCGCGCCACGGCGACGACGGCGAAGGTCGGGGCGAGCGCCACCAGCACGTTGCTGAGGGTGTACACCGTGAGCGCGCCGAGCAGCACCGCCTTGCGCGGCAGCCGGCGGGTGGCCGACGTCAGGGGCACGGCGAGCGCCGCGACCATGAACGCGTACGCCGTGACCAGCAGCCCCGCGACGCCCTCGGTGACCGACAGGTCGGCGCTGATCAGGGGCAGCAGGCCCACGGGGACCAGCTCGGTGGTGATCGCGACGAAGGTCGCCAGGCCCAGGGCGAACAGGCCGCCCGCCGCCTCTCGCACGTCGCCGGGCTGCCAGGGTGCGGGCCGGTGGCCGGGAGGGGTCATGGGTCCATCCCAGACCACCTCCCGGCGCACCGGCAAGGGGGCGACGCCGGCGGGTCAGCGGATCTCGCGGATCAGCACCTCCTCGAACACCGCCGACGTGGCGGGCGACGCCCCGCCGCCCGCGTAGACGCCGACCTGCGGGTCGGTGCCCGCCGGGAGGGTCCACGTGGCGCCGAACCGCCAGCTCTTCCCGTCGCGGGACGACGACGCCCGGTACCGGTGCTCACCCGTGTCCGGGTCGAGCGTGTGGAACAGGCGCAGGTGCATCGTGTCCGCGACGGGCCCCGAGACGTGGCCGCCCCACCAGCGCCCGCCGTCGGCCGTGAGCTCCTTGCCGAACTCGACCTGCCGCGTCTGCCAGATCGACACGGGGGCCAGGCGCAGGAAGTCGTCGTCGCCCGCGTGCACGAGCAGGCCCGCCTGCTGGTAGTTGCGCACCGTGCCCTCGCCCAGCGGCAGGGTCACCGTGGTCTCCAGCACGTAGTCGCCGTCGGGCGCGTCGCGCAGCAGGACCGGTGCGTCGTTGGCGCCGCCGACCAGGTCGTGGCCCGTGAGCGGCCACGACAGGGCACCGTCCGCCACCGTGACGTCGGCGGGCGCGTGCAGCCAGCGCCAGCCCGCGTCCAGCTCGCCGTCGAACCGCTCGGCGAACGTCACGGCCCCCGCGCGGGGCTCGGCCACGCGGCGCGTGACCGGTTCGTGGGCCGCCACGACGGTGAGGTTGTCGACGTGCGCCTCGGCGCCGTCGGCCGTCAGGCGCACCGGCGCCCGCCCGGGGAGCGGTGCGCGCAGGGTGAGGCGGACATCGGCGTCGAGGTCGCCCAGGCCGCTGGACGACAGCCGGGCGGTGACCGCGGCGTCGGCAGCCTCGACGGTGAGCACGTGCCAGGACGTCAGGTCGGTGTTCGCGGGCAGGGCCGCACGGCGCTCCTGGCGGCCCTGCGTGACGACCAGCTCCCGTGCCCCGGCGTCCACCCGGACGGTGACGGCCGACCGGTCGTCACCCAGGCCGACGGTGAAGGCGCCGGCGTCGTCGGGCAGCCGCACGTCGGTCTCGACCCGCAGGTCCCGCGGGGCGGGTGCCGTGCGCACCACCGCCGGGTCCCGGCGGCCGGGAACCAGCCGGGCGATCGCTCCGGCGTCACCCGCGTCGTCGGACCCGCGGGCCAGCGTGCCCGACACGCGGCGCAGGCCGGACCCGGACGCCGGGTCGGCGCTCACGATGCCCAGGTCGCTCGCGGCCACCGGCGCGGGCTGCGGCCCCTCGCTCGGCCCGGCGCCCGCGTTGACCACGGGCCAGCCGTCGATCCAGTCCATGCGGTCCAGCAGCGTGGGTCGCCGGTTGATGCCGCCGGGCTCGTTCAGCCAGGCGTCGTCCCGGTCGATGGCGTGGTAGAGCATCCAGTCCTGCCCCGAGACGTCGGTGAGCACCGCGTGGTGCCCGACGCCGATCCACCGGTTCCCGTTCTGTGCCACGACCTGGGTGCCGCCCACCCGCGACTCGTTCAGGCCTACGCCCTCGTGGTCCACGAACGGGCCGAGCGGCGAGCGGGACCGGCCCGTGTAGACGCTGTACCCCGTCACGGGGCCGGCACAGCAGTTCGCGGACGAGCCCATGAGGTAGTACCAGCCGTCCCGCTCGACCACGAACGCGCCCTCGTACCGGTCGGCGACCGTCACCCGGGTGGGCGAGCCGACGGCGCCCGTCCCGGTCTCGTCCAGGCGCGTGACCCAGATGCCGCCGTTGAAACCGCCGAAGTAGAGGTAGTGCGACCCGTCGTCGTCGGTGAACAGCGCGGGGTCGATGGTGTTCAGGTACCCGCCGCCGGACGCCGGGCGGGGGTCGAGCACCGGACTGCCGGAGTCGCTCCACGGCCCGGTGGGCGTGGGCGCGGTGGCCACGCCGATCGTGTAGTCCCACGGGTCGGGGTTCGCGGCGGTGTCCGTGACCGTGTAGTACATGACGTACCGGCCGTCCACGTAGCGGATGTCGGGCGCCCAGAAGAACGAGGCGTCGGCGGCCCAGGCGGGCCGGTTCTCCTCGTCGAAGATCGTGCTCACGTACTCCCACGTGGCCAGGTCCCGCGAACGGGCCACGTGCATGTTCCCGAACGGGCCGCCCTCCACCAGCGGGTCGCTGGTGGCGTACAGGTACCACCAGCCGTCCTTGCCCCGGATCACGGCGGGGTCGGCGTAGGTGTCGGCGAACGGCTCCGTGATCGGGTTGGTGTAGGTGGTGGCGGGCGGCGGGGGAGCGGCCGCGGCGGGCGTGCTGCCCCCGCCGTCGGACAGGAGGGCCGTCCCCACGCCCAGCGTGAGCGTGGCGAGGGCGGCGACGAACCGTGTCTGCATGGGCTCTCATCCCTTCGGGCGGCGCGCCGCGTCGTCGATGACGCGGCCCGTCGCCTCCTTGTCGACGGTCACTGGTACAACGTAGTACCAGGCGTGAAGGTACCGTCGCCGGGCCGTCCCGTCCAGGAGGAGGCCGAGCGGTGAGACACGCCACCGCTGGTCCGGGCCGGTACGCACTAGACTGGACCGGCCCCCGCCGCCGTGGGCCTGCCCGCACCACCACCCCCTGACCGTGAGGAACCCCTGCGTGATCACTGCCCATGGCGTCGAGCTGCGCGTCGGCGCGCGCGTGCTGCTGAGCGAGGCCACCTTCCGGGTCGCCTCGGGCGACCGGATCGGCCTGGTGGGTCGCAACGGCGCCGGCAAGACCACGCTCACCAAGACCCTCGCGGGTGAGACCCAGCCCACGGGCGGGCAGATCGTGCGCGGCACCGACATCGGCTACCTGCCGCAGGACCCGCGCACGGGCGACCTCGAGGTGCTCGCGATGGACCGTGTGCTGTCGGCGCGGGCCCTCGACCACGTGATCACGCAGATGCGCGCGACCGAGGCCGACATGGCGTCCGACGACGCGGCCACCCAGGCCGCCGCCATGGAGCGCTACCCCAAGCTGGAGGCGCGCTTCCTGGCCGCCGGCGGGTACGCGGCGGAGTCCGAGGCGCAGATCATCACCGCCAACCTCGGCCTGGACGAGCGTGTGCTGGGCCAGCCCCTGAGCACCCTGTCCGGCGGTCAGCGCCGCCGCATCGAGCTGGCGCGCATCCTGTTCAGCGGCGTCGAGACGCTGCTGCTGGACGAGCCCACCAACCACCTCGACGCCGACTCGATCATCTGGCTGCGCGACTACCTCAAGGCGTACAACGGCGGCTTCATCGTGATCAGCCACGACGTCGAGCTGCTGCGCGCCACCGTGAACAAGGTGTTCCACCTGGACGCCAACCGGGGCGAGCTCGACCAGTACAACATGGGCTGGGACGCCTACCTGGAGCAGCGCGAGACCGACGAGCGGCGTCGCCGGCGCGAGCGGGCCAACGCCGAGAAGAAGGCGGGCACGCTGCTCGCCCAGGCCGAGAAGATGCGCGCCAAGGCGACCAAGGCCACCGCCGCGCAGAACATGATCAAGCGCGCCGAGAAGATGCTCGGCGGCCTGGAGACCGAGCGCGCCGCGGACCGCGTGGCCAAGCTGCGCTTCCCGACGCCGGCGCCCTGCGGACGCACGCCGCTCACCGCGGCCGGGCTGTCCAAGGCCTACGGGTCACAGGAGGTGTTCGCCGGGGTGGACCTGGCGATCGACCGCGGCTCCCGCGTGGTGGTGCTCGGCTTCAACGGTGCCGGCAAGACGACGCTGCTGCGCATCCTGGCGGGCGTCGAGTCGCCGGACACGGGCGAGGTCGTGCCCGGTCACGGCCTCAAGCTGGGCTACTACGCCCAGGAGCACGACACGCTCGACATGGACGCGACCGTCGTGGAGAACCTGCGGCACGCCGCACCCGACCTCACCGACACCCAGGTGCGCTCCGTGCTCGGCTCGTTCCTCTTCAGCGGGGACGACGCCGAGAAGCCCGCGCACGTGCTGTCCGGCGGCGAGAAGACCCGCCTGGCGCTGGCCACCATCGTGGTCTCGGGCGCGAACGTGCTGCTCCTGGACGAGCCCACCAACAACCTCGACCCCGCCTCGCGCGCCGAGATCCTGGGCGCGCTCAAGACGTACGAGGGTGCGGTCGTGATGGTCACGCACGACGACGGTGCGGTGGAGGCCCTGGAGCCCGAGCGCGTGCTCCTGCTGCCGGACGGCGACGAGGACCTCTGGAACGACAGCTACCAGGAGCTGGTCTCGCTGGCCTGAGTGGTTCGGCGGCCCGGGTGCGGGGCGCCGGTCCCGTAATTGCCGGGCCGTCGGGCGCGGCCTGTCCGCTGTGGCGGTGCCTGCGACGGACGGAGGGCGTTGCCTGCCATGGCGACGGAGAGTGGCGCGTGCCGCAGCGGTGGAGGGCGTTGCCTGCCGCAGCGGACGGTGCCGGGCGAGGGTGCCCCGCGCAGGTGCGTTGCACTGCGTAGACATTGTCTACTCACAGCAACCCAACCCCGCGGGGCAGGCTCACCGGAGACGCCGGGCAGGCCCACCGGAGAGCAGGTGCGTTGCACTGCGTAGACATTGTCTACTCACAGCAACCCACCCCCGCGGGGCAGGCTTACCGGAGTCGCGGGGCAGGCCCACCGGAGAGCAGGTGCGTTGCACTGCGTAGACATTGTCTACTCACAGCAACCCACCCCCGCGGGGCAGGCTCACTGGAGACGCGGGGCAGGCCCACCGGAGGCCCGGGCCCGGCCGTGCGCCCGGCGGCTCAGCGCAGCTGCGCCTCGATGAGGGCGTCCTCCTCGTCCTCCGCGGTCGGACGGCGGTCCCGGGGAGCCTTGCGCGCCCGCACGCCCTCGCCGTCGGCGGCCTCGCCCGAGGCCAGCAGCAGGTCGCCCGCCGAGACCGTCTCACCGCGCAGGGCGCCGCGCTCGCGACGCCACAGCAGCACGTACCCGCCGATCGCGCCGATCGCGAAGATGCCCCACTGGAAGGCGTAGGACAGGTGCGAGCCCGGGTCGGTGTCCGGCTTGGGCAGCGGGGCGAGCGCCGTGGCCGGTGCCGGGTCCTCGGCGCGCAGCGCGCCGTACGCCCCGACCGTACGCCCCTGCGCCCACGCGGCGCCCTGCGGCCCCGCGGCGAGCACCTGGGCGGTCGAGATCGCCTGCACCTGACCGGGCGGCGCGCCGCGGTCCGACGGCGGCTCGTCCGCGCGCAGCGACGTCACCACGGTCACCTCGCCCGACGGCGGCGCAGGCACCGTGTCGGGCGCGGACCCGTCGGACCCGAGCGGCACGAACCCACGGTCGACCACGATCACGACCTCCTGGCCGTCGGCCAGCCGGGCCTCGAACGGGACCAGCACGTGGTACCCGCCGCGGCCGCCGACGGGCCGGTTGCGCAGCAGCACCGTGGCGTCGGTCGCGTACTCGCCGGTCAGCTCGACCCGCTGCCACACCTCGTCGTCCGGCACGACGCTGCCCGGCCCGGGCAGGATCTCGTCGACCGGGACCACTGGGGCCGACCAGTTGGCGTTGACCAGGTCGATCTCGGCGTTGCGCGACTCCGCCCGGTTCCACTGCCAGCGCCCGGCGACCAGGCACAGCGCGGCGAGCACCACGGCCGCCACCGCCAGGATCACCCACTGCCGGGTGGTGCGGGGGCCGCGGGACTCCTCGCCGCCGCCGTCGTGCAGCACCCCGCCGTGGTGGGGCACCGGACCGGCGCCGCTCACGACGCGCGGTCCAGCTCGGCCACGGGCACGGTCTGCTTCCAGAACGAGCGCGCCCCGAGGAACTGCTCGAGGTGCTCGCGGTGCTCGTCGCACGCGAGCCACACCTTGCGCCGCTCGGGCGTGTGCAGCTTGGGGTTGTTCCACAGGAGCCCCCAGGAAGCCGTCGCGCGGCAGCCCTTCGCGCTGCAGATCAGCTCGCCGTCGGGCACGGCGTCGGGCGTCGGGCGGGGATCGGGGGAGGCGCCCAGGGATCCGAGGAGGTCCATCGGTCGTTCTCCTCAGTCGTCCACGTGGTCGATGACGCGTGCAGGGCCGGGCGTGGTGTACGTCGTCGCGGGCGAGGAGCCCGGGTCGGCGGGCGTCGTGGGCGGCGCGGCCGGGTCCGGGACGGGCAGCTCCGTGAGGGCCGGGGCCGCGGCGGGGGTCACCGGCGAGGTCTCGTGGGTGTTGCGCTCCCGGCCGGCGTTGGCGACCAGCACGGCGGAGTACGGCAGCACGACCGCTGCGGCGACCAGGGCCCAGCGCAGCCAGCCGTCGACCAGCACCGCCCCGATGATGCAGACGACGCGGATGGACATCTGGATGAGGTAGCTGCGCGTACGACGTGCCTGGTCCACCGCCAGCGGCTCGGGGGCCGAGGTGATGGACGGGACCGGCTCGCTCATCCCGCCAGTCTACGTCCGCGGCAGGCCCGCCGGGCACGTCCCGCGGGCTGCCGGACAGCCAGGTTCGTCACCCCGGGCAGGCGCCGGATTGGAGGAAACCGACAAGAACCGCGGGATCCCTGTGGCCCGGCGCGCGCGGCGGGCCGCCGACGCGCGGGGTAGCGTCGCAGCGGACCTGGATCGACCCAGGTCCCGGCCGCGGCCCCCAGCCTCGCGCGGCCTCTCCGTGCGACAAGCCATCACCACCGAGGAGCTTCAGGTGACCACCATGCCCGCCTCCCAGAGCATCGCCGCAGGTCCGACCGGGCGCGTAGTCGTCGTGACGGGGGCTGCCCGCGGCATCGGCCGCGCCATCGCGGAGCGCTTCGTGGCCGACGGCGACCGTGTCGCCACGATCTACCGCGGCGGGGAGCTGCCCAAGGGCGTCGCGCCCTACGTGGCGGACGTCACGGACACCGAGGCCGTCGACGCCGCGTTCACCGCCATCGAGAAGGACCTGGGCCCGGTCGAGGTGCTCGTGGCCAACGCGGGCGTGACCAAGGACCAGCTCCTCATGCGCATGAGCGACGACGAGTTCGAGTCGGTCGTCGACGTCAACCTCACGGGCACGTTCCGCTGCGTCCGCCGCGCCTCCAAGGGCATGATCCGCGCCCGCAAGGGCCGCATCGTGCTGGTCGGTTCCGTCGTGGGGCTGACCGGCGGCCCGGGCCAGGTCAACTACTCGTCGTCGAAGGCCGCCCTGGTGGGCATGGCGCGCTCGATCACCCGGGAGCTCGGCACCCGCGGCATCACGGCCAACGTCGTCGCGCCGGGCTACGTCGAGACCGACATGACGGCCGCGCTGTCGGAGGACGTGCGGGCCGGCTACCTCAAGTCGATCCCGGCCGGCCGGTTCGCCTCGGCGGACGAGGTGGCGCACGTCGTGTCGTTCGTGGCCTCGGACGCCGCCGGCTACGTGTCCGGCGCCGTCATCCCGGTCGACGGCGGGCTGGGCATGGGTCACTGACCCGTACTCTGAGGCCGCTACCTGCGGTTACGTCCGTACATATCCAACATTCTGGACATCACTCACGGCGCGGAGTTTCGTTCCGAGCCGCGATCCGCATTACGCTCGCACCCAGCGCAGGGGTTGTCTTGGCACGCCTGCGCTCGAACGGAAGGACATCATGGGTCTCCTCGAAGGTAAGAAGCTGCTCGTCACGGGCGTGCTGACCGATTCGTCGATCGCGTTCCACGCCGCCCGCCTCGCGCAGGAGGAGGGCGCCGAGGTCGTTCTCTCGTCCTTCGGGCGGCAGATGAAGCTCACGCAGGCTTTCGCCAAGCGCCTGCCGGTCGAGGCGCCCGTGGTCGAGCTCGACGCCACCAGCCAGGAGAACCTCGACGGCCTGGCCGACGCCGTGCGCGCCGAGGGTTTCGACCGGCTCGACGGCGTGGTGCACTCGATCGGGTTCGCCCCGCAGTCCGTCATGGGCGGCAACTTCCTCTCGGGCACCTGGGAGGACGTCGCCACGGCGCTGCACGTGTCCACGTTCTCGTACAAGTCGATCGCCGTGGCGGCCCAGCCGCTGATGACCGACGGCGGCGCCGTCGTCGGCCTCACGTTCGACGCGCAGTTCGCCTGGCCGGTCTACGACTGGATGGGCGTGGCCAAGGCCGGGCTGGAGTCCGCGAACCGCTACCTGGCGCGCGACCTCGGGCCCGAAGGAATTCGCTGCAACCTTGTCTCGGCCGGGCCGATCCGGACCACCGCCGCCAAGTCCATCCCGGGCTTCGCGACGATGGAGGACGCCTGGCCCAACCGAGCTCCCCTCGGCTGGGACCAGACCACGGCGGAGCCGGCGGCACGCGCCGTGTGCGCGCTGCTGTCGGACTGGTTCCCGGCGACCACGGGCGAGATCGTGCACGTCGACGGCGGCGTGCACGCCATGGGTCAATAGACGCCACGGGCACTGGACGGGCAGGAGGCTTTGATGGGTAGAGGGCCGGGCACGGAGCCCAGCACGTCGCCGGTGCGGCGGCTGGTGCTGCTCCGGCACGCGAAGGCGGAGCCGCCGTCGGAACTTCCCGACGAGAAGCGGCCCCTCGCCCTGCGCGGCCGGGACCAGGCAGTGAAGGTCGGCGCGGCGCTGGTCGCGGCCGGCCTCGTGCCCGACGCCGTCGTCGTCTCCGGGGCGGTCCGCACCCGCCAGACGTGGGACCTCGCGCGCAAGCACCTGGGTGAGCCGCCGGTGGACTACACCGACGAGCTGCTGGGTGCGATGCCGCGAGGTGTCCTCGCGCTGGTGCGCGAGCTGGATCCCGCGGCGCGGACCGTGCTGGTGATCGGCCACGAGCCCGCGATGGCGGGTACGGCCGAGCTCCTGGCCGGTCCGGGCTCGGAGGACGGCGCGCTCGCCCAGGTGCGGGTGGGTGTCCCGACGGCGACGTACTCGGTCCTGGAGTCGGACCTGGACTGGCCGGCGTGGGACCGCCGGCTGGCCCGCCTGACCCTGGTCACGCGCCCCGGCTGACCTGTCAGACCTCCCGACGGACGTGCCGGACGCCCGGTCGCTCCGGTGACCCGGGCGCCCGGCACGTCCGTCGTCGTCCGACCAGGGCGTCCGGACCGTGGGTCAGAGAAGGTCGAGAACCCTGTCCAGGCGGCCCTCGATCGAGTGCGGGGCCTGGGCACGGACGACCGGCTTGGCGTCGAACGCCACGCCCACGCCGGCGATGCCGATCATGCCGAGGTCGTTCGCCCCGTCGCCGACGGCGACCGTGTGCTCCAGCGGGATCTCCAGCGCGGCGGCCCACTCCCGGAGGGTCGCGGCCTTGGCCGCACGGTCGATCACGGGCCCCACGGTACGCCCGGTCAGCACGCCGTCGGCCACCTCCAGGCGGTTGGCACGCACCAGCTCGATGCCCAGCTCGGCCGCGACGGGCTCGACGATCTCCGCGAACCCGCCCGACACCAGCCCGAACGCCCAGCCGCGCTCCTGACATGCGGCGACGAGCTCGCGCGCCCCCGGGGTCAGCTCGACGGCGGCGCGCACCTTGTCCAGCGCCGCCACGGGGACGCCGGCCAGCGTCGCGACCCGTTCGTGCAGCGACTGCGTGAAGTCGAGCTCGCCCCGCATCGCCCGCTCGGTCACCGCGGCCACCTCGTCGCGGGTGCCGGCATGCTCGGCGATGAGCTCGATGACCTCCTGGCGAAAGAAGGTCGAGTCCACGTCGGTCACGATGAGTCGCTTCACGGGCACCAGTGTGCCGGAGCACCGCCCCGCCGCGCGTTCCCGTCCACGTGCTGCGCACCGAACACGCGCAGACGGGTCGAACGCAGGAGTAGTTGCACTCTGGGTGCTCAGAGTGCAACTACTCCTGCGTTCGACGCCGGGCGACCGTCGCCACCCCCGCGGCGGCGTCAGTCGACGACCGTGCCCTTCGGGACCACCACCAGGCCGCTCTCCGTCACCGTGAACCCCCGCGCGCGGTCCTCGTCGTGGTCCACGCCGATGCGCGCCCGCTCGTTCACCACCACGTTCTTGTCCACGATGGCGCGGTGCACGTGCGCGTACCGGTGCACCTGGACGTCGTCCATCAGCACCGAGTTGGACACGTTCGACCACGAGTGCAGGTGCACCCCGGGGGAGAGCACCGACCCGGCCGCCTGCGCGCCGGAGATGAGCACGCCCGGCGACACGATCGACTCGACGGCGTGCCCCATGCGCCCGGGCCCCACGTGCACGAACTTGGCCGGCGGCAGCCCCGTGTACCCCGTGAACAGCGGCCACTCGTTGTTGTAGAGGTTGAACACGGGCGTCACGGAGATCAGGTCCATGTTGGCGTCGTAGAACGAGTCGATGGTCCCGACGTCGCGCCAGTACCCGCGGTCGCGCGCGGTCGAGCCGGGCACGTCGTTGCGGATGAAGTCGTAGACGCCCGCCTCGCCCTGGGCCACGAAGGCCGGGATGATGTCGCCGCCCATGTCGTGCCGGGAGTCGGGGTTGGCCGCGTCCTTGGTCACGGCCTCGACCAGGGCGTCGGCGTCGAACACGTAGTTGCCCATCGAGGCGAGGATCTCGCCGGGGGAGTCGGGCAGGCCCACCGGGTCGGTCGGCTTCTCCAGGAACTCGCGGATCTTCGTCGGGTCGGCCGGGTCCACGTCGATGACGCCGAACTGGTCGGCCATGCCGATCGGCTGACGGATCGCCGCGACGGTCGCGCGCGCCCCGGACTCGATGTGCGCGTCCACCATCTGCGAGAAGTCCATGCGGTACACGTGGTCGGCACCGACCACGACCACGATGTCGGGCCGCTCGTCGTCGATGATGTTGAGGCACTGGTAGATCGCGTCGGCGCTGCCGAGGTACCAGTGCTTGCCCACCCGCTGCTGCGCCGGCACCGGGGCCACGAAGTTGCCCAGCAGCGGCGACATGCGCCACGTCTTGGAGATGTGCCGGTCCAAGGAGTGGGACTTGTACTGCGTCAGCACGACGACGTGCAGGTACCGCGAGTTGACGATGTTGGACAGGGCGAAGTCGACCAGGCGGTAGATGCCGCCGAACGGCACCGCCGGCTTGGCGCGGGCGGCGGTCAGCGGCATGAGCCGCTTCCCCTCGCCACCGGCGAGGACGATCGCGAGGACGCGGGGAGCGGAAGCCATACGCCGAGATTAGGGCCTTTCGGCCCGGTACGTCAGGTGGCGCGCTGACCCGCCGTGCGCGCTAGGTTGACGGTGTGTCCGACGCCGCAGCCGTTTCCCGTCCCGATCCCGCCGCCACGCTCCGTGTCGACCTGCTGACCCGTGAGTTCCCGCCGCACGTCTACGGCGGCGCGGGGGTGCACGTCGCGGAGCTCGCCACGGTCCTGGCCCACCACGCCGACGTGCGCGTGCGCTGCTTCGACGGCCCGCGCGACGCCGCCACGGAGGCGGCCGGCGTCACCGGGTACACCACCCCGGCCGCCCTCTCGGGCGCCAACGCCGCCCTGGCCACCCTGGGCACCGACCTCGTCATGGCCGACGACGTCGCCGGCGCCGACCTGGTCCACTCCCACACCTGGTACGCCAACATGGCCGGGCACCTGGGCGGGCTGCTGCACGGCGTGCCGCACGTCGTCACCGCGCACTCGCTGGAGCCCTTGCGCCCCTGGAAGGCCGAACAGCTGGGCGGCGGCTACGCGCTCTCGTCGTGGGCCGAGCGCACCGCCTACCTGGGGGCGGCCGGCGTCATCGCCGTCTCGGCGGGCATGCGCGCCGACATCCTGCGCGTCTACCCGGAGCTCGACCCGGAGCGCGTGCACGTGGTGCACAACGGCATCGACCTGTCGGGCTGGCAGCGCCCCGCGGCCGACGACGCCGACGCGCGCGCCACCGTGCACCGGCACGGGATCGACCCCGGCCGGCCCGCCGTGGTGTTCGTCGGCCGGATCACCCGCCAGAAGGGCCTGCCGTACCTGCTGCGCGCCGCCGCCGAGCTGCCGCCCGAGGTGCAGCTCGTGCTGTGCGCCGGGGCGCCCGACACCCCGGAGATCATGGCGGAGGTCCGGGGCCTGGTCGACGGCCTGCGCGAGACCCGGACCGGCGTGGTCTGGATCGAGGAGATGCTCCCGCGGCCCGACCTCACCGCCGTCCTGGCGGCCTGCACCGTCTTCGTCTGCCCGAGCGTCTACGAGCCGCTCGGCATCGTGAACCTGGAGGCGATGGCCGTGGGCCTGCCCGTGGTGGGCACGGCCACGGGCGGCATCCCCGAGGTGGTCGACGACGGCGTCACGGGCCTGCTGGTGCCGATCGAGCAGGCCGACGACGGCACCGGCACCCCGCTGGACCCCGACCGCTTCGTGGCCGACCTCGCGGCGGCGCTGACCCGAGTGGCGACCGACCCGGAGGGTGCGGCGGCCATGGGCACGGCGGGTCGACGGCGGGCCGAGGAGCACTTCACGTGGACGGCGATCGCCGACCGCACGATGGACGTCTACCGAGCGGTCCTGGCCCGGTCCTGAGCGGTCAGCGGACGGCGCCGTAGGTGGCCGCGCTCAAGGCGTGCCGGGCCGTGCGGTCCACCTCGCGCAGCGCCGTGGAGCGCTGGTCCACCTGGAAGACGTTCACGGCGCCGCCGTCGTCGACCGTGCCCAGCGCGACGATCGCGCGCAGGCGGCTGGCGAGGTCCAGGACGCGGGCACGCCGGCCGTCCAGGTGCGGCACCGGCCAGGACGCCGTGCTGGTCGAGCGGATGCGTTCGATCGCGTCGGCCGCGTCGTCGCGCCAGCGGGCCACGTCGAGCTGGTCCAGGGCCTCCGTGGCCCGCATGAGGCTCGTGCGCAGCTCGCGCTCGGCGTCGGCGACCGAGCCGATCGTGCCCAGCACCAGGGTGGTCCACGCCGGGACCTCCAGCACGCGCCACGTCACCAGGTGGCCCGGCTCGATGTGGCTGCCGAACGCCCGGATCTCCGGCACGGCCGCCCAGCTCCCCGCCGGCGTGGTGACCACCACGCACTCGCCGGCCTGGGTCGCGTCGTGGTTCGCCGCTGCGGGGACGCCCGCGGGGTCGCCGGGCGCGGGCAGCAGCGCGCAGACCTCGCGCGGTCCCGTGGTCCAGGCCGTGAAGAGGGTGCCGAGGTCGGTGCCGTCGGCGAATCCGGGCAGCCCCTCGACGGTGTGCGGCTCGTCGTCGCCCACCACGGACTTCACGGCGTCCGAGGTGTCGCCCACACCCTGCAGCCACAGGGCGAGCAGCACGCTCCGGGGGAGGTCCTGATCGGTGTCCACCGCAGCACTGTAGATGACGTGGCGCGCCGGAACACCACAGTTCAGAGCCGTGCGGTCAGGTAGGGTCGATGCCCATGAGCTCGGTTCTCCACCTTGCGGGCGTCACCGTCCGGCGCGGCACCTCGACCATCCTCGATTCCGTGGACTGGCAGGTGAACGAGGGAGAGCGCTGGATCGTTCTCGGCCCCAACGGCGCGGGCAAGACGACCCTCCTCCAGATCGTGGCCGCGCGCCTCCACCCGACGTCGGGCACGGCCACGGTGCTCGGGTCGACCCTCGGCCAGGTGGACGTGTTCGAGCTGCGCCCCCGCATCGGTCTGTCCAGTGCGTCGCTCGCCGAGCGCCTGCCCACGGCGGAGACCGTCCGGGACGTGGTGCTGACGGCGGCCTACGGCGTGACCGGGCGCTGGCGCGAGAGCTACGACGAGCTCGACGAGCAGCGCGCCAAGGACCTGCTGTCGGCGTTCGACGTCGACCATCTGGCCGACCGGACCTACGGCACCCTCTCGGAGGGCGAGCGCAAGCGCGTGCAGATCGCCCGCGCGCTCATGACCGACCCGGAGCTCCTGCTGCTCGACGAGCCCGGGGCCGGGCTGGACCTGGGCGGCCGCGAGGAGCTGGTGGCCACGCTGTCCCAGCTCGCCAACGACCCCGCCTCGCCCGTGCTGGTGCACGTGACCCACCACGTCGAGGAGATCCCGCCGGGCTTCACGCACCTGCTGCTGATGAAGAAGAGCGGTATCCAGGCGGCCGGCCCGCTCGAGGAGGTGCTGACCGCGGACAACCTGTCGGCGGCCTTCGGCCTGCCCCTCGTGGTGGCCCACGGCGGCGGGCGCTGGCTCGCGCGTTCGGCGCGCTGACGGAGGCGGTTCGGTACCAGTTCGGACACGTTCCGAACCCGGCCCCCTGAAACGGCGATTTTGCTACCGCCGTGTCAGTGGACCTTGGTAAAGTCCGGGCAAAGGTCCGAGGTGGCGGTAGATTCACCGCGAGGACCCGCCGACGGAGTGGTTCCGTGGGCGACCGGTCGCCAGCCGGAGCGGACGCTCGGAGGGAGCACCCCATGGCCTGGTTGTGGTGGGTAGGTGCGGCACTGATCTTCGCCTTGATCGAGCTGCTGTCGCTCGACTTCGTCTTCATCATGTTCGCGGGCGGCGCGCTGGCCGCGTCCGTGGCGAACGCGGCGGGCACCCCGCTGTGGGTACAGGCGGTCGTCTTCGTGGTCGCCTCGGTGGTGCTGCTCGTGACGCTGCGGCCCACGCTGATCCGGCACCTGCGCAACAACACGCCGAAGGCGCCCACCAACGCCGAGGCGAACGTGGGCCGCTCGGCATCGGTCGTGCAGGACGTCACCACGGCGTCCGGGCTGATCAAGCTCAGCGGTGAGGTGTGGAGCGCGCGGTCGGTACCCGGGTCGCCCCTGCTGCCCGCCGGCACTAGCGTTCGTGTGGTCCAGATCGACGGCGCCACCGCCGTCGTCGAGCCGGAGGCGTAGCCGCATGCCGCCTGGGCGCGGCCACGGAGCAGTTCCCAGCAGCACAAGAAGTCCCAGGCAGTCCAAGTCAGAAGCTTGAAACCGTCCGTGCGGGCCTAGGTGCCCGCGTAAGGAGACGTCGTGGAGTCATTCGGGCAAGTCCTGCTCTACCTGATCATTGCCCTGGTCGTCATCGTCGGCATCGTCGCGGTGATCCGCGCCGTGCGGATCGTCCCGCAGTCGGTCGCGCTCGTGGTCGAGCGCCTGGGTCGTTACTCGAAGACGCTCGACCCGGGTCTGCACGTGCTGGTGCCGTTCGTGGACCGCGTCCGGGCCGGCGTGGACCTGCGTGAGCAGGTCGTGTCGTTCCCGCCCCAGCCGGTGATCACCAGCGACAACCTGGTGGTCGAGATCGACACCGTCATCTACTTCCAGGTGACCGACGCCAAGTCGGCGGTGTACGAGATCGCGAACTACATCACGGCCATCGAGCAGCTCACCGTCACCACGCTGCGTAACGTGATCGGTTCGATGGACCTGGAGCAGACGCTGACCAGCCGCGACCAGATCAACGGGCAGCTGCGTGGCGTGCTCGACGAGGCGACCGGGCGCTGGGGCATCCGCGTCAACCGCGTGGAGCTCAAGTCGATCGACCCGCCGCCGTCGGTGCAGGGCTCCATGGAGCAGCAGATGCGCGCCGAGCGTGACCGGCGTGCCGCGATCCTCACCGCGGAGGGTGTCAAGCAGTCCGCCATCCTCACGGCCGAGGGTCAGAAGCAGTCCGAGATCCTCAAGGCCGAGGGTGACGCGCAGGCGCAGATCCTGCGCGCCGAGGGTGAGTCCCGCGCCATCCTCCAGGTCTTCGAGGCCATCCACCGCGGCGACGCGGACCCCAAGCTGCTGGCCTACCAGTACCTCCAGACGCTGCCGCAGATCGCCAACGGCACGTCCAACACCACCTGGGTCATCCCGACCGAGTTCACCGCGGCCCTGGGCAACATCGCCTCCGGCTTCGGCGGCGGTGGCCCGGCCGGTCCGGGTGGACCGGGCGTCCCGCCGGTGCCGCCCACCGACGGTCCCACGGGTCCGCGCGAGCCCGCCGACTCGGTGCTCGACGAGCCCCTGCTGCCGCCGCCCGCGGAGGCGCTGGCCGAGGCGCAGCGCCAGGCGGAGGCCGCCGTGGCCGACGCGACGAGCGCGGGCACCCGCTCGGGCGAGCCGTTCGACCCGAGCCAGGAGCGCGGTCAGCGCCCGGGTGGCGGCACGCCGCCCCCGCCGCCCGCCCCGCCGGCAGGCTGACCCACAGCCTGACCCCGGCGGCAGGCTGACCCACAGCCCGGCGGGGGGGGGGGGGGGGGGGGGGGGGGGGGGGCGGGCGCGGGCGCGGGGGGGGCGGGGGGGGCCGCCCGCCGCC
>NZ_JBIUAP010000003.1:83631-493742 GCF_044547525.1 Promicromonospora sp. NPDC052451
CCCGCGCGCGCGGGGTGGTGGGTGGTGCCCCGGGCGCGGCCGCCCCGGCCCCCCCCCCCCCCCCCCCCCCCAACCCCCCACGACCTCGCAGTCGTTTCCAGAGCCCCTGCTGCCTCGTGCCGCAGGGGCTCTCGGCATGTCTGATCTGCTCAGAGGCGAACCAGTTGCGGAGTGAGTGCTCACTCATTTACTGTTCCTGCTATGCAGAGCGCGCGCCCCCGGGCATCCCGCATGTCTCCCGACGACCGCAAGGCGGCCATCGTCGACGCGGTGCTGCCGCTGGTCGCCGAGCGGGGGCACGACGTCACCTCCCGCGAGCTGGCGCAGGCTGCCGGGGTCGCGGAGGGCACCCTGTTCCGGGCGTTCGGCGACAAGACGGCGCTGGTCGGTGCCGTCGCGATCGAGGGCCTGTCCCGGGCGGGCAAGCCCGAGCAGACCCTCGCGGAGCTCACCGGCATCGACCCGGGGCTACCCCTCGAGCGGCGCCTGGAGCTCGTCATCGAGCTCGGCCGGCACCGCGTGGCGGAGGTGCTGCGGTGGATGTCCGTCCTGCGCAGCATGGCACCGACGCCCGGGGCGCCGCCGGGCTCCCCGCCCGGTGCGGCGGTGACGCCGGGTGTGCCTGGTTCGACCGACGGCCCGCCGTTCATCCCGGGCGCGGTGCCGGGCCGGCCGCTCGTTCCCGGTGTGCCGGGCTCGGACGACGGGCCGCCGATCGTGCCGGGTCCGCCGCCGGGTCAGCCGGTGCCGCCGGGCTCTCCGCCCGGCCGGCCCGGCGCGCCGGGGCCGCCGTACACGGGCGCCGGCACCGCCGCCGACCAGCACGAGCGGATGCTCAGCTACCGCAAGACGCTGCTGGAACAGCGCACCCGGCAGCGGGCGGCTACCGTCGAGGGCATCACCGCCGTCCTCGCCCCGGACGCGCACCGCCTGCGGGTCCCCGTCGAGGTGGCGGTCTCGCTGATCGAGTCGGCCATCGCCGGCGCACACCTGCGGATCGACCACCTGCAGCCGGCGGTGCCGGCCGACGTCCTGGCCGACGCCCTCGTCAACGGGCTCGCCGGCCCCGCGAAAAAGTCTGGCCCGCGCTCCGTGGACGGTGCAGCCTCCACTGCGGGACCGGATGCACCAGGTTCTCCAACCCCCAGCCCTGAAGGGAACTCTTGATGCTAGTCACGCTCGCCCGGAGATATCTGGGCCCGTACCGCTGGGCGGTGGTCGCGGTGCTCGTGCTGCAGCTGGTGCAGACGCTCGCGGCCCTGTACCTGCCCAGCCTCAACGCGGACATCATCGACCAGGGTGTCGTGCTCGGCGACATCGGCCACATCTGGAGCATCGGCGGCTGGATGCTGCTGGTGTCGCTGGGCCAGGTGGCCGCCTCGGTGGTCGCCGTCTACTTCGGCGCGCAGGTGGCCACGGCGTTCGGTCGTGACCTGCGGCGCGACCTGTTCCACACCGTGCAGACCTACTCCGCGCGCGAGATGGCCAAGTTCGGTGCGCCCACGCTCATCACGCGCGGCACCAACGACGTGCAGCAGGTGCAGATGACGGTGCTCATGACGTTCACCATCATGGTGATGGCGCCGATCATGCTGGTCGGCGGCGTGATCCTGGCGCTGTCCGAGGACGTCACGATGTCGGGGCTCCTGCTGGTCATCGTGCCGGTGCTGGCGGCCACGGCCGGCGTCATCGTGTGGCGCATGGTGCCGCACTTCCGCCGCATGCAGAAGCGCATCGACGCCATCAACAGCGTGCTGCGCGAGCAGATCACGGGGCTTCGGGTGGTACGTGCCTTCGTGCGCGAGCGCCGCGAGACCGAGCGGTTCGGCGTGGTGAACGAGGAGCTGTTCGACACCTCGCTGCGCGCGGGCCGGCTCATGGCGCTGACGTTCCCGGTGGTCATGCTCATCATGAACATGTCCTCGGTGGCGGTGCTGTGGTTCGGTGCGCACGAGATCGAGGCCGGGGGCATGCAGATCGGCTCCCTGACGGCGTTCCTCAGCTACCTCATGTACATCCTCATGGCCGTGATGATGTCCACGATGATCTTCATGATGATCCCGCGCGCTGCCGTCGCGGCGGACCGGATCGGGGAGGTGCTGGAGACCAGCTCGTCCGTGGTCGACCCGGACGCCCCCGTCGCGCTCTTCCCCACGGAGGACGAGGACGCCGTTCCCGCCCCGCGCGGCCAGGTCACCTTCGAGAACGTCGAGTTCCGGTACCCGGGCGCCGAGGAGCCGGTGCTGCACGACCTGTCCTTCACCGCGGAGCCGGGCCGGACCACGGCGATCATCGGTTCGACGGGGTCCGGCAAGTCGACCCTGCTGAACCTGGTACCGCGCCTGTTCGACGCGACGGACGGCGCCGTGCGGGTCGACGGCATCGACGTGCGCGACGTGACCCAGCGCGACCTGGGCTCGCTCATGGGGCTGGTGCCGCAGAAGGCGTTCCTGTTCAGCGGCACGGTGGCGGACAACCTGCGGTACGGCAAGCCGGACGCCACCGAGGAGGAGATGTGGGCGGCGCTGGAGGTGGCGCAGGCGCGCGACTTCATCGAGGCCCTGCCGGACGGGCTGGAGTCGGTCGTGGCGCAGGGCGGTGCCACCTTCTCGGGCGGGCAGCGGCAGCGCCTGGCCATCGCGCGGGCGGTGATCCGCCAGCCGCGGATCTATCTGTTCGACGACAGCTTCTCCGCGCTCGACTACGCGACCGACGCCCGGCTCCGCGCCGCGCTGCGGCCGCAGACCCGCGAGGCGACGGTGATCGTCGTCGCGCAGCGCGTGGCGACCATCCGCGACGCCGAGCAGATCCTGGTGCTCGACCACGGACGCATCGTCGGCCGGGGCACGCACGCGGAGCTGCTGGCCGAGAACGAGACGTACCAGGAGATCGTGACGTCCCAGATGAGCTTGGAGGAGGCCGCGTGATCGAGCATGGCGAAGCCCCGATCGTGCGGGCCGACCGGGTGCGGGTGTCCCGCAAGGTAGAGGAGGAGGCCGCGTGAGCGCGGAAGAGAAGCCTCAGGGCAGCACCACCACGGCCGCTCCGGCGGCACCCGGGCGTGGTCCCGGCGGCGGGCGCGGCCCGGGTGGCGGCGGCCCGATGGGCATGGGGATGGGCATGCCCGTCCAGAAGCCGATGAACTTCAAGGGTTCGCTGCGCCGGTTCGCCGGGGCGCTGCGCCCGGAGCGCCTCAACATCGTGGTGCTCATGATCCTGGGTATCGGGTCGGTGGCGCTGACCGTGCTGGGGCCCAAGCTGCTGGGTAACGCGACGAACGTGATCTTCGCGGGTGTCGTGGGCGCGCAGCTCCCCGCGAACCAGACGGTCGAGCAGGCGGAGGCCGGGCTGCGCGCCGCGGGCCAGGACCAGATGGCCGACCTGCTCACGGGCGTGGTCGGCGTCGTCCCCGGCCAGGGCATCGACTTCACCCTCCTGATGCAGACGCTCGGCTGGGTCGTCGCCGCCTACCTCGGGGCCTTCCTGTTCGGGTGGCTCCAGGCCCGGATCACCACCGGCGTCGTGCAGCGGACCATGCGGACGCTACGTGACCAGGTCGAGGCCAAGCTGCACCGCATCCCGCTGTCCTACGTGGACAAGCAGCAGCGCGGCGAGATCCTGTCGCGCGTCACCAACGACATCGACAACGTGGCGCAGACGACCACGCAGACGCTCGCGCAGCTCGTGACCGCCGTGCTGACGGTGATCGGCGTGCTGTTCATGATGTTCTGGATCTCGCCGATCCTCGCCCTGGTCGCGCTGGTGACGGTGCCGCTGTCGGTGATCCTGACGGCGCAGATCGCCAAGCGCAGCCAGCCGCAGTTCGTGGAGCAGTGGGCGGCCACCGGGCGGCTGAACGCGCACATCGAGGAGTCGTTCACGGGTCACGCGCTGGTGAAGGTGTACGGGCACCAGGAGAGCACCGCCGAGGCGTTCGCCAAGGAGAACGGTGCGCTGTACACCTCCAGCTTCAAGGCGCAGTTCATCTCGGGCACCATCCAGCCCGCGATGGGGTTCCTCGCGAACCTGAACTACGTGATCGTGGCGGTCATCGGTGGCCTGCGGGTCGCGTCGGGCACCCTGTCGCTGGGTGACGTGCAGGCGTTCATCCAGTACTCGCGCCAGTTCACGCAGCCGCTCACGCAGGTGGCCTCGATGATGAACCTGCTGCAGTCCGGCGTGGCCTCGGCGGAGCGGGTGTTCGACCTGCTGGACGCGCCGGAGCAGTCGGCGGACCCGGCCGAGTCGCAGAAGGTCGAGCCGGTGCGCGGCCGGGTCGCGTTCGAGGACGTCCAGTTCTCGTACACGCCCGACCAGCCGCTCATCACCGGGCTCAACCTGGTGGCCGAGCCGGGGCAGACCATCGCCATCGTCGGCCCCACGGGCGCCGGCAAGACCACACTGGTCAACCTGCTCATGCGGTTCTACGAGGTGGACGGCGGCCGCATCACGCTCGACGGCGTCGACACGCGCGACATGTCGCGCGACGACCTGCGCTCGTCGATCGGGATGGTGCTCCAGGACACCTGGCTGTTCAAGGGCACCATCGAGGAGAACCTCCGGTACGGCGTGCCCGACGGCGCCTCGGTCGACGAGGAGACGTTCCTCGCCGCCACGCAGGCCACCCATGTGGACCCGTTCGTGCGGACGCTGCCCGACGGGTACGACACCGTCGTGGACGAGGAGGGTTCGTCGGTGTCGGCGGGCGAGAAGCAGCTCCTCACCCTCGCCCGCGCGTTCCTGGCCGATCCGGCGATCCTCGTGCTCGACGAGGCGACGTCGTCGGTGGA
The DNA here is from genome assembly GCF_044547525.1 of Promicromonospora sp. NPDC052451. Classification (NCBI taxonomy): domain Bacteria; kingdom Bacillati; phylum Actinomycetota; class Actinomycetes; order Micrococcales; family Promicromonosporaceae; genus Promicromonospora; species Promicromonospora sp. NPDC052451. The sequence continues at coordinate 88,422 of NZ_JBIUAP010000003.1, forward strand.
CACCCGCACCGAGGTGCTGGTGCAGGAGGCGATGAACCGGCTGCGCAAGGACCGCACGTCGTTCGTCATCGCGCACCGGCTGTCCACCATCCGCGACGCCGACGTGATCCTGGTGATGGAGCACGGCGACATCGTGGAGCAGGGTTCGCACGACGACCTGCTCGCCGCGAACGGCGCCTACGCACGGCTGTACGCGAGCCAGTTCGCGGCCCCGGTGGTGGAGGAGCCGGCGGCCACGTAGGCGGGTGGCGCAGTCGTGGTGACCATGCGGTTGCTGCCAGGACGAGCCCAGTCCTGGCAGCAACCGCTTGGTCGTGGGCGGCCTGGCACTAGGGTCGCCGCGTGAGCTCTCTCTTCAGCGCGCCCGACGGCGGGCGCACCCCCGACCCGGCCCTGGCGCACCGGCGCGCCGACGTCACGGTGACCCTGCACGGGCCGGACGGCGTCCCGCTGGCCCATCACGACGTCGTCGTGCGGCAGACGCGGCACGCGTTCCTGTTCGGCTGCATCGGGTTCGACCTGGTGGACCTGGCGAACGGCACCTCACCGGACCCGGAGTACGACGGCCGCCTGGCCGACGCCTGGTTCGACGTCTTCAACCAGACCACCCTCCCGTTCTACTGGGGCACGTTCGAGCCCCAGCGCGGGGCGCCCCGGACCGAGCAGCTGCTCCGTGCGGCCCGGTGGTTCGCGGCGCGGGGCGTCGTCGTCAAGGGGCACCCGCTGGTGTGGCACACGGTCCAGCCGGACTGGCTGCTCGGGCTGCCCGATGCCGAGGTCGAGCGGCTCCAGCGGGAGCGCATCCGGCGCGACGTCGCGGCGTTCCGCGGCGTGATCGACACCTGGGACGCGATCAACGAGGTGGTGATCATGCCCGTGTTCACCGCGCAGGAGAACGCGATCACGCCGCTGGCGCGCCGCCGCGGCCGCGTCGAGATGATCCGGATGGCGTTCGAGGAGGCTCGCGCGGAGAACCCGGGCGCGACCCTGCTGCTCAACGACTTCGACATGTCGACGGCGTACGAGTGCCTGATCGAGGCCGTGCTGGAGGCCGGGATCCGGATCGACCGGCTCGGGCTGCAGAGCCACATGCACCAGGGCTACTGGGGCGAGGAGAAGACCCTGGAGATCCTCGACCGCTTCGCCCGGTACAACATCCCGATCCACCTCACCGAGACGACGCTGCTCTCGGGCGACGTCATGCCCGCGCACATCGAGGACCTCAACGACTGGCAGGTCGAGTCCTGGCCCTCGACGCCCGAGGGGGAGGAGCGGCAGGCCGACGAGGTCGAGCGGCACCACCGCACGCTGCTGTCCCACCCGGCGGTCGAGGCGACCACCTACTGGGGGCTGTCCGACCGGGGGATGTGGCTCAACGCGCCCGGCGGCCTGCTGCGTGCCGACGGTTCGCCCAAGCCGGCCTTCGCGCGGCTGCGCGAGCTGGTCAAGGGGGAGTGGTGGCTTGCGCCCACCACGCTGCGCACCGACGCCGAGGGCCGGATCCGCGTCGAGGGCTTTCTCGGCGACTACGAGGTGGAGGCACCGGACGCCGGCACGACAGCCCTCACGCTGGCGACCCCGGGCCGGTCCGCGGCGGCCGTCACCCTGCCGCCCCGCTGACGTCGGCGTCCGCCACCGTCGAGACCTGGTGGTGGCGCCGAGACCTGGTGCGCGGCCAGATCTCGGCGCCACCACCAGGTCTCGACGGGTTCAGGCGGAGGCCGCCGCGTGCGGGTCCGTCGCGTTCAGCGCCGAGACGACCTCGTCGTAGTCGCCGCGGACCTCGCCGTAGCGGAGGAACTTGACCCGCTCGACCTGGATCTCGTGGGCGTCCGGGTGCGCCTCCAGGAGCGCGGTCGTCTCGTCGATGTACTCGTCCAGCGGCATCGCGTGCGGGTTGGTCTCCTGCCCCGGCATGAGCTCGGTCTGGACCGACGGCGGCACCAGCTCCACCACGGACACGCTGGTCCCGGCGAGCTGGAGCCGAAGCGACTCCGACAGCATGTGCACCGCGGCCTTGGTCGCGTTGTACGTCGGGGTCACGCGCAGCGGGGCGTGCGCCAGTCCTGAGGACACGGTGAGGATGGTCGCCTCGGGGCGGCTCTGCAGGTGCTCGGTGAACGCGGCGATCAGCCGGATCGGGCCCAGCAGGTTGGTGACGACCGTGGCCTCGGCGTCCGCGAGGAAGCCCGGGGTGCGCCAGTCCTCCGCGCGCATGATGCCGGCCATCGGCACCAGCACGTTGACGTCGGGGAACCGCTCGATCACCTCGGCCGACGCCGCCGCGATCGACGCGGCGTCCGTCGTGTCGATCCGCACGGTGGCGAAGCCGTGCTCGGCGGCCAGGGCGTCCAGCGCCGAGACGCTGCGCCCGCCGACGATCACGGTGTTGCCCCGGTCCCGCAGCCGGACGGCGAGAGCCAGCCCGATGCCGCGCGTGCCGCCGGGGACGAAGATGGTGTTTCCGGTGATGTTCATGTCACCACCGTGCTCCGGCCTGCCCGGCGGCGGGAGAGACCCGGTGAACCAGGGACCGGCGGTCCCTGGCTCGTGCGGCCCGCCTGGCGCACGATAGGGACATGAACCGCTCCGCCCTCGCCGACTTCCTCCGCCGTCGCCGGGAGGCCCTGCGCCCGTCCGACGTCGGCCTGGTGCCCGGGCCGCGCCGTCGTGCACCCGGGCTGCGCCGCGAGGAGGTCGCGCTCCTGACCGGGATGTCCGTGGACTACTACGCGCGGCTGGAGCAGCAGCGCGGGCCGCAGCCGTCCGAGCAGATGCTCGCCGCGCTGGCCCGTGCCCTGCGCCTGACCGCCGAGGAGCGCGACTACATGTTCCGGCTCGCCGGTCACGGTGTGCCCCGGCGCGTGCCGCTCGAGTCCCACGTGGCACCCCCGCTGCTGCGCGTCCTGGACCGGCTGGAGGACTCGCCTGCCCTGATCCTGTCCGGCCTGGGCGAGGTGCTGGTGCAGAACCGGCTCGCGGAGTCGGTCTTCGGCGAGCCGCCCGCGAGCGGCCTGGCCCGGGCCTCGGCGTACCGGTGGTTCATGGAACCGGAGTCTCGGAACGTGTACGCGCCCGAGCACCACGAGCAGCAGGGGCGCAGCCAGGTCTCCTCCCTGCGGGCGGCGCACGCCGCCGCGGGTCCGGGCTCGTTCGCCGACGAGGTGCTGCAGGCGCTCCTGCGGGAGAGCGAGGAGTTCGTCCGCATCTGGGAGCGGCACGAGGTGGCGCGCCGGTTCGAGGACCACAAGACGCTGGTGCACCCCGAGCTCGGCCGGATCGACGTGGACTGCCAGGCGCTGTTCACCGAGGACCAGTCCCAGGCGCTCCTCGTGCTGACCCCGGCGCCGGGAACCGAGGCGGAGGAGAAGCTGCGGCTGCTGGCGGTGCTGGGGCACGAGACGTTCGCGTGACCGGTGCGCCGGGGTGCGAGGATCGTCCCGTGCACGACGACGACCGCTGCCCCTGCCTCTCCGGCGACATCTACGGCGCCTGCTGCGGGCGTTACCACTCCGGTGCCGCGACCGCCCCGACCGCCGAGGCGTTGATGCGTTCCCGCTACTCCGCCTTCGCGGTGGGCGACGAGGCCTACCTGCTGGCCACCTGGGCACCCGGGACCCGGCCGGACAGTGCCGGGTTGGGAGCCGAGGAGTGGCGCCGCCTCGACATCCACCGCACGGAGCGGGGCGGTCCCTTCGACACGGCCGGCGTGGTCGAGTTCACCGCCCACTACCGCGACCCGGCCACCGGCACCCGGGGCCGCCTGCACGAGACCAGCCGCTTCGTCCGCACCGGCGGGCGCTGGTTCTACGTCGACGGCGTACGCGAGGCCCGCTGAGACCGCTCAGATCCAGCCCTCCTCCCACGCGCGGTGGGCGGCCGCGTGCCGGGTCGCGACGCCCAGCTTGGCCATCGCGGAGGACAGGTAGTTGCGCACCGTGCCGGGCGCGAGGTGTACCGCGGCCGCGATCTCGGAGACCTGCGCCCCGGCGCGGGCCGCACGCAGCACCTCCAGCTCGCGGTCGGTCAGCGGGCACTCGTTCTCGGTGAGCGCGGACGCCGCGATCTCCGGGTCCACGTACCGGTGCCCGGCGGCGACGTCGCGCACGATCTGCGCGAGGCGCGCCGCGGGCGTGGACTTGGGCACGAACCCGCTCACCCCGGCGGCCAGCGCCCGGCGCAGGACGGCGGGGCGGGCGTGCCGCGTGACGACGACGATGCGCGGCGGCGTGCCGTCGGCGGCCGCCAGGATCTGCCCGGCCGCGTGCAGACCGTCCGTGGGCGGCATCTCCAGGTCCAGCACGGCGACGTCGGGCCGGTGCCGGGCGGCGAGGCGCACGGCGTCCGTCGTGGTGGCGGCCTCGGCCACGACCTGCAGGTCGTCCTCCAGGTCGAGCAGCGCGCCCAGGGCCCCGCGCAGGAGCTCCTCGTCGTCGGCGAGCAGGAGGCGGATCATGCGGTCACCGTCGCGGTGACCACGAACCGGCCGTCCTCGCCCGCCCAGGACAGCCGCCCGCCCACCGCGGCGAGGCGTTCCGCGAGCGAGACGAGGCCCGTGCCGTCGCCTGCGGCCGGCCCGCCGGGCGACGCGCCGTCGTTGTCGATGACGAGGCGCGCCCCGGTGTCCTCGGGGAGCAGGACGAACGCCGCGCGCGTGGCGCGGCTGTGCCGCAGCAGGTTGGTCGTGGCCTCACGCACCACCAGGCCGAGCAGCCCGCGCGGAGCCTCGGGCAGGGCGGCCGCGAGGTCGGCGTCGACGTCGGTCCGGACCGTCACGCCCGCGGCGGTCAGCACCCTGGACGCGTTGCTGATCTCGGCCGACAGCGTGGTGCGCCGGTAGCCCTGGACCAGGGCGCGGGTCTCGCGCAGGGCGTCCCCGGCGAGCTGCTGGACCTCGCGCATCTGCTCGGCGGCCCGGGCGGGGTCGGCCTCGGCGAGCCGTGCGGCCAGCTCGCTCTTCAGGGCGATGACCTGGAGGTGGTGGCCCTGGATGTCGTGCAGGTCGGCGGCGAACCGGAGGCGCTCGTCGGCCACGGCGAGCCGGCCGGCCATGCGCCGGGCGTCGTCGAGCCGGGCCGCGACCTGCCAGCCACGCAGCATGCCGAGCATCGCCGGGCCGAACGCCACCACCATCAGCGCGGGCATCCACGCGGCGTGCCCCACGTGCGGCTCGCCCGTGGCCAGGGCCACGGCCACGCCGACCGCCGGCAGCGCGACCAGCGCCGCGGCCAGCGCCGGCCACGCCCGCCGCGGCGGCAGGAACATCACCAGGACGGCGATCGTCGCGGCCGGCGCGATCGACCAGATGCCGAAGTTCCCGGCCGCGAGCGGCACCGCGCCGGCGAGCACCGCGGCGCCGCACGCGGTCACCAGCCAGCCGGCCGACGCCGGCTCGTCCCGCACGCGCCGGCCGAGCAGCACGGCGCACGCCACGATCGTGGCCGCCGTCGCCAGGCCGGTGACGGCGCGCAGGCCCGGGTGGACGCCGGGATCGAGCACCCAGTCGCCGACGGCGAAGCCGAGCACGCACGCCACGGTGCCCGCCAGCGCCCACCAGACGTTGCGGCGGAAACCGGCGAGCCCGCCGGCGCCGTCGTCCGCGGGTGCCCTGACCGTGCTCATGGCGCCATCCTGCCAGCGCCCGGGCCCGGCCGGGGCGGCGGCGCGGGTCTCGATGACATCTGTCATGCGAGGTCGTGACAGATGCCCGTCCGCGGGTGCCGTCCGGCACTACTGGGCGCCCGCGTGGTCGGACAGCGTGGAGACCGGCGCGGCGAACGACGCCGCCCCGGACGACGAGGAGACGACGATGACGCAGACGACGGCCCGGCAGACGGACCAGACGACGATCTCGCCGGTGCCCGGCACGGTGCACGGGCGACCCCCGGCGCAGACCCACGCCGGACCGCACGGTACGCACCACGGTGCGCGACCCGCCACCCGGACGCGCAGGACCCTGCGGTTCCTCGCGCACCTGGCCGAGATGGTCGTGGTCATGGTGCTCGGGATGATGCTGCTCGCCCCGGCCTGGGACGTGGCGGGAGCGGCCCTGGGCGTCGCGGCCCTGCTCGCCCGGCCCGACGTCGCCGCGGTGGTGATGGTGGCGGACATGGTGGTGGCGATGACCGTGTGGATGCGGGTCCGGCGGCACGGCTGGGCGGCGGTCGGGGAGATGAACGCGGCGATGGCGGCGCCGTTCGCGGTGCTGCTGGTGCTGTTCTGGACGGGCGCCGTCGGCGCGGGCGGCCTGATGCTCTGGGGCCACGTGCTGATGGTGCCGGCGATGGCGGCGGCGATGCTGCTGCGGCCGGCCGAGTACACCGAGCACGCGCACGGCGTCGACCTCGCGTGGCTCGCCCGGCGGTGGCCGGTGCTCCTGGCGCTGCTGCTGCTCGCGGGCACGGTCGCGGGCGGCGCGGGTGACGTGCCGGCCTGGCTCGTCGTGGCGATGGCTCTCGTGTACCCCGTCGTGGGCGTCCTGCGGAACCAGGTCCGCGGCCGGTCGATGCTGGTGCTCCAGGCGGCAGGGCTCGCGGTGTTCGCGGGCGTCAGCCTGCTGGCCGGCGCGCTCGCGGGACAGGACGCCGGGGCCTGGGTGCTCGCGGCCGGGCTCGTGGGGCACGGTGTCTGGGACGTCCTGCACCACAGGGCCGGCGCCGTGATGTGGCGCTGGTACGCCGAGGCCTGCGTGGTCTACGACGTGCTCCTGGCGGCGGCCGTGCTGGCGACGACGTTCGGTTCCTGACGGCGTCACCGGTCCGGGCGTGTGCGGGATTCCCGCAGGATGCGGGCGGCGCGCGCGTGGCGGCACGCGTGGCGCCGTTCGCCCGCTCTACGTTGGTGCGCTATGGACAGCGCGCCGCCCGGCACTCCGACCAGCCCCGGACCCGACCCCCGACGTGACCCCGGACGTGACCCCGGACGTGACCCCGGACGTGACCCCCAGGAACGCCCGGCACCTGCTCCCGGTGCCTCCGGGTCGACCGTCCTCGAGCTGCGCATCCACGGCATCGCGAACGCCGTACCGCACAGCTCGCTCGACCTGCCGCGCGGCGAGGTCACCCAGTCCGACGGCGACAGCCTCGGCAGCTTCTGGACGCCGCGGCCCGAGGCCGAGGCCCGCGACAAGGCGCTCCCGCCGGGGCACGTGCACGCGATCCGCCCGGACGTGCGCCGCGAGGCCTACTCCTGGGGTGCGATGGCGCGCCTCGGCGGCCTCCCGTTCGGCGGCGTGCTGGGGCTGGTGGGAACCGCCGCGGTGCGGCTCATGTGGGCCGCGATGGTCCCGTTCGGCCTGGCGAACGCGGGGTACTGGGCGCGGCGCATCCCGGCGCCGGACACCGGCTCCGGCGGCACAGCGGCCACGCCACCCGCCGACGCCGGCCGTCCGCCGTCGGGCAGGCTGGTCCCCGAGGCGACCGCCGCGCTGACGCGGCTCTTCGCGCTCGGGCTCACCCTCCTGTTCGTGTCGGCGGTGGCCACCGTCGCGCTGTCCGTGGTCGGCACGCGCTGCATGGGCCTGGCGACGCCGGGCCCCGACTCGGTGGTCCCCGTCTGCGCCCGCATCCCGGGCGTCCTGTACGGGCTGGCGCGGATGGACGTCGGCGACCGCCTCGCCCTGCTGTCGCTCGTCCCGGTGCTCCTGGTCGCGGTGCTGGTGCTGGTGGCCCACGGCGGGCAGGTCCGGTTCGAGTCGAAGTTCTCGGTGATGCGCGCCGGGGGAGTCGTCCCGCCGTCCGGCCCGCCGCTGCACCGGGCCGGCTTCTGGTCGCAGCGCACCGGCTCCGGCCTGCTCTGGGCGCACCTGGGCGCGGCGCTCGCGCTCACCGGCCAGTTCCTCACCTGGACCCGGTACGCCGACGTCGGCCTGCCGATGCCCGGTCTGCCCGTGGCCGCCCTGGTCGTGATCCTCGGGGCGTGCGCACTGGTGGCCCTGCGCACCGACGACGACGGGGTCCAGGCGCACGCACCCCGCTGGAAGGGCCGGGCCGCGCTCGCGGTGTTCGCGGCCGGCCTGCTCGTCTGGGTGCTGGCCTGCTGGGCGGCCTTCGCCGGGCCGCAGCCGGCGCGCATGCCCGCCCTGATCGGCGTGGACCTCGTGCCGGCGCTGCTGGGCGTCGGCCTGTTCGGCATCGCGGCCACCGGCCTGGCCTGGCGCACGGCGCGCCACGTCCGCGCCGTCGCCGCGTGGACCCTGGTCCCGGTCGTGGCCACCCTCTGCGTGGCGGTGGTGCTGGTCACCGAGCCGGGCGCCCCGCTGCGGCACCTTCTCGTGGGCCTCGCCATGCTCGCCGTGCTGAGCCCGGCCGTCGTGGTCCTGGTCGCGATGCTCCTGCGCCGCCGCGTCCACGAGGGCTGGAACGGCGCGGGCCCGGGCGTCTTCCTGCTCGTGTCGGCGGCGGCCGCCGCCGTGTACTCCAGCCTGCTGGTGCTCGGCGTGCAGTGGTTCCTGCGCACCGGCGAGCCCGCCGCGCCCGAGCCGCTCGGGGAGGGTCTGGTCGGTGTGGTCCGCCGGGTGCCCGACCCCGACCTCGTCCGGGTGCCGCCCGTGTACACCGAGTTCGGCACCGCGTCCGTGGTGATCGCGCTCGTGTTCCTGGTGCTGCTGGTCGTGGCGCTCGCCGGACCGTACGTGATGGACGTGCTGCGCTCGCGGCCCCTGTGGATCCCCGCCGCGCCGCGCACGTCCGGGCCGCCGTACGGTCCGGCGGCGCCCGCGTGGCGCGCCGTGGCCGACGCCCCCGACCCCGACGGCGGCCCCAGCCCCGTGCTGGAGCGGGTGCTGCGCGGCCGGCAGGTCGCGGCCATGTCGCACAGGGCGGAGCTCGCCGTGGGCGCGCTGGCGGCGGCCGCCTACGTGGCGGCCGTCGTGGCGCACATCCCGCTGATCGCCCAGCACGACGACACGGGCAGCGTCCAGATCCCGCTCTGGCTGTCCGGCCTGGCGGTGCCGGCCCTGGGGGTGCTCGCCGCGACGCTGGTGGTCAGCGCGATGGCGGGTGCCGCGGGCGGCGGGCCGTCCCGTCCCTGGGGCCTGCTGTGGGACCTGCTGTGCTTCCTGCCCCGCAGCGCGCACCCGTTCGGACCGCCGAGCTACGCCGAGCGGGTCGTGCCCGAGGTTCGCTCGCGCGTCGACGCCTGGCTCGCGGGTGCCGACCTCACCGACGACGCCGAGCGCGCCCGCGTGGCCCCGACGCGGCGCGTGGTGCTGTCGGCGCACTCGATGGGCGCCGTGCTGGCCGCGGCGGTCGTGCTGATCCGTGCGGGCAACCCGGTGCCGGGTCTCGTGGACGGCCGGATCGGTCTGCTCACCTACGGCACGCAGCTGCGCCCCTTCTTCGGCCGGTTCTTCCCGGACCTCCTGGGTCCGACGACGACCGGCACGCCGCCGTGCACCGGTCCGGCCTGGTCGGCGGACCCGTGGGGCGGTCAGGTACTGGGTTCCGGACCCGGGGCGGACCCGGCGGCGCCGTTGACGCCGGGACGCCCCGAGCCCGGCTCGGGGGAACAGGTCACGCTGATGTCCCTGCTGACCTGCGGTGCGAAGCCCGCGTGGGTGAACCTGTGGCGGCGCACCGACTTCCTGGGCTTCCCGGTGGTGGGGTACGGGGAGAACGAGACGGACCGCGGGGCCGAGGAGATGGACCGGTCGGCCTATCTCTTCGCCGTGGCCGCCCATTCGGGCTACCAGTCGTCGTGGGCGTACCACGAGGCGCTGGACGAGGTGATCTCTCGCCTGGGCCGGAGCTGAACCGCACGCTCAGGCGACACGCGAAGGCTGACGCCGGCTGGGCCGTCGGGAGCCCAGCCGGCGGTCACGCGGCGAGCGGTGCGGGGGTGACGACGTCGCGCAGGCGGGCCAGCGCCCGCTCGAGGATCTGCGCCACGTGCTCCTTGGTCACACCGAGGCGGCGGCCGATCTCGTCGAGGGTGCGCGTGGTGCCGTCCAGGAGCCCGAAGCGCATCTCCAGCACACGGGCCTCGACGCTGTCGAGGTGGGCGACGGCCTGCCGGATGCGGCGGCGCAGCATGGTCTGCTCGGGGGTGGGGCCGGCCTGGCTCGCGGGAGAGGCCTGCTCGGCCGCGGCGACCGCGCGGACGATCGAGCGGCGTACCCAGCGGTGGGCGTAGGCGGCGAACGTGCCGTGCGCGGGGTCGTAGGAGTCGGCGGCGCGGACCAGGCCGACGTTGCCCTCCTGGACCAGGTCCATGAACGGCATGCGGCCCGAGTACGAGCTCGCGATCGCCGGTACGAGGCGGAGGTGGGCGAGGACGAGACGCTCCTTTGCGTATTGCCCGTCCTTGACCCGCGCTTCGAGCTGTGTGCGGAGGCTGGGGGAGACCGCGGTGGACTCGAGGGTGCGTGCGGCGTCGGCGCCGGCGACCGCCCGCTCGAGGAGGGACTCGAGCTGCGCCTCGTCCAGCGACGGCGTGCGCTCGATCATCGCAGCGTAGGACGGAGGTAGCGCGGGATGCGGAACGGTGTCCTTGCTGCGGCGTGCGCGGGACGACCGGGGAGTCCGGGTAGTTCTCATCGCAACTCTCCTCTTGAGTGAGACGAACTTTCCTTGCCCGGAGCATATGGAATCTTGGGCCGTTGTGGGAAGCCGAGAGGATTTCGCTGTGAGAGATAACGGGACGATAACGGCGTCCCGGTGCGGCGCGCCGTGGAACCCGAGTTCCAGGACGGGCCCCGGTGCAGGGAGAATGGGCCGGTGACCACCCCCGACGTCGTCCACGTGGACGACCCTGCCGACGAGCGGCTCGCCGACTACAACCGCCTCACGGACGTCGTCCTGCGCTCCCGGCACGAGCCGGCCAAGGGCCTGTACATCGCGGAGAGCTCGACGGTGATCCGTCGGGCGGTGGCCGCCGGCCACCGGCCCCGGTCCTACCTCATGGCGCCGAAGTGGCTGGACTCGATGGCCGACGTGATCGCTCCCGGTGTGCCCGTCTACGTCGCGGAGGAGCCCGTGCTGAAGGAGATCACGGGCTTCCACCTGCACCGTGGTGCGCTGGCCGCGATGCACCGGCCGACGCTGCCGGACGTGCGGGACCTGCTGGCGGGGGCACGGCGGGTGGTGATCCTGGAGGACATCGTGGACCACACGAACGTCGGCGCGGCCATGCGTGCCTGCGCGGCGCTCGGCGTGGACGCGGTGCTGTTCACCCCGAGCTGCGCGGACCCCCTCTACCGCCGCGCGGTGCGCGTCTCCATGGGCACCGTGTTCCAGGTGCCCTGGACGCGGATCGACCCGTGGCCGGGCGGGATCGACGTGCTGCACGAGCACGGCTTCACCGTGGCCGCCCTGGCCCTCGAGGACGACTCCGTCTCGCTGGACGACCTGGTGGCGGACCCGCCCGCGAAGCTGGCCATGGTGCTCGGCACCGAGGGGGACGGGCTGAAGCCCAGCACGATCGCCGGCTGCGACCTGACGGTCCGGATCCCGATGTCCGGGGGAGTGGACTCGCTGAACGTGGCCTCCGCGGTGGCGGTGGCCGCCTGGGCGACGCGGGTACCGGGCCACGCCGCCGAGTAGGCGGCGCGGCGCGCGGGGTCAGTTCTCGGCGCGGCCCTTGCGCCAGTAGCCCATGAACGCGACCGACTTGCGGTCCACCTGGCACTCGTTGACCAGGTAGCGGCGCAGCGACTTGATGACGCCCGCCTCGCCGGCGAGCCACGCGTACAGCACGGTCTCCTGCACCAGGGGCTGGCCGGTGCCGTCGACGGGCACCTCCCAGAGGATCCCGGCGTCGATGTCGACGTCGTCCGCCTCGCCCGAGAGGTCGAGCCCGGCGGCGGTGAGGGCCGGCGTCGTGTCGGACGCCGACGGGCGCACGCCCATCGCGAGCAGGCGGTCGGCGGCGTCCTGCACGGCCGGGACCAGCACGTCGCCGTGCTCCTGTCCGTCGCGGGCCAGCCAGTGCACGCGCACGCCCTCGGGTGCGGCGAGGTCCCAGCCGTCCTCGGGGTGCGGCACCTCCAGGAAGACCTCGCCCACGGCGTCGGCGGGCAGGGACTCGCAGATGGCGGCGATGGCGGGCACGGCGGTCTCGTCGCCGGCCAGGAGCAGCGCGTGGCTGGTCGACGGCGGGGCGAACTCGACGCCGCCGTGGATGCCGTCGTACTCGGCGTTGGGGCCCATGATGACCAGCGGGTCACCGGCGGTCGCGTTCAGCGCCCAGCGCGAGGCGGGGCCGGTGTCACCGTGCATCACGACGTCGACGTCGACCTCGCGCAGGTTCTGCCGCACCGTGCGCACCGTGTAGGTACGCATCGGGTTGCGCTCCTCGTCCGGGAGCGAGCGCCAGGCGGCGTACCAGTCGGGGTCGTCGCGGCGCAGGCCGTCCCAGCCGCCCCGCGGCGACGGGAGCAGGAGCTTGATGCGCTGGTCGCGGCCGTTGTCCGCGAACTTGTCGAGGTCCTGGCCCCGGAAGGTGATCCGGACGAAGGACGGGCACAGGCGCGTCACACGCGCGACCTCGACGTCGAACATGCGCGAGGGCCTGGTGTCGAGCCCCCCGGTCTTGGTGGTCACGACGGTGAGCCTAACCTAAGTTCGCTACCCCTTCGCAACGGTTCGAGAATGCGACACGGGTCACATACCCGGTCGGCGCAGGAGCGCACGTCGAGCGCCGGAAGATCACCCGCTCACTCAGGAAGTTCACCCAGTACAAAGGGTGCATTGCGTCTTATTCGGCCTATTTACTGTGCATGGTCTCTGCCCGGGTGACGTTCCGGCAGGGCCTCTGACGCCGGGACGGCTCCGTCCGGCGCGCTCTGCCTTGTCCCCACTCGCTGGAGAGCTCCACATGATCGACCACTTCGCGCTGGGCTGGGTCACACCGGTCCTGTCGTTCCTGCTGTCGTGCGCCGGGTGCGCCGTCGGTCTGACCTGCACGGCCCGCGCCCGGGTCTCCCGGGGTGCCGCCAGCACGGGCTGGCTCGCCCTCGGTGCCGTCTCCATCGGCGGCACGGGCATCTGGGTCATGCACTTCGTCGCGATGCTCGGGTTCCACATCCGCGGTACCGAGACGCGGTTCGACGTGCCCCTGACGATCGCCAGCGGCGTGCTGGCCGTCGCCGTCGTGGGGCTCGGCCTGTTCATCGTCCGCGCGGCGGGCGTGGGCATCGGCGCGCTCCTCGCGGGCGGCACCGTCACCGGCCTGGGGATCTCCGCCATGCACTACCTCGGCATGCGCGCCCTGCACGTCGGCGTCGAGGTGACCTACGACCTCGTGACCGTCGCCGTGTCGGTGCTGGTCGGCATCGTCGCGGCCACCGCAGGGCTGTGGCTGTCGGCCAAGGTGCACACGATGGCCGCGGGCATCGGGGCCACGCTCATCATGGGGATCGCCGTCTCCGGCATGCACTACACGGGCATGGCGGCCATGCGCGCCGAGGTGGTCCGGGGCGGCATGGTCGTGGCCGACGGCGGCGTGTCCGTGTCCGCGCTGCTCGGGCCGCTCATCATCGGCGTCACCATCAGCACCATCCTGCTGCTCCTGGTGATCGGCGTCGCGCCCAGCGCCTCGGAGCTGGAGGCGCAGGAGAAGTTCAAGGGCTGGCAGGACCGGCAGGAGCAGCTCCGGCGCGAGGTGACGGACCCGCGCCGCCGGTCGCTGCTGCGGTGATATCGCACCGCCTCAGCGGGTATCTCGGGGCAATGTGGTAGATATCAGACCCAGACGTTCGGGGAGGAACGGATGGGTGCGACGGGGCAGCCAGGCAGGACCGGGGGACGCGAGGGCGGCGGCCCCCGCCCGTGGTGGGGGGATCACCGCACCACGGTGTTCACCGTGTTCGGCACCGTAGCCGGTATCTGCACCGCCGCCATGGGGATCGTGGACCGTCAGGGGCAGATCGTCCTCCTGGTGATCGCCGTGGCGCTCTTCCTGCTCGGACTGGCCGCGCTGGTGCGCGTGCGCACCTACGTACGTCTGTCCACCGTCGCCTGGGAGTGGGGCAGGCGCCGTCGCGTCGTCGTCCTGCCCCTGGTGGCCGTGGTGCTGGCCGGTGCGACGTTCGTCGTGCTGGTGGTGCAGCGCGAACGGTCCTGCGAGGACCCGACCGAGGTGGCCGTGGCAGTGCCGGAGGACGGCGCCGTGGGCTTCGCCGCGGCGGCCGACGCCTTCGAGCGGGACTCGGTCAACGCGTTCGGTTGTCCCGAGCACCATGTGACCACGTTCGGCGTGGGGTGGCCGGCGCTGCGTGCGGCGCTCGTCTCGGGCTGGGCCGAGATTCCCGACGGGCGCCATGACTCGTCGCTCGGCCTCGGCCCCCGGCCGGACGTCTGGATCGCGGAGTCCGGTGCCCAGGCCGACATCGTGACGCGGGAGGCCCCTGGTCCGGCGTTCACGGTGGCCGACCGGGTGCTCGTGGCCGGGTCACCGCTGGTCCTGGCCGTCCCGGAGCCGTATGCGGACGCGCTGCGGGCGACGACGGGTCCCGGCGACTCGGTCCGCGAGCTGGTCGACGCCGCGGGGGCCGCCGGGCTCGACGTCGCGCGTGCCAACCCGGACACCTCCTTCGCCGCGGCGCTGCACACCGTGGGCCTGTACGAGGCCGAGCCCGACGCCCGGCCGCTGGAGCTGGACCTGGGGCGCTCGCTCGAACGTGCGGGCCTGCCCTTCGGCTCGGACGGTGCGCTCCTGTGCCGACTGGACGAGCTGTCCGCGGCGGAGCCACCGCAGGTCGCGGTGCTGACCAGTGAGCGCGCGGTGCTCGACGGCGGGGCCGCCTGCCCCGTCTCGGGCACGGGCGGCAGCCGCGCCGCGCTGGTCCCGTTCTACCCGGCTTCCGCCGTCGGCCTGGACTACACGGCGGTCCGGCTGGACTGGGCGGGCACGCGGGCCGGACGCCGGGCAGGCGGGGCGGAAGCCTTCGTCGAGTGGCTCGGTACGCCTGCGGGCCGTGCGGCGCTGGGCCGGGAGGCGGGCGTACGCGGCCCGGACGGGCAGCCGCCGTCCGCACTGGTGGACGCGCCGGTGATCGTGCCGGGTACGAACCTCCTGGCATACACGCGCGTCCTGTCGGCCGAGGAGCGCTACCGTGCGGCCCGCCGCCCGGCACGCGTCCTCGTGCTCGTGGACGCCTCCGCCTCCATGGCCCGGCCCGCCGACGGCGAGCGGATGCGGGACGACGTGGCCGAACGCGGAGTGCTCGACGCGCTCGGCCACCTCAGCGACGCCGACGAGGTGGGCATCTGGTCCTTCTCCGGCGCTCCTGGGTCGAGCCCGCGCCCCCTCCTCGACCTGACGCGGAACCCGGCGGCGCGCAGCGCGGCGCCCGATGCTCTGGCCGGAGTGGAACCCGGCGGGGCGACGCCGCTGTACGACGCGCTCGACGCCGGGACGTCCTACCTGTCCGGCCTGGATCCTGCTGGTGCCTCCCGCCGGCACCTGACCGCGCTGGTCGTCCTGACGGACGGGGAGGACCGCCCGGGGCCGGAGCCGGGGCCGACGCTGACGGCGCAGGACCTGGTCGCGTCCGCAGCGTCAGGGACGGCGGCCGGCGTGCGGGTGTACGCGGTGGCGGTGGGCGAGGCGTCGTGCCAGGTGAGTGACTTGCGCCAGATCACCACCGCATGGGGCGGCGAGTGCTGGGACAGCTCCTTCGGAGAGCTGGAGGACACCCTGGACAGCCTGTTCGGCCAGCTGGGAGGACGGTGACATGACCGGTGACATGGCAGGTGACATGGCCGGTGGTGAGGACGGCGGTGCGCACGGGATCACCCGTCGCGGCCTGCTCGTCGGTGGCGCGGCCGGGCTCCTCGCGGGCGCTGCGCTGCCGCTGGGCGTAGAGCGGCTCTTCGGCGGCCCGGCGGACCTCGAGCGGTTCGCCGCGGGGGACCAGCTCACCGTGCTCAGCGGCCGGGACGAGACGGATGGCGGACAGCGCCGGCTGCTCGTGGACCTGTGGAACCGGGTGCACCGGGAGCACCCCGCACGGATCGTCGAGGTGTCGAGCAACGCGGACCGTGCGTACAGCACGATCCTGTCCGCCGCGCAGGCCGCCGACCCCGCCTACGACGTCTACAACCTCGACATCCCGTGGGTCCCGCAGCTCGCGCGGGGCGGCTACCTGAGGGTGCTGGAGGATGCGTCCGGCGAGGGGTTCCTCGCCGGGCCCTGGGCGGCGGGCACGTGGGACGGCGCCGTGTACGCGCTGCCGTTCAACTCCGACGTCGGGCTCCTGTACTGCAACCTGGACCTGGTCGCCGAGTACTACGGGGGCGACGTCCCGGCGGCGGACCCGATCCCGGTGCGCGGCGGCTGGGCCGGGCTCGACCGGTTCGCGCACGAGGTGCTCGACGCGGTGGGCGGCGACCGGACGGGGCTGAGCCGTCCGCCCGCCGACATCGCGATCGCACTGCAGCTCGCCGACTACGAGGGCTGCACCGTCAACCTCTGGGAGATCCTGCTCGGCGCGGGCGCGCTCTCGCTCGACGCCGAGGGGCGCCCGCGGTTCGACGGGATCGACGGGATCGCAGCGACGGTCGACGCCCTCGCCGAGCGCATCAGCGCGTCGTCGGGCGGGCCGGGCGGCGCGGCGGCGTCCCTGGCGTTCGACGAGCAGGGGGCGCTCGCGGCGTTCGCCGCGGGCCGCGCGGTCTTCCTGCGGCACTGGCCGCGCGCGCTACGGGTGCTGCGCGGGGCGGACTCGGCACCGTTCCGGGTCGGCTTCATGCCGATGCCGGGTGGCGGGGTGCTGGGCGGGCAGAGCCTCGCCGTCGCGACGGCGTCCAGGTACCCGGTGGCGGCCCGACGGCTCGTCGAGTTCCTCACGGACGAACGCAGCCACCAGCTCATCTTCGAGCGCGGCGGGTTCGCCGCGAGCCGGGAGGCACCGTACCTCGACCCGGAGGCGCCCTGGGCGCGCCCGGCGGACACCGACGGCCTGGCGGCGTCGCTGGTGGACTACGCCACCGGGAAGGGAGCGCGAGGGACGAACGACCCGCTGCGCAAGGCCAACGACGCGCTGCGGCTGGCGCTGGTCGGGGCAGCGCCCCGACCGCGCCTGCAGCACTACGTCGGGCTCAGCGAGGACTTCCGCCGCTACGTCCGGGCTGCGCTGTCGCCCGGCGGCGACGCACGGTTCGACGCCGCTCAGCTCGCCGACCGGATGTCTGCGGCCCTCGACGGGCGTGTCCCGCCTGGCTGAGGGTCCCGCTCCGGGCGAGCGGTCAGCGCAGCACGCCCAGGTCCTCGGTCACCTCCACGCCGGGCATGGCGCACAGCAGCGGCCCCGGCATGAGGAGCTTGGACCGGCGCACGCCCGAGCCCATCAGGGCCATGGTGCCGTCCTGCGCGAAGCGTGCGTCGACGAGCACGCGGTAGCTCCCGGGCAGGCCGACGGGCGTGATGCCGCCGTACTCCATGCCGGAGTCGGCCACGGCGCGGTCCGTCGGCAGGAACGACGCCTTGCGCACGTCCAGCAGCTTGCGCACGCGCTTGTTGACGTCGGCGAACGTACTGGCGGGCACCACGCACGCCGCGATCCGCTCCTCCTCGCCGCGCTTGCCGGCCACGAGCACGCAGTTGGCCGACGCCTCCGGCGGCAGGTCGTGCAGCTCGTTGAGGGTGGCCGTGTCGGCGTGCTCGGGGTCGATCTCCGTGACGGCGACCTGGCCTGCGACGCGCGGGTCGGCGGCGGCCCAGGCAGTCAGCGCCGCGCGCACCGGGTCGGCGAGCAGCTCCGGGTGGTCGAGCGCGGGCGCCCAGGCGAGGTCGCCCAGGGTGGGCAGGGTGGCGTGCCGGCTCATCGGCTGTACGTCGCCGTCAGCGTGGCGCGGCCCAGCAGGTGGAAGTACACGTTGAACGCCACCTGCGCGTTGCTGTTGTCCGGGCCCAGGCCCAGCTCACCGGGTGCGACGTCCAGGGCGTGCACGGCGAAGATGTACCGGTGCGGGTGGTCCCCGGGCGGCGGGCCGGCCCCCTCGAAACCGGGCGTGTGACCGTCGCTGTGCGTGTGGAACGCGCCCGCGGGCAGGCCCGAGCCGTCGGGTGCGCCGGCGCCGGTGGGCAGTGACGTCACGTCCGCCGGGAGGTCCACGACCGTCCAGTGCTGGTAGCCCATCGGCGTCGGGGCGTCCGGGTCGTAGCAGGTGACCACGAACGACCGGGTGCCCTCGGGGAACCCGCTCCACTCCAGCGCGGGCGAGACGTTCTGGTCGTGCGCCGCGTGCGCGTCCGGCATGCGCTCGCCGTCGGTGAGGTCGGCGCTCGTCAGCGTGAAGGTCGCGGGTGCGGGCAGGAGCGTGTACGGGTCCGGGGGATAGGGGCGAGTGAAGTCCATGCCCTCACTCTGCCGAATCCCCTGCTCACCTGCCAACGACGCCTCACCCCACCGGCCCCTGGCCTGCTGAACCGGTCTCAGGAGGTCTGGGCCACCCGCAGGAGGTGGCGGAACGCCGTGCGGGCGCGGGCCGGGCTCGGTTCGTCGCCGGTGATGAGGTCTGCGTAGGTCAGGGACTCCGACACGCGTACCAGCAGGTAGGCCAGCTCCTCGGGCGTGATGGTGCCGTCGAACGGCGCCTCGCCCAGGTCGCGCACCACGAGCCACTCGACCGTGGCGACGAAGCGCCGCTGGATGGGGCTGTCGGCGGTGGTGAGCAGGCGCAGGGAGCGGGCCGGCTCGCGGCGCAGGAAGGCGCGGAAGTAGTCCGCCTCGATGAGGTCGCGGGCGAACGTGGTCAGCAGGTCCGCGAGCCGTTCCGCACCGGTGAGGTGCTCGGTGGCGCGGTCGGCCTGCACGAGCGTGGGCACCGCGAGCGACCACAGCACCTCGCTCAGCAGCGCGTCCCGGTTGCCGACCCAGCGGAACACCGACGTGCGGTCCACGCCGAGGCGCGCGGCCAGCGGGGCCATGTCGATGCGATAGCCCTCGATGAAGGTGTCGCGGGCGATGTCGAGCACCCGCTGCGCCTCGGGGCGCGTGCCCAGGCGGGCCGACAGCCGGCTCGGCGCGGCGTCCAGCCCGACGGTCGCGACGCTCGGCGTCGTTGTCGTCATCCACTCATCCAACCGCGACGGAGGGGGCCGTGCAACAAAATGCAGAACGATGCATTCGGGACACTCGACCCGATGCGTCGCACTCTATCGCCGGGCGCGGGGGCGTGCTACGGTCCTCGCACAAACCGACCGGCCGGTATGGAGGGCGCTGTGGCAGACGACGACGTCGCCGAGGACGGCACGTTCAGGGGCAGGGTCGACGGCAGGTTCGACGGCAGGGTCGTGCTCGTCACGGGCGCGAGCCGTGGGATCGGCCTCGCGGTCGCCCGCCGTGTGGTGGCCGAGGGCGGCCGCGTAGCGATCACCGGGCGGACCGCCGGCGCCCTGGCGGAGGCGGTGACCGGGCTCGGCGCGGACCGCGCGCTCGGCGTGCCCGGCAAGGCGGACGACGCCGCCCACCGCGCCGACGTCGTCGAGCGGACCATCGAACGCTTCGGGCGGCTGGACCACCTCGTGAACAACGCCGGGATCAATCCCGCCTGGGGGCCGCTGGCCGGCCTGGACGCGGGTGTGGCCCGCAAGATCCTGGAGGTGAACGTGATCGCCGCGCTGGAGTGGACGCGCGCGGCGGTCGCGGCGGCCGGCCCTGCGGGCGGGCTCCGCTCCGTGGTCAACATGGCGTCGCTCGCGGGGACGGTGTCGGCGCCGAACATCGGCTTCTACGGTGTCTCGAAGGCCGCACTGATCAACCTGACGGTCCAGCTCGCCGACGAGCTCGCTCCCGCGACCCGGGTCAACGCGCTCGCACCGGCGGTGGTCCGGACCCGGCTGGCGCGCGCCCTGTACGAGGGTCGCGAGGAGGAGGCCGCCCGCGGCTACCCGCTGGGCCGGCTCGGCGAGCCCGACGACGTGGCCGGCCCCGCCGCCTTCCTCCTGTCCGACGACGCCGCGTGGATCACGGGCCAGACCCTCCTGGTCGACGGCGGCGCGAGCGTGCGGGCGGCCTGGTGAGCCGCGCGGCCGTGGCGGCGGGGACGGTGGAGGATGTGGCCATGCGCACCACGAACGTCCGCGAGCAGGTGCTGCGGGCCGCCCTCGACCTCTTCTCCAGCCAGGGGTACGCCACCACCAGTGTGCAGCAGGTGGTCGCCGCCGCCGGCGTCACCAAGGGCGCGATGTACCACTACTTCACCTCCAAGGACGACCTGCTCTTCGCGATCTACGAGCGGATGCTGTCGCTGCAGAAGGCGCGCCTCGACGAGCTCGTGGCGGCGGGAGCCGAGCGGGGCGACGGCGTCGAGCAGGTGCTGCGGGCCGTGTGCGAGGACGTGGTGACCACCTCGATCGAGCTGATGGCCGAGGGCACCGTGTTCACCCGCAGCCAGCACATGCTCGCGCCCGAGCGCCAGGCGGAGGTCAAGCGCCGGCGCCGGGCCTACCACGACGACTTCGCCGCGCTCCTCGAGCGCGGCATCCGGGAAGGGGTGTTCCGTGGCGACGTGCCCACCGCGGTGCTCATCGCGCACTTCTTCTCCGACGTGCACTACCTGCCCCAGTGGTACTCGCTGACGGGCCCCGAGACCACCGCCGAGGTCGCGGCGCAGCTCACCGAGCTGTTCCTGCGCAGCATCCGCACCGGCGACGCGAGCACACGGAAGGAATGACGCGTGAACCCACCCACGGCGACGAAGGCGTGGCGCGTGGTCTCCCACGGGGAGCCCGAGCAGGTGCTGGAGCTGCACGACGTCCCGGTGCCGGAACCTGGTCCGGGCGAGGTGCTGGTCCGGGTGCGGGCCGTCGCGGTGAACTTTCCCGACGTGCTGCTGGCCCGCGGCGAGTACCAGGAGCGGCCGGAGCTGCCGTTCGTGCCCGGCATCGAGCTGTGCGGCGACGTCGTGGCGCTCGGCCCCGGCGTGGCCGAGGGGGACCGTGTGCGGGTGGGCGACCGCGTGGTCGGTTCGAAGATCGGGGTGCTGGCGCAGTACGCGACGGTGCCGGTGCAGGCGGTGCACCCGGCGCCGTCGGCGCTGGACGACGCGCAGGCTGCCGCGCTGACGATCGCGTACCAGACGGCGTGGTTCGGGCTGCACCGGCGGGCCGGGCTGCGGGCGGGCGAGACGCTGCTGGTGCACGCCGCCGCGGGCGGCGTGGGCACGGCCGCGTGCCAGCTCGGCAAGGCCGCCGGGGCACGCGTGGTCGGAGTGGTGGGCAGCGACCGGAAGGTGGCGGCGGCTCGCGCCGCGGGCGCGGACGAGGTGTTCCTGCGCGACGACGACTGGGTGGGTGCGCTGCGCCGCCCGGGCGCGGACGTGGTGTTCGACCCGGTGGGCGGCGACTCGTTCGAGCGCTCCACGCGCTGCCTGGCGTTCGAGGGCCGTCTCGTGGTGGTCGGGTTCGCCGGCGGGCGGACGCCGACGGTGCGCCCCGACCTCGTGCTGGTGAAGAACTACGCGGTGCTCGGCCTGCACTGGGCCCTCTACCAGCAGCGTCGCCCCGACCTGGTGGACGCCGCGCACGCCGAGCTGGAGCGGCTCGCCGCCGACGGCGTGCTGCGGCCGGTGCTGGGCGACGTGGTCGGGTTCGACCAGGCGCCCGCCGCCGTGGCGCGGCTCGCGGGCGGCGCGACGACAGGGCGGCTCGTGGTCAAGGTGGCCGACGACGCCGTGGTCGGCCCCGGCACCGGCGCGGAGAAGGGGGCGGGCGCATGACCGGCGAGCAGGCGGCGCGCCTGCACGACCTGAGCGGCCGCGTGGCCCTGGTGACCGGCGCGGCCCGCGGGATCGGCGCGGCGTACGTGCGGACCCTGCACGACGCCGGGGCGCACGTCGTGATCACCGACGTGCTGGAGGCCGAGGGCCGGGCGCTGGCCGACGAGCTGGGGGAGCGGGCCCGGTTCGCGCACCTGGACGTGACCGACGAGGACGCCTGGGAACGCGTCGTGGGCGGGGTGGCGGGCGAGCTCGGCGGCGTGGACGTGCTGGTCAACAACGCGGGCATCGCGAACGCCGCCCCGATCGAGCACTTCACGCTCGCCAAGTGGAACGCCGTGCTGGCGGTCAACGCCACGGGCGTGTTCCTGGGCTGCCGGGCCGTGGTGCCCGCGATGAAGGCCGCCGGGCGCGGCTCGATCATCAACGTCTCCTCGGTCGAGGGCCTGCGCGGCAGCCGCAGCCTGCACGGCTACACCGCCTCGAAGTTCGCGGTGCGGGGCCTGACCAAGTCGCTCGCCGTCGAGCTCGGCCCCGCCGGGATCCGGGTCAACTCGGTGCACCCCGGCCTGGTGCTGACCGAGATGAGCACGCGGATCGACCCGGAGACGCTGATCATCCCGCTCAGCCGCCCGGGCGTGCCCGCCGACCTGGCCGGGACCGTCCTCTTCCTGGCGAGCGAGGCGTCGGCCTGGATCACCGGCCAGGAGATCGTGGTCGACGGCGGCATGACCAGCGGGATCCCGCACCGGTAGACCCGCCCGGCTCCACCCAGCACGACGAGGTGCCACGAGAGGGGAACGATGACGCACGAACTTCCCGGCCTGGACGTCGCCGGCCTGGCCGCCTGGCTGGCCCGGGAGCACCCGGAGCTCGCCGGGCCGGACTCCGGCTCGGGCTCCGGGGAGGCTCCGGGCCTGACCGCGACCCTGATCACCGGCGGGCGCAGCAACCTCACCTACCGGGTGGACGGCGCCGCCCGCCCGCTGGTGCTGCGGCGCCCGCCGCTGGGGCACGTGCTGTCCAGCGCGCACGACATGCGCCGCGAGCACCGCGTCATCACCGCCCTGGCGGGGACGGTCCCGGTGCCGCCCACCGTGGCGGTGGTGGACGACACCGGCGCGGGAGAGGTGACGGGCACGGTGTTCTTCGTCATGGAGCACGTCGACGGCGCCGTCCTGGCCCGGCCCGAGCACAACGCCGCCTGGACCCCCGCGGGCCTGCGCGCGCTGTCCGTCGAGCTGGCCGAGGTGCTGGCCGACCTGCACGCCACCGACCCCGCGGCCGTCGGGCTGGCCGACTTCGGCCGGCCCGCCGGGTACCTGACCCGCCAGCTCACGACCTGGCGGCGTCAGTACGACGCCTCCCGGTCGCGGCCACAGCCGCTCCTGGACACCCTCCAGGAGCGGCTGGGCGCCACGGCGCCCGACGACGGGGCGCGCACCGGGATCGTGCACGGCGACTACCGGCTCGACAACCTGCTGGTGTCCGGGCCGCCCGGCACGCCGCACGTCGCGGCGGTGCTGGACTGGGAGATGGCCACGCTCGGGGACCCGCTCGTGGACCTCGGCATGCTCGGCATGTACTGGGACATCCACGAGCTGACACGGGCGGCGGGCGTGGTCGGCGTCGCCGGGGCGATCGTGCCCGGTGCGGGCTACCCGGACTTCGCCGAGGTCGTCGACGCGTACGCCGCCCGTGCCGGCACCACCGTGCCGGACCTCGCCTGGTACCGCGCGTTCGCCTGCTACAAGCTCGCGGTCATCCTCGAGGGCATCCACTACCGGTACACCGGCGGCCAGACCGTCGGCGCCGGGTTCGACACGATCGGCGCCCTCGTGGAGCCACTGGCCCGCGAGGGGCTGGCCCGGCTCGGCACCTCGCCCGGCGACCGCGCCGGAACGACAGGAGGAGCCTGATGGACCTCGCCCCTGACGCGACCACGCGGGAGATCACCGCCCGGGTCCGCGACTTCCTGGTGGACGAGGTGCTGCCGGCCGAGCCCGTGCTCGCCGCGCAGGTCGCGGCCACGCCCGAGGACTGGTCGTTCCGGCCCGTCGTCCGGCAGCTCCAGGCCACCGCGAAGGAGCGAGGGCTGTGGAACCTGTTCCTGCCGCCCGGGGGTCCGGCTGCGGAGCGCGGCGGCGGCCTGACCACCCTGCAGTACGCCCCCGTGGCCGAGCTGACCGGGTACAGCCCGCGGCTCGCGCCCGTCGCCATGAACTGCGCCGCCCCCGACACCGGCAACATGGAGCTGCTCGCGCACTTCGCCACGCCCGAGCAGCGCGAACGCTGGCTCGACCCGCTGCTCGACGGCGCCCAGCGGTCCGCGTTCTGCATGACCGAGCCCGCCGTCGCGTCGTCGGACGCCACCAACATCGCCACGCGGATCGCGCGCGACGGTGACGAGTACGTGATCACCGGCCGCAAGTGGTTCGCCACCGGCGCCATGAACCCGGACTGCGGGCTGCTGGTGGTCATGGGCAAGACCGACCCGGACGCGCCACGGCACCGGCAGCAGTCCATGGTGCTCGTACCCCGAGAGACCCCTGGTGTCACCGTGCTGCGTGGCCTGACCGTGCTGGGCTACGACGACCGCGACCACGGCGGCCACGCCGAGATCGTGTTCGACGACGTCCGCGTGCCCGCGTCCGCCCTGCTCGGCGGCCAGGGCGAGGGGTTCGCCATGGCCCAGGCGCGGCTCGGCCCCGGCCGGATCCACCACTGCATGCGGGCGCTCGGCACGGCCGAGCGTGCCCTCGACCTGGTGCGCGAGCGCGCCGCCGAGCGGGTCGCGTTCGGTGGTCCGCTCGCCGACCAAGGCGTGGTCCGCGAGTGGGCGGCGACCGCGCGTACCGAGATCGAGGCGTTGCGCCTGCTCGTGCTCAAGACCGCCTGGCTCATGGACACCGTCGGCAACAGGGCCGCCATGACCGAGATCCAGGCGATCAAGGTGGCGGTGCCCCGCGCCGTCGGGCAGATCCTGGACCGCGCCGTCCAGGTGTTCGGCGCCGCCGGCGTGTCCGGCGACCACCCCCTGGCCGAGCTGCTCGCCGGCGTGCGCACCCTGCGCCTGGCCGACGGGCCCGACGAGGTGCACCTCGCCTCCCTCGGCCGGGCCGAGCTGCGCCGTACGCCCTACCTCGCGCGGCCGGCGGGCGGTCCGGCCACCTGATCCTCGCCCCGGTCCGCTGCTCGGTCCCTCAGCCCGTCCCCTCACCCGGCCCCTTGTTCAGCCCGTCGCCCCGTTCGTCGACCGTCGAAGGAGACCTCAGATGACGCACGCACCCGACACCCTGCCGCCCGCCGCGCCGGACCCCGCCGTCGACGGGCCCGGGTACGGCACCCTGTCCATCGCGAGCATGCTGGCCGAGACCGCCCGCCGGTTCCCCGAGCGGCCCGCGCTGTACTTCGCGGGGCAGACCACCACCTACGGCGACCTCTGGGACCAGACCCGGGCCTACGCCGGGGCGCTCGCGGCCCGGGGCATCGGGCCGGGCTCGCGCGTGGCGATGATCGTGCCGAACGTGCCCGACTTCGCGCGCGTCTACTACGCCACGCTCGCGCTCGGCGCCGTCGTCGTACCCGTGCACCTGCTGTTCCGCGCCGACGAGATCGAGTTCGTCCTGCGGGACGCCGGGGCCGACGTCGTCGTGGTCGCCGCCCCCATGCTGGCGGAGGCCGCGCCCGCGGCCGCCCGGGCGGGTGTGCCGCTGCTGACCGTGCTGCTGCCGTCGGACGCCGCCGCCGGTCTCGCCGAGCGGGGCACCCCGGTGGCGCGGCTGGAGGACGAGGCCGCCGTGGCGACGCCGATCGAGCGGCACGCGGGCGTGAACCCGCTGGCCGCGGCCACGATCCTGTACACGAGCGGCACCACGGGCACCCCCAAGGGCGCCGTCGGCTCGCACCTGGCGATGGTCGAGCAGGTGCACTGCTCCCTGATCGACTCCTTCGACCTGCAACCCGACGACGTGGTGTACGGCGGCCTGCCGTTCTTCCACTCGTTCGGCCAGATGGCTGTGCTGAACATGGCGTTCCGGCGCGGCGCGTCGATCGTGCTGCTGCCGAGGTTCGACCCGGACGAGGCCCTGGAGCTGCTGGTGGCGCACGGCGCGACCGTGTTCACGGCGGTGCCGACCAACTTCGCGGGCATGGTCGAGGCGGCCCGGCGCACGGCGGCGCGGCCCCCGCTGCGGTTCGCTGTCTCCGGCGGCGCGGCCCTGCCGGTGGCGCTGCTGGAGGCGTTCGAGGAGGCGTTCGGCGCGCAGGTGCACGAGGGCTACGGGCTGACCGAGACGTCGCCGTCGTGCACCTTCAACGTGACGTCCGAGCCCATCCGGCCCGGCACCGTGGGCCGCCCCATGTGGGGCGTCGACGTGGCGGTGGCCGTGGCTGAGGTGGAGGACCGGGTCGAGCTGCTGCCCGCCCCGGCGCGGGGTTCGGCGCCCGGGGAGCAGAGCGACCTGGGCGAGATCGTGGTGCGCGGGCACAACCTGATGAAGGGGTACCTGGGGCGGCCCGACGCGTCGGCGGCCGCCGTCGTGGACGGCTGGTTCCGTACCGGCGACCTGGGCACCGTGGACGCCGACGGCATCGTGACGATCGTGGACCGCAAGAAGGACATGATCATCCGCAGCGGCTACAACGTGTATCCCACGGAGGTCGAGGCGGTGCTGGCCCGCTACCCGGGCGTCGCGCTGGCCGCGGTGTTCGGCGTGCCCGACGCGACGCGCGGGCAGGAGGTGCACGCGGCCGTGGTGCCGTCCGACGGCGTGGCGGTGGACCCGGACGCCGTCGTCGCCTACATGCGTGAGCACGTGGCGGCGTACAAGTACCCGCGGGTGGTGCACGTGTCCGCCGACCTGCCGCTCGGCCCGAGCGGCAAGGTGCTCAAGCGCGAGCTCACGGCCCGGTACTCGGCGCAGGGCTGACGTCCGATGCGTCAAAGGTGCGCTTCTACCCAGTCATCAGGCCCAGACACGGCGGTCTTCTGGGCACGATGGCTGGGTACAAGCGCACATCGTGCGCCCCCGAGCCCACCTCCTGGACCGGTTCAGGCCGGGGGCAGGCCCAGGTGGTGCTCCACCGCCGTGCGGATCACGTCGGGCACGGGGACCGGCCGCCGTGCCACCTGGTCCACGAAGACGTGCGTGAAGGCGCCCGTCGCGTACGCCGCGCTCCGGTCGGGGGCGCCCGCGCGCAGGATCGCCAGGTCCCAGGTGAGCGAGGTGCGCCCGAGGCGCCCGACGGCGACGTCGACCTCCAGCTCGTCCGGGAACGACGCCGGGGCCAGGAACTCGCACGAGGACGCCCGGGCGAGCCCGATCACGTCGCCCGCGGGGTCCAGGCCGGCGTGCCTGATGAGCCAGGTGTTCACCGCGGTGTCCATGGCCTCGTAGTAGACGGTGTTGTTCATGTGCCCGTACTGGTCGTTGTCGTTCCAGCGCAGGGGAAAGGGGTGCCGGTAACCCATGGAGGCATCTCCTTCGAGGTCGGGGTCCGTCGCAGCGTAGCCCCGCACCGGAGGGGGTGTGCAACGTATTCGCAGATGATGCATACTGGACATGCAGATCGACGACGATCGGAGGACCGATGACGCTCTCACCCGAACCGCCCGGCGGCACCCTGCTGGAGGCGGACTTCTACGCGTTCCAGGACCTGCTCACCCCGGCCGAGCAGAAGAAGGCGCTCGCGGTCCGCGAGTTCATGGAGCGCGAGGTGCGTCCCATCGCGGACGACTACTGGGAGCGCGCCGAGTGCCCCGTGCACCTGTTCAAGCCCTACGCGCAGCTCGGCACCATCGGGTCGGGCTGGGCCGAGACGCAGGGGGAGGAGACCTCGGCCGTGTTCCGCGGCTGGGTGGGCATGGAGACGGCGCGCGTCGACTCCTCGTTCTGCACCTTCATCGGTGTCTCGGGCGGCCTGGCGATGACCTCGATCGGCGTCGGGGGCAGCGCCGAGCAGCGCCAGAAGTGGCTGCCGCCCATGGCGGCCGGCGACCTGATCGGAGCGTTCGGGCTCACCGAGCCCCTGGCCGGCTCCGACACCGCCAAGGGCCTGCGCACCACGGCCACCCGCACGGGTGACACCTGGGTGATCAACGGCGCCAAGCGCTGGATCGGCAACGCGACGTTCGCCGACGTCGTCGTCATCTGGGCCAAGGACACCGCCGACGACCAGGTCAAGGGCTTCCTGGTGCGCAAGGGCACGCCCGGCTTCACGGCCACCAAGATCGAGCGCAAGCAGTCCCTGCGCATCGTGCAGAACGCCGACATCGTGCTCGAGGGCGTCCGCGTGGACGAGGCCGACCGGCTGCAGGGCATCGACAGCTTCCGGGACGTCGCCAAGGTGCTCCGCATCACGCGCGACGGCGTGTCCTGGCAGGCGCTGGGCACCATGATCGGCGCCTACGAGGCCGCCGTGGCCTACACGAGGCAGCGCGAGCAGTTCGGCAACCCGATCGCGAGCTACCAGCTGATCCAGGACAAGCTCGCCACGGCGTACGCGAACGTCACGGCGAGCTTCGCCATGTGCGTGCGCGTGGCCCAGCTCCAGGACCTCGGTACGCAGAAGGACGCCCACGCCGCGATGGCCAAGGCGTTCGTCACCACCCGCATGCGCGAGACCGTCGCGCTGTGCCGGGAGGCGTGCGGCGGCAACGGGATCACACTGGACCATGGCGTGGCCCGGTTCTTCGCCGACGCCGAGGCCGTGTACACGTTCGAGGGCACCAAGGACATGAACCAGCTCATCGTGGGCCGGGCGATCACCGGCCACGCGGCGTTCGTCTGACCGGCTCGAGGAGGAGCAATGACCGAGGCGTACATCGTCGCCACCGCGCGCTCGCCCATCGGGCGCGCCCACAAGGGGTCGCTCAAGGACGTCCGCCCCGACGACCTCGCGGCGCAGATGGTGCGGGCCGCCGTCGACCAGGTGCCGGGTCTGGACCCGGCGCGCATCGACGACCTGCTGCTGGGCTGCGGCCTGCCCGGGGGCATGCAGGGCATGAACATGGCGCGCATCGTGGCGGTGCTGTGCGGCTGGGACACCGTGCCCGGCGCGACCGTCACGCGGTACTGCAGCTCCAGCCTGCAGACCACCCGCATGGCCTTCCACGCCATCAAGGCGGGGGAGGGCGACGTGTTCGTCTCGGCGGGCGTGGAGTCGGTGAGCTCGTTCGCCACCGGGTCGAGCGACGACATCCCGGGCGTGGACCTGCACAACCCGGTCTTCGCCGACGCCCTGGCCCGCACCGAGAAGCGCGCCGGGGCCGGTACCGGGCTGTGGACCGACCCGCGGCTGGAGGGCGCGCTGCCCGACGCGTACATCGCCATGGGTCAGACGGCGGAGAACGTCGCGGCCCTGCGCGACGTGACGCGCGCCGAGCAGGACGAGTTCGCCGCCCGCAGCCAGCAGCGCGCACAGGCCGCCATCGCGTCCGGTTTCTGGGCCCGGGACATCACGCCGGTCACCCTGGCCGACGGCACGGTCCTGGCCGCCGACGACGGCCCGCGCCCCGGCACGACCGTGGAGACGCTGGCGACGCTGGAGCCGGTGTTCCGCCCGGACGGCACCGTCACCGCGGGCAACGCCTGCCCCCTGAACGACGGCGCCGCCGCTGTCGTGATCGTCTCCGGCCGCGTGGTCGAGGAGCTCGGGCTGACCCCGCTGGCCCGCATCGTGTCCACCGGCGTGAGCGGGCTGTCCCCGGAGATCATGGGGCTCGGCCCGGTCGAGGCCAGCCGGCGGGCGCTGCGGCGCGCCGGGCTCACCGTCGACGACATGGACCTCGTGGAGATCAACGAGGCGTTCGCCGCGCAGGTCATCCCCTCGGCGCGCGAGCTCGGCGTCGAGCCCGAGCGGCTGAACGTCAACGGCGGCGCCATCGCCGTGGGGCACCCGTTCGGCATGACCGGCGCGCGCATCACCTCCACCCTGATCAACGCGCTCGCGGACGCCGGGGGCCAGTACGGCCTGGAGACGATGTGCGTGGGCGGCGGTCAGGGCATGGCGATGGTGCTGGAGAAGCTCTGATGCGGATCACCGGCGCGGTGCTGGAGCGCTGCGGCGCGCCCGCGCCCTACACGGAGTCCCGGCCGGTCACGGTCGGGCCGCTGGAGCTGGACCCGCCGGGCGAGCGCGAGGTGCTGGTGCGGATCGAGGCCGCGGGGCTGTGCCACTCCGACCTGTCGGTCGTGGACGGCAACCGCGCCCGGCCCGTGCCGATGCTGCTCGGCCACGAGGCCGCCGGGATCGTGGAGGCGACCGGCCCGGGAGCGCGCCTCGCCGTCGGGCAGCGGGTGGTCATGACGTTCCTGCCGCGCTGCGGGCAGTGCGCGCAGTGCGCCACCGACGGTCGGCTGCCGTGCGGCGTCGGCTCGGCGGCCAACTCCGCCGGGACGCTCGTGGGTGGTGGGAGGCGGCTGTCCCGGGAGGGGCAGGAGGTGCACCATCACCTCGGGGTGAGCGCGTTCGCGACGCACGCCGTGGTCTCCGAGACCTCCGTGGTGCCCGTGGACGACGACGTCCCGCCCGACGTCGCCGCCCTGCTGGGCTGCGCGGTGCTGACCGGCGGTGGCGCCGTCGTGAACGCCGGGCGGCCCGCGCCGGGCGACCGGGTCGCCGTCGTCGGGCTGGGCGGCGTCGGCATGGCGGCGCTCCTGGTCGTGGTCGCGCTGGGGCACGAGGTCGTGGGCGTCGACGCCGTGCCCGCCAAGCTCGACCTGGCGCGCGAGCTCGGCGCGAGCCTCGCCGTCGGGCCGCAGGAGGCTGCCGACCGGGGGCTGCGTGCGCCCGTCGTGATCGAGGCCGCGGGATCGGCCCGCGCCTTCGAGACCGCCTACGCGCTGACGGCCCCGGGCGGCACCACCGTCACGGTCGGCCTGCCCCACCCCGACGCCCGGGCGAGCGTCTCGCCGCTCAGCCTGACCGCCGAGGCTCGCACCGTGGTGGGGTCCTACCTCGGCTCGGCCGTGCCGGGCCGCGACATCCCGCGCTACGTGGAGCTGTGGCGGGCCGGGCGCCTGCCCCTGGAGCGCCTGGTGTCCGACCGCATCACCCTGGACGACCTGCCCGCCGCGCTCGACCGCCTCGCGTCCGGCGCGGCGCTGCGGCAGCTCGTGATGTCCTGATCCTGACGCGTCGCACAACGACGTCCACCGAAGTTCACGCAACGAGAGGAAACCCCTGATGACTCGTACCGCCATCGTCACCGGAGCGGCTCGCGGCATCGGCGCCGCCACGGCCCGCCGGCTCGCGCAGGACGGCTTCGCCGTCGCCGTCCTGGACCTCCTGGAGGACCAGGCCAAGGACACCGCGGAGGCCATCGTGGCCGACGGCGGCCGCGCGCTCGCCGTCGGCGTCGACGTCGCCGACGAGCAGTCGGTGGCCGACGCCGTCGCCCGCGTCGCGGCAGAGCTCGGCGCGCCCACCGTGCTGGTGAACAACGCCGGCATCCTGCGCGACAACCTGCTGTTCAAGATGTCCGCGGGTGACTGGGACGCCGTGCTGGGCGTGCACCTGCGGGGCGCGTTCCTCATGACCCGGGCCGTGCAGGCGCACATGGTGGAGGCGAAGTACGGCCGCATCGTGAACCTGTCCTCGACCTCCGCCCTCGGCAACCGCGGCCAGGCCAACTACTCGGCCGCCAAGGCGGGCATGCAGGGCTTCACCAAGACCCTGGCGATCGAGCTCGGCAAGTTCGGCGTCACCGCCAACGCCGTGGCGCCCGGCGTGATCGAGACCGACATGATCCGCGAGACCGCCGAGCGGATCGGGGTGTCCCTCGGTGACTACCTGAGCGTGGCCGCGAAGGACGTGCCCGTGGGGCGCGTGGGCCAGCCCGAGGACATCGCGAACGCCGTGTCGTTCTTCTGCTCCGAGCAGTCCGGGTTCGTCTCGGGCCAGGTGCTGTACGTGGCGGGCGGGCCGAAGGCGTGAGCGCGGCCGGGGCCGGTGCCGTGGCGGGCGGCGCGGAGGCCGGCGCGGGCGGCGTCATCGTCGTCGCCTCGCCGGACGCGCTCGCGGACGCCGTGGGCCGGACCGCCACGGGCGAGTGGTTCGAGGTCACGCAGGAGCGCATCGCCGCGTTCGCCGACGCGACCGAGGACCACCAGTGGATCCACCTCGACGCCGAGCGGGCCGCAGCCGGACCGTTCGGCTCCACGATCGCGCACGGGTACCTCACGCTGTCGCTGCTGCCGCACCTGGCGTCCTCGCTCGTGCAGGTGGGTGGCGTCGCCATGGTGATGAACTACGGCATGGACCGGCTGCGATTCCTCAGCCCGGTGCCCTCGGGTGCGCGGGTGCGGGCCGTCACCGAGATCCTCTCGGTCGAGCCGGCGGCCGCCGGCGTGCGGCTCGCCTCCAAGGTCACCGTGGAGATCGAGGGTGCGGAGAAGCCGGCGCTGGTCGCGCACACGGTGTCGCTCTACGTGCCGGAGGTCTGACCGGCGCGGAGCCGTGTTGCTGTGAGTAGACGTTGTCTACTCACAGCAACACCCACCCGGGGCAGTGACCTCCCCGGCATGCCTCCGCCGCAGTGTTGTGGCCTGGATGGTTTGACAGCGCGCACCGGGCGCTGTGTACTGGTGTTCTATCGAACATGCGTTCGTAGAGTGCTCCACCACCGGTCTCCTGCCGGCAGGCACCATCGCTGGAGGGACATGACCGTCGTAACCATCTCCTCGAGGACCAGCCCCGACGCCACCGACGCCGCCGCCACGAAGCACGCACAGGCGCTCGCGGCGCTGCGGCACGCCGAGGCACGGACCGGCGTGCGCAGGCAGGCCACACCTGCCCGGGCCGGCCAGGCACCGCCGGCCGAGCACCCGCACGAGCCGTCCCACGAGCTGTCCCAGTCGCCCCACGGGCCCTCCCGGAGACAGGTCCGGGCGCTACGGGGCGGGCTCCTCACCGAGCCGGTGCCGGTGCCGGGACCGGTGCCGGTGCCGGGACCCGCGGCTGCCGAGGCGCGCCCTGCCGAGCCCGCACCGTCGCACGGCCGGGTGGGGCATCCGGACGAGCGGGCGCGCGTGCTGCCCGTGCACCCGCACCTCGCGGACCTCCTGCCCGACGGCGGGCTGCGGGCCGGTACCACCGTGGCGGTCCGGGGGTCGACGTCGTTGCTGCTGACGCTGCTGGCCGAGGCGTCCCGCGACGGGGCGTGGACGGTGCTGGTGGGGTACCCGGCCGCCGGGATGGCCGCCGCGGCCGACGCCGGGTGCGACCTGGGGCGCACCCTGATGGTGCCGCTGCCGGCCGGGTCGGGCGTGGACGCGCCCGCGGTGCTGGCCGCGCTGATCGACGGCATGGACGTGGTGGTGGTCGGCCCGGAGGTGACCCTGCTGGACCGGGACCGCCGTCGGCTGGCGGCCCGCGCCCGCGACCGGGGCACGGTCCTGCTCTCCTCCGCTCCCGCGCTGAGTGCTGGATCTTCGCCCTCTCGAACCGGTTCGACAGGGCGAAGATCCAGCACTCAACGCGCAGGGTGGGTGGGGGCGGACGTGGTGCTGGAGGTCGTCGGCGGGGGATGGGGTGGGATCGATCATGGGGTGGGGTGGCTGCGGCGGCGGACCCTCCGGGTGCGGCGCACCGGGCGGGGGAGCGCGGCGCGGCCGCTGCACCTGGACGTCGAGGTCCCGGTCTGCCGGGCGGCCGGGGGCACGGAACCCGTGGGGGCGCGGGACGAGGGTGTCGGGGGCCGGCCGTCGCTGGAGCTGGTGGGATGACCGCCGGCGACGGGACCGCCACCCGCACGGCGGCCCTCTGGGCGCCCGACTGGCCCGTCGTCGCGGCCCTGGTCGTCGCCGGGCTGGGGCCCGAGACGCCGGCGGCCGTCACGGGCGGCCCCGGCGGGCGGATCGTCGCGGTGTCCGCGCCTGCCCGCAGCGCCGGGGTGCGCCGCGGCATGCGCCGGCGCGAGGCCCAGGGGCGCTGCCCCGACCTGCAGCTCTGGGTCGCGGACGACGCCCGCGACGCCCGCGAGTTCGAACCCGTCGCCGTGGCTGCGGAGACCGTGGTCTCCGGGCTGGAGATCGCCCGCCCGGGTCTGCTCCTGCTGCCGTCGGGCGGCGCGGCCCGGTACCACGGCTCGGAGCACGACCTGGCGCGCGAGCTGACCGAGCAGGTCGCCGTCCGCACCGGCCACGAGTGCCAGGTCGGGGTGGCCGACGGCTTCCTGGCCGCGGTGCTGGCGGCCCGGGACGACGCCGTCGTGCCGCCGGGGGAGTCGCGGGACTACCTCGCGCCCCGGCCCGCCGCGACGCTCGTGCACGCCCGGCCCGCCGACCGTGCCCTCACGGAGCTGGTCGACCTGTGGCGCCGGCTCGGCGTGCGGACGCTCGCCGACCTCGCCGCCCTGCCGGACGCCGCCGTCGCCGCCCGGTTCGGCGACCTCGGCGTCTGGGCGCAGCGGCTCGCCCGCGGGCAGGACGTGCGCCCGCCTGCCCGGCGCCGGCTCGTCGAGGACCTCACCGTCACCGAGGAGCTGGACCCGCCGGCGCACCGGGTCGACGTCGCGACGTTCGCCGCCCGCCGCCTGGCCGAGCGCCTGCACGACGACCTGCACCGGCGCGGCCTGGCGTGCGGCCGGCTGCGGATCACGGCGCGCGCCGTCGACCCGGTCACGGGCGAGGCCCGCACCCTGGAACGGCTGTGGCGCGCCGACGACACGCTCGGCGGGCTGTCGGCCGCCCGGATCACCGACCGGGTGCGGTGGCAGCTCGAGGGCTGGCTCACGGCGTCGTCCCTGCGGCAGGGCGAGGCGCCCGCCCCGATCGCGGGCCTGAGCCTGGCCGCCGAGGAGGTGACCCCCGCCGGGGCGCTGCAGCCGCGCCTGTGGGGACCCGGCGCGGGCGAGGACCTGCGCGCCCGTCGCGCCGTCGAGCGCGTCCAGGCGCTGCTCGGCGGCGATGCCGTGCTCACCGTGCGGCTCCAGGGCGGGCGCGACCCGCGCGACCGTGTCCAGCTCGTGCCCCACGGCGAGCACGTGCCGCCCGAGCGCGCGCCCGACCGGCCGTGGCCCGGGGCCCTGCCGCCGCCGGCGCCGTCCGTGGTGCTGCCCGAACCCGTCCTCGCACGGGTGCTCGACGCCGAGGGGCGGCCGGTGGTGGTCGACGTGCGGCTGGCGGTCAGCGGGGACCCGGCGCGCGTCGTCGTGCCCGGGGACGGTGCCGGCGGCGGGGTGGCAGGCGAGGCGGGAAGCGGCCTCGACGTCGTGGTCGTCGACTGGGCCGGGCCGTGGCCCGTCGCCGAGCGGTGGTGGACGCCCCGGGGCAGACGCCGCGTGTTCCTGCAGGTGACGACCGATCTGCCCGGGGACGTGGGCCTGCTGCTGTCGTCGTCGGCAGGGGAATGGTCGTTGGAGGCGCTCTATGACTGAGGGCGTGCCGTACGCCGAGCTGCACGCGCACTCCGCGTTCAGCTTTCTCGACGGCGCCTCCCACCCCGAGGAGCTCGCCGCGGAGGGCGCGCGCCTCGGGCTGGAGGCGCTCGCGGTCACCGACCACGACGGGCTGTACGGGGTGGTGCGGTTCTCGGAGGCTGCGAAGAAGGTGGGGCTCAGGACGGTGTTCGGGGCGGAGCTGCACCTGCCGGTCCCGGCGGGTTCCGGCGGCGCCCCCGTGCTCGACCCGCCCACCGGGATCCCCGACCCGCGCGCCACGCACCTGCTCGTGCTGGCACGCGGGGACCAGGGCTACCGCAACCTGTCGAGCGCGATCGGCGCGGCGCACCTCGACGCGGGCGTCAAGGGGGCCGCGAACTACACGCTCGAGGCGCTGGGCGAGGCGTCGGGCGGTGAGTGGCTGGTCCTGACGGGCTGCCGCAAGGGCGCCGTCCGCCGGGCCCTGACGCCCTCGTTGAGTGCTGGATATTCGTCCTCTCACAACGTTTCGGCAGGGCGAATGTCCAGCACTCAACTGGCGGGGAACCGGGCCGACCGGTTCGACGCCGGGCGGCGGGAGATCGAGCGGCTGGTCGACGCCTTCGGGCGGGACAACGTCGCCGTCGAGATCACCGCCACCGGCGACCCGCGCGACGCCGACCTGCACGACGCGCTCGCCCTGCTGGCCGCCGACGCCCGCCTGCCGCTGGTCGCCACGACCGCCGCGCACTACGCGCGCCCCCGGGACGCCGACCTGGCCGGGGCGCTTGCCGCCGTCCGGGCGCGGTCGAGCCTGGACGACCTGGACGGCTGGCTGCCCGGAGCCCCCACCGCCCACCTGCGCAGCGGCGCCGAGATGGCCCGCCTGCACCGCCGGTACCCGCAGGCCGTGGCGACGGCGGCCGCGCTCGGGGCGGAGTGCGCGTTCGACCTGGACCTCATCGCGCCGAACCTGCCGCCCTACGACGTACCGCCTGGGTACAACGAGGCGTCCTGGCTGCGCGAGCTCGCCTACCGGGGAGCGGAGGGGCGGTACGGTCCCCGGACGGGCAACACGAAGGCCTGGAAGCAGATCGAGTACGAGCTGGACATCATCATCCGCCTGGGTTTTCCCGGGTACTTCCTCGTGGTCTACGACATCGTGGAGTTCTGCCGCACCCACGGGATCCTCGCGCAGGGCCGGGGCAGCGCCGCCAACTCCGCGGTCTGCTATGCCCTGGGCATCACCGCGGTGGACGCGGTGAAGTACGGCCTGCTGTTCGAGCGGTTCCTCGCCGAGGCGCGCAACGGCCCGCCGGACATCGACGTCGACATCGAGTCGGTGCGCCGCGAGGAGGTGATCCAGCACGTCTACGAGAAGTTCGGGCGTACGCACGCGGCGCAGGTCGCGAACGTCATCTCCTACCGGCCGCGCTCGGCGGTGCGCGACGCCGCCCGCGCGCTCGGCTACGACATCGGGCAGCAGGACGCGTGGTCCAAGAGCATCGAGCGCTGGGGGTCGCTGAAGCCGCCGTCGGCCCCGGCGCCGTCGGGCGGCACGATGCCCGACGAGGCCGGCAGGGGCGGCGGGACAGGCACCGGTGGCACCGCGGCGTCGGCAGCGCCGCGGAACAAGACCGCCGCCAAGGATGCCCGCGTCGCAGCGCTGTGGGGCCCGCGGGAACCGCGCCCGCACGCCGGGCACCGGGACGGGGGCCGGCCTGGCCCGGGGCGTACGAACGCGGGCGCTCCCGGCGTCTTCGTCGACGTGCTCGCCGAGGAACCGCGTGCCGCCGGCGAGCCCCGGCCGGCCCGCGCCGACGACACCCACGACGTGGTGCCGTTCCGCACGCCGCCGACGGCCGCGGAGGAGGGGGAGATCCCCGACGACGTGCTCGACCTGGCCGACCGGATGCTGCGCCTGCCCCGGCACCTCGGCATCCACTCGGGCGGCATGGTCATGTGCGACCGGCCGGTGATCGAGGTGGTCCCCGTGGAGTGGGCCCGCATGGAGGGCCGCACCGTGCTGCAGTGGGACAAGGAGGACTGCGCCGACGCGGGACTGGTGAAGTTCGACCTGCTGGGCCTGGGCATGCTGACCGCGATCCGGTACGCGTTCGAGTTCGTCGAGGAGCACACGGGCGAGGTGCTTACGCTGCACGGGCTGCCGCAGGACGACGAGCTCGTCTACGACCTGCTGTGCGCCGCCGACACCGTGGGCGTGTTCCAGGTGGAGTCGCGTGCCCAGATGGCGACCCTGCCGCGCCTGCGGCCCCGGACGTTCTACGACATCGTCGTGGAGGTCGCGCTCATCCGGCCCGGGCCCATCCAGGGTGGGTCGGTGCACCCCTACATCGAGCGGCGGCGAGAGCGGCAGAAGGTGGAGTACCTGCACCCCCTGCTGGAGAACTCCCTGGGTCGCACCCTGGGCGTGCCGCTGTTCCAGGAACAGCTCATGCAGATGGCGATCGACGTGGCCGGGTTCTCCCCGAAGGAGTCCGACCAGCTGCGGCGGGCCATGGGGTCCAAGCGGTCGCAGGAACGCATGGAGGCACTGCGCGAACGGCTCTACGCGGGGATGACCGAGAACAAGATCCCGTCCGAGGTGCAGGAGGAGATCTTCGAGAAGCTCAGAGCCTTCGCCGACTTCGGGTTCCCCGAGTCGCACGCCTACTCCTTCGCGCACCTCGTCTACGTGAGCTCGTCGCTCAAGGTGCACCACACCGCCGCGTTCTACGCGGGACTGCTCGCGGCCCAGCCCATGGGGTTCTACTCGCCGCAGTCCCTGGCCGCTGACGCGCGCCGGCACGGGGTGCGCGTGCTGCGGCCCTCGGTGGTGAGCTCCCGTGTGCTCGCCTGCGTGGAACGCCTGACCGACGGCGATGGCGCCGGCGCCGGCGACAGCCAGGCCGGGCCACCGGCGGAGTCGGTCCCGTCCGCGGTGCGGCTCGTTCGGGCCGACCCGGCGCTCGCCGTCCGCATGGGCCTGGAGTCGATTCGCGGCATCGGCAAGGACAAGGCGGAGGAGATCGTCGCGGCGCGCGCCGAGCGGCCGTTCGCCTCGCTCCGGGACCTGGTGCGGCGGGTCGAGCTGTCCACGGCGCAGCTCGAGGCGCTCGCCACGGCCGGGGCGCTGGAGGCGCTCGGCGTCGACCGCCGGGCGGGCCTGTGGGCCGCGGGCGCGCTGGGCCAGGAGGGGCCGACGACGCTGCCCGGCGTCAGCGTCGGCGTCGACGCCCCGACCCTGCCCGGGATGAGCGAGGTGGAGTTGGCGCAGGCCGACGCCTGGGCCACCGGCGTCACCCCCGACTCCTACCCCACGCAGCACGTGCGCCCGGGGCTGGAGGCCGCGGGCGTGCTCACCGTGGCGCAGGCGCTGGCGACCGAGTCGGGTCGCCGGGTCGCCGTCGGCGGGGTGGTGACGCACCGGCAGCGGCCGGGCACGGCCGGGGGAGTGACGTTCCTGTCCCTGGAGGACGAGACGGGGCTGCTCAACGTGATCTGCACCGTCGGGCTGTGGCAGCG
Source organism: Promicromonospora sp. NPDC052451 (assembly GCF_044547525.1). Taxonomy (NCBI): domain Bacteria; kingdom Bacillati; phylum Actinomycetota; class Actinomycetes; order Micrococcales; family Promicromonosporaceae; genus Promicromonospora; species Promicromonospora sp. NPDC052451. The sequence continues at coordinate 126,972 of NZ_JBIUAP010000003.1, forward strand.
GTTCCGGAGGGTGGCGCGGTCGGCGCAGGCCATGGTGATCAGGGGGCGGATCGAGGCGCAGGACCCGGAGGACGACGGCGCCCCGCTGCCGGAGGATGGCCGTGCCGTCAACCTCCTGGCGGAGCATCTTGCGCCGCTGACGATGGCGGTTGCGGGGCGGTCGCGGGACTTTCGGTAGGTGTGGACCCAACTCGTACGCTGAGGCGCGAGAGATTGCTGTCACGCCCGTGGCGGGCTCGGCGGTACCTAGGAGCAGGTTCAGTCGCTGTCGGTTGCGGCGATGACGGTCACCCGTTCGAGTTCGGGGCCGATGCAGGCCAGCGCGAGGTCGGAGGGCTCCCACACGCTCCAGAACCAGGTACTGGTGGTGTCCAGGGCGAACCATCGGCAGGCACGTGCCAGGTCGGCGACGTCGTCGGGGGTTGCGGTAGCCGGCGCGCCGGTGAGCGCGGCCATCGTCTGCCAGGTGTGCAGTCTCCCGTAGGCGCCGCCCTGGAGAGGCCCGTAGAAGCTGGAGCCACTGGCCGCCTGGAAGAGCCTGGTCCAGACCTGCCTCAGAGTGGCTGGGACAGCCCGGAGCGTGCGGATGTCGCCGCCGGCAAGGAAGGCAGGTGCCGCGCCGGCGAGCAGATCGCGAAGGTCGTGATCGCGGACCGGGTCCGCGGCGAGGTACTCGTGGGCATCGACCTTGCCGTTGGAGTACTCGACCCAGTGCGCGAACACCCGTCCGGCACGGGCGGTGAAGTCCTCGGTCGTCGTCGCGACCAGGTCGAGGCCGAGGCCGGCGGCATCGACGGTCTTGCCAGCGAGCAGTGCCTGCCAGCCTGGCTCTGGCGTCCCGGGCCGGGCATCGGGCTGCTCGAAGTCCGCGAGCTCGATCGGGAGCCAGCCCAGTCCGTGATGGCGCCAGTGGCGCAGGCGTGCCCAACGACCGACGGCGGGGTGGTTGAGGACGTCGTGCCCGGCCAGTACCAGCTCGTGGACGATCATCGCGCGCAGCTCGTCGCTGTGCCCCGTGCGGCCGCCACCGTTGAAGATCGTGGCCAGTTCCTCCGCCGAGGCATCACAAGACAGGGCCATGGCCTGAGTCTGGTACGTCGCGCGGGCGGTCACGTGAGACCGCCCTCGGAGGTGGTGGTCATGGAGTCCTTCCGCGGCGTCTGTGCTGGACCTATTGTCACCGGCCGGGATGGCACGAAGGTCTGGTAGCGGGATGGGGGTGAACTTGTACGACAGGAGGTGGTCGCGGTCGCCTTCGGTGGAATCATCGAGAGCATGCGCGCGACTGGGTACGGTGCCGACCTTGAGCTGACTCAAGATGCGTTGATGATCCATGCGGGCAAGGTGGCCGCGACGATCCAGCAGGCGACGACCATCACCATCCCGCTCACCGACGTCGTACGCGTCGAGTGGAAGGACGCAGGAATGCTCGTCAACGGTCACGCGCGCGTGTTCGTATCAGACGGCGTGGACCTCAGATCGTATGGGGCGCGTCCCAACGCGATTAACCCGCAGTCCCTCGTGGTCCACTGGCGTCGCAAGGATCGGGCTTCGTTTGAGGCGCTGCGCGCGCAGGTGGACTCGCTCCTGGCTGCTCAGCCCTCGCGACGGGAGCTGACCGCCCGTGTCGCGACCGGGGCGGCCGACCAGGAGGACGCCCTCCGGGACATGGTGGCGAAGGCGAAGCGCCGGGAAGTTACGCTGACCGTGTTTGAGTTGTGGAACGGCAGCGGCTCCTCCGTGGAGGTTGTCGGTGAGGCGTACCGCCGGCGTGAGCTGGCGGCGCTGTATCGGCCGGGTGGGCGCCGGCCGGGTGAGGAATTTGAGGCGGAGGCTGCGCTCGTTGCCGAGGTGGGCAATGCCCACGACGCGCATGCGGTTCGTGTCGATATCGAGGGGCACACGGTCGGATACCTCGCCCGAGAGGACGCTGTGCGCTACCGACCGCTGCTTGTCCGACTGGCCCTGGAGGGCCAATGTGCCGTCGTGAAGGCAAGGATGTGGGCGACCAACGACGACGGCACCTGGCGAGGCCGAGTCACGCTGAAACTCGGCGAACCGGACTCGATTTTCCCGGTGAACGCGCATCCTGGCCAGCCTGCTGCCGAACTGCCCGAGGGGCGAACGATCCAGGTGACGGGGGAACATGAGTACCTGGACATCTTGGGTCCGATGGTGGTTGCGGGGCACACGATGGCGTTGTGGTGCACCCTGCACGCGCTGACGATCAAACACCCTCGTAGTGAGAAGCGTGTTGTCGAGGTCCGCGTGGACGGTCAGCCGGTCGGCATTTTGACGCAGGCAACCTCGACCGGCCTGCTTACCGTGGTGGACCATGCCGAGGCCCTGGGGCGTACGGTAATCGCTCACGGGTTCCTTTCGGGAAACTCCCTGGCGGTCTCCATGACACTGTCGGTCCCGCGCACAGTGGACCTCACCGAAGAATGGATCAGCGAGCACCTGAGCCCAACGGCTTGAGTCTGCAGAAACGCATCCAGGGCGTTGGCCCTGCCGATGGTCCGCGCGGTGTCGAGAGCGCGCAGCGCGCTGTCGACGTCAGCCGGGTTGGCGAAGAAGCCGGTCTCGATGATCGGGTTGACCGAAGGGTCGGCCGACGCGAGCCTGACGCGGCCCGTGTCGTGCATCCTGACGCCGAGCAGGAAGGTGACCGCGTGCTCAGGCAGCCCGCCGCGCGCCGCGACCGTGTGCGACATCTGTGCGCCCATCGCTGAGTACAGGATCGACGGCGGATCGCCGGCGGCGTCGGTCAGGTTCCAGAACACCCCGGCCCGGCTTTCGAGGGGGCCGCTGAGGTTCGCGCCGTGGGCAGCCTGCCAGACAAGGGGAGCACAGCGTGGCCTCCGAGATCGTCGAGCTGTCACCATCGCAGCGCGACGCGCAGATGCTCGCCTTCGCCCTGTCCGAACGCGGGCAAGTGGACGAGAGCATGGTGGCCGAGCTCCGGTCGATACCGGTCTACCGCTCGCCCGAGGCGGATGCGCGGCGGCTGGCTGCGATCCCAGGTTTCGACGTCACCGAACGCCTGCCCGAGATCGCAGCGCCGGCCCTGCTCATCTATGCCGAGGACGATCCCGCAGCCCGCCCCGAGGTCGGACAGAAGATCGCCGACATGATCCCTGGGCGAGGCTGGAGGTGATTCCGCGAGCGCGCCACGGAATCACGGTGGAGTTCGACACCGCGCTCAACCCCGCCGACGGCGAGTCCGCCAACTACCTGCGCAGCCTGGTCCCGCTCGGGCGCTATGGGACGCCGGAGGAGGTCGCGGGCGTGGTCGCCTTCCTGGCCGGTCGCCGGGCAGCCTTCATGACCAGGTCGGTCCTCACGATCGACGGCGGCATGAACGCCTGACGGTCCGCCATCGGGAGCTCCAGTTCCAGGGGCGGCGAGATCAGGCGGGGAGCACCGCGGCCGCCCGGTGCTCCTCGCCTGCGCTCCCGTGGCGCGCCACCAGCAATCGTCGAACGCGCTGGTCCCGGCCAGGGAACTCCCGCCTACGTGACGTGCGCCACGAAGAGGTGTGACATTTCGTCACTACCCCGCGCGACCGGCGGACAGGACGCTGATGGCTATGAAGTTCGTCGACCTCGTACTGAGCTTGATCATCGTGCTCTCGGCGACCGTGGTCATTGCCTACGTCTCGCTGTACTACGGCGACTTCGGACTGCTGAAAACACTCCCGGATGATGTCTCAGACTTCTTCATCACCAACAACGCCCTACAGCATCTGGCACTCGGCCTCCTGATAGCGGCCGTTGCGGCGAAGTTCCCTACCGGCCGCGCGATCAGACGGCACGACACGCACAATCGAACCTGATGATCGAGACCATGTGCAAACAAGAGACACCAACCATCGGTCACATGCGGCGGCTCGCGATGCTGACGGCAGTCGCCACCATCGCACCGTTGTGCGTCTTGGGCGTCGCCCTTACTGCGAACAGCTGGCTGGAAGGACTGATCATCTCGGCCTGCTTCCTGCTCACACTGGGCTCGGTGCGCGAGTGGAGTCTGGACGAGTATCCGCGCCATTCGATCTTGGCACTCGGTGTCACGGGGGCGTCGTGGGCAGTCGGCGCGTTCACCGTCGCCAGCCCCCTCGGCTTCGTCCCGCTATCCCTCGCCTGCGCACTCATGGTCGCGCGAACAAGACGACGGGCGCTGTGGGTCTTCATCTCAGCGCTCAGCGTTGCGGGCATCGGCGCCACAGTGTTCGTGCTGCATCCGGTGACGCTCGAGCTCGCCGCTGCGTACGTCGCCACGCCGCTGGTCGGCACTTTTTTCGTGGCCGGCGTGATCCTCGTGAGCGAGCAGGCATGGTTGGTCGCTCGCCGGCTCGAACTCGCCAAGGACACGGAGGCCCAGTTCGCCGTGGCGCGCGAGCGCATTCGCTTCGCGGGCGACTTGCATGACATCCAGGGCCACTCGCTGCACATCATCAAGTTCAAAGCTGAGCTGGCGCACAGCCTGGTTCACAGCGAGCCCGAACGAGCCGAGGAAGAACTGAACGAGATCAGGCGACTAGCCAGAGAGACAATCGCTGAAACCCGATCCCTCACGTACGCGCGTCATGAGCTGAATTTGGCAACGGAGATCGAGAACGCGAAACGACTGTGCGAGGCTGCAGGCATCTCAGTTGGTGCACGCAGCGACCTCGATCCTGGTGCCGTGGCGCATCCGCTGCTTGCTCAGGTACTTCGCGAGGCCACGACAAACCTCCTTCGGCATGCACGTCCGACCACGGTCCGGATCGAGGCATCAACGACAGCCGTGGCGGTCACCAACGACGGGGTGCTCCACAGCAGCTCGACTCCGCTGCGTGGGCTCGCCCGGCTTCGCGAGCGCGTCGAGGCGGCGGGCGGAACACTGCATATCGTGCGAGAGAGCAACGGTTTCGAAGTGAGAGCACAGCTGGTTCCGGGTGGCGGCGGGGAGGTAGGGCATGACTGAGAGCCGCCCGATACGGATCGTTCTGGCCGACGACGAGCATCTTCTGCGCACCGCACTGGCCGCTCTCCTACCCCTGCACGGAACGATCGAGGTCGCGGCCCAGGCCACGGACGGCGCTGAGGCCGTGGCACTGACGCTCACGCACCGACCAGACGTCCTGGTCATCGACCTCGAGATGCCCGGAACGGACGGCCTCGCGGCGACTGTCGACATACGGAAGCAGATACCTGAGCAACGCGTCCTGATGCTCACCCGACATGCGCGCCCTGGCGTTCTCCGTCGTGCACTCAAGCTCGGCGTGACGGGCTTCATGAGCAAGAATGCCGAGGCGCACGACATAGCCGAGGTCGTTCGACAGGTGCACGCGGGACAGCGTTGGATCGCACACGAGGTGCTGGAAGCGTCGGTCGTCGACGATTCGCCTCTGACGGATCGCGAGCTCGATGTACTTCGTGAGACGTTCGAGGGCCACTCGGTCAAGGACATCGCACGGAAGCTCTACCTCGCACCGGGCACGGTTCGAAACTATCTCTCGAGTGCGATGCAGAAGAGCGGGACCTCTAATCGTCATCACGCGGCGCGTGTTGCTCGAGACCGCGGCTGGCTCTGACGGATTCAAGCCGTCTGTTTCAGGATTCAAGGATCCGGCATGACGTTTGTCATCTCTTCGGATGATCCTCGGCACTGCCAGCAATTGTCTGTCCGGTCAATGCTGGGAATGTCAGAGTCGCAGGGTGGCAGAGCTCGCCGTCGTACCGGCGAAGAGCCCCGTCAGCGACCAGCTTCCAGATGAACAGGACAGTAATGCCGATGGACAACTCCCGAATCGACGCCGGCGACGGCGTGCTCGCCGCGCGGCGAGAAGGCGAATCGCGCGCGAATGCCGTTCCACCCGGAGTCGAGTATCACCGCGTCCTAGCCGGAGACGAGCGACGGATCGGACGCGGCATCCTTGCGATCGTGCTCCTCGTCGGTGGCATGTGGGCGGCAATCTTGGGGTTCTCCGTGCTGGCGCACTGGCTGGACGGAGTGATCGGGACGCCGGACACTGCGCCCGGCCGCGGACCCCTCACGCCAGCACTGCATGCCTTCGGGCTGGTCGGCAACGCAGTGCTGCTGCCGTGGGCCATGGTCATCCAGCGCTGGTTGTATGGAGTGCCGGGCGCGTCGCTGCACTCCGTCTTCTCCCGCTTTCGGTTCGATCTGCTGACATGTGCGTTGCTGATCATCGCCCCGGCTTTCGTCGTCCTCAACGTGGTCAGCAACTACGTCCTGCCTTCCGAGTCGACCGTCTGGGTTCAGAACGACCTTCTGTGGATCTTGGCGGCCACTCTTGTTCTCATGCCGCTGCAGGCAGCTGGCGAAGAGTACGGACTGCGCGGTCTAGTGTTCCGCGTGGCCGCCAGCTGGGGCCGGGGCCCGCGTGTGTCGTTGTTTCTTGGCATCGCGGTCTCCGCCGCGGTCTTCGCCGCCTTCCACCTGGCGGGAGACCCGTGGCTCTACATCTGGTACTTCGTGCTCGCTGTCTCCACGGCCCTCATCACATGGCGCTCCGGAGGCATCGAGATCGCAGTGGCCATCCACGTCGCCTTCAACACCCTCAGCTTCGTCTTTGCGATCGCCCTGAGTACCGACCTGGGCGCGGGCATCGACCGCTCTACAGCGAATGCGGCTAACGGCATCGCCTTGATCGGTCCCGCGCTGGTGGTGATCGCCACCGCGATCGTGGTGTGGATTCGCACCCGCGCAACCGGCCCGGCCAGAACGCCGCTCACCAGCTAGGGTGCGGTGCATCTGCGTGGATCTCGCCAGTGGTGTCCCGCGCGAGATCCACGCCGTCATTTGATCGTCAGGCGGTGCTACGCAGGCGGCGTGCCGTGCACCCACGAGCTGTGGCGCGACCCGACCAAAGAGCGAGACTGATCCCGACCGGTGACTGTGGTCGCTGACCGTCATCACCATGAACACCACCCGGCATTGCCGGATCGGGTGTCTGTGCCAAGGAGGTACTGGCTTGGGGCGTCACCGCGGTAGTCCGTGCCCCGATGTGTGATGTTCACCCGGCTATCCCTCCCGGATCGGTAGCCCGCTCGCGTGTCCTCGTCCACTTGACATGGTCCGCGTGGAGGTACACGCCGCAGAGGAGATCCTTGTCTCACCCTGGGTGGCGGAGGCTCGGAGCTGACGCGAAGAAAGCCCATACGGCAGCGACCGAGCTTCCGTGACGGGCCGATCCGGCGCCGTTCACGAGCGAGGCCTGGACGGTTGTTCGTGCCCGAGGGTACGAGCGTGGCCGGAGTCGGCGATCTGCAGTGCTATCCGCCCTGCTGCCTCGCGCACCCGTAGGCCCGTGAGCTCGTCGATCCGGTCCAGCCGCTTGCGCACGGTGTTCGGGTGCAGGAACAGCGCCTCCGCCGTCCGGGCCACAGATCCGTCGGTAGCCACGAACGTGCGGGCCGTCGCCAGCAGACTGTCCGACCGGCGCTGGTCGTGCTCCATGATCGGCCGTAGTACATGGTCCAGGAACGGTGTGACCTGCTCGTGCGTCAACCGTCCTAGCAGCCCCTCCAGCGTGGCGAGGTCCGCAGCGCCGGCGGACCGCCCACGCCGGGACGCGACGTCGAACGCGGCGACGGCCTCCGCGAGCACGCGGCGTACTTCCTGCCGGGGGGCGGGCCCGCCGCAACCGAGTACCAGTGCACCATCGACCGCTTCGACGAGGCCGCTGACGACGCTCGCGGGGCCGAGCACGATCGTCCGGTCCCTGACGTAGCCGACCCGGTGCGGCCCGGCTACCTCCGGCAGGCGCTCACGTGCCGCCCAGCATGCCGCTGCGAACTCGATGCCGGGCCGGTCGAGCTCGACGAATCGCTCGAACAGCACGAGCGGGTCCGCGAGCCCTCGTCGGACGGCGTCGAACAGGTGGCCGGCTTCCAGACGGTCCTGGGCGAGCACCCACAGCCGGGTCTGCTCCTGGGCGAGACGCTCGGTGAAGGTGAGGAAGGGGACTGTCCGGGGTACGCTCAGGACCGGCAGGCCCGCCGCGTTCGCACGGTGGACGAGTGCGGGTGGCGGCGCGGTGGTGACGACGTCGATGCCGTAGCCGATCGCCACCGCATCGGCCGCGACGAGAGAGTCGACGAAGTGCGCGCAGTCTGCCGGGGTGCGCAGCTCGAGGCCGGTGGTCAGCACGATCTCGCGGCCACGCAGGAACGGCTCCGGGTCGATGAGCTCGGTCGCCTGCGCCCACCGGACGTGGCGATCCATGCCGACGGCGTCTCCGACGAGGTCGAGCGGGACGTCGGCCCACCCGAGCATGTCGCGGACCTGGACCTGGAGCGGTGCTGCCACCGACATGGCTGTGCTCACGCGCCTCACCGTAGGGACGCCCGATGTCCCTCGTGTTACGGCCAGGTGTGCGTCCTGACACCGGTCGGCGCACCGCGGTGTGCGGCCGCCCACCGTTCCGCGCGAGATCTTGGCGCCGGCGCCGGCCACCCTTCTACTCGGTGCACGGGCAACCTCGCCCGGACACCCAGGAGAGGGCACCGCAATGACCGCCACAGAGCCACCGCAGAACCACGTGGCCGCGCCACCGGGCGCTGTCGACCCCGACTACCCCCTCGAGCGGGTCCCGGCCGGGAGTCGGCGCGGCCCCGCTGCCGTGGCGATCGTGATGGCGGGCTTCTGCTTCTTCACCCCGACGATGGTCACCGGCGGGCAGGTCACCGCCGCCTTCGGCTTCTCCGCGTACCTCGCGGCCGCGGCCATCGCCTCGCTCGTGCTGGCCCTCTACGTCGCCACGCTCGGCCTGATCTCGGCACGCACCGGCCTGTCGACCGTCCTGACCGCCAGGCTCGTGCTCGGCAGGGCCGGCGGCAAGTGGGCCTCTGTCCTGCTCGGCGGCACGCAGGTCGGCTGGTACGCGATCACCATCGCGGTCCTCGGTGACCTCTTCGGCACCGCCTTGGGGTGGGAGACGACGTGGCCGGTGGTCGTCGCCGGCGGTGTCCTGATGGCCGTGACGGCCTACAAGGGATTCCGTGGGATCGAGCTGCTGTCCTGGGTCTCGGTGCCCTTGATGCTCGTGCTCTGCGTGTGGATCACGCTGCGCTCGTTCGAGGAGGCGGGCGGCTGGGCGTCGCTGCTCGCCGTCGAAGGCGACGGATCCCTCTCGGCGGCCACCGCGATGACGATGCTCATCGCCACCTTCATCTCCGGCGGAACCCAGGTGGGCAACTGGGCGCGGTTCTCGACGCCGAAGAACCGGACGTTCTGGCTCCTTCTCGTCGGTGTCGGCCTCATCCAGGGCGCGATGCTCTTCTTCGGCGGGGTGGGCACGGCGGCCTTCGGCATCGCGGACTTCGCAGAGCTCCTGCTCTCCATGGGCCTGATCGGCGTGGGCCTGTTCCTCGTCGTGGCCAACCTCTGGACCACCAACGACAACACGGCGTACGCCTATGGCGTAGCCGGGGCCGAGCTCTTCGACAAGGACGACAAACGGCCCTTCGTGATCGGCGGAACCGTCGTCGGCATCATCCTGGCCGTCAGCGGACTCGGCGACGCGATCGGCGGCTTCCTCACCCTGCTGGGCACGCTCGTCCCGCCGCTCGGCGGCGTCATGATCGGCACGTTCTTCCTCGTGTGGAAGGGGCGTGACCCGGGTACGGTCCTGGACGCCGCGCCACTGGTCGTCTGGCCCGGTGTCATCGCCTACCTGCTCGGTGTCGCCACCGCGTTCGGCACCAACGCCCTGGCGATCGGTATCCCTCCGCTGCAGGGCATCCTGGTCGCCGCGGTCGCGGCCCCCGTGTGCTCCGCGGCGGCGCGCGTCGTCACCGACCGGGCGGAGACCCAGTGAACGCCACCGTCATCAAGGCTGCCACCGTCATCACCATGGATGCCGCGACCGGGAGCAGCCCGGTCGTCCGGTCGATCCGGATCGAGGACGGCGCCATCACCCAGGTCGCGCCAGATGTCGACGTGCGCGACGGCGACGAGGTGATCGACGGCACCGACCGTCTCGTCGTGCCGGGCTTCGTCAACGCGCACACCCACTCGTGGGAGTACCTCTACAAAGGCCGGTACGACAACCTGCCGCTCGAGCTGTGGATGCTGTACTCCTACCCGATCCTGGGCGGCAGACCGCTCAGCCCCGAGCTCGTCGGTCTGCGTAGTCGGCTGTTCGCCATGGAGTCGCTCAAGAACGGGGTGACCACCCTCGTCGACGACGTGCTGGAGACACCGACGCAGGACCGGGCGCAGCTCGCCGCGGTGTTCGACGCCTACGACGAGGTCGGGATCCGCGCGAACATCTCGGGGCATGTCATCAACCGGCCCTTCGTCGACACGCTCCCGTTCGCGTCCGACCTGTTGCCCGCGGACCTGGTCGTCCAGGTGCGCGCCCAGCCCGTGCTGACCGCGCAGGAGTACCTCGACTACTCCCGTGCCGCGATCCGGGACCAGCACGGCCGCGGGGGCGGGCGGCTCCGGTACATGCTGGCGCCGTCCGGTCCGCAGCGGTGTACCGACGACCTGCTCGCCGGCGCCACGGTGCTGGGCCTGGAGCACGGCCTCGAGGTGCACATCCATGTGCTCGAGACCCGGGTGCAGGCCGTCACGGGTCAGGACCTGTACGGCACCACCCTCGTGCAGCACCTCGCCGACATAGGTGCCCTGTCGTCCGGTACCACGTTCGCCCATGGGATCTGGGTCACCGACCACGACATCGAGCTGATGGCGTCCGCCGGGGTCAGCGTCTCCCACAACCCGATCTCGAACCTGAAGCTCGGTTCCGGGCTGGCCCCGTGGCGCCGGTATCACCACGCCGGCGTGCCCGTGGGCCTCGGCTCGGACGGGTGCTCGTCGTCGGACACCCCCCGGCTGCACGAGGTGGTCAAGATGGCGGCGCTCCTGCACAAGGCCGGGGGGCCGGACCACACGACCTGGTCAACCGTGGACGAAGCCCTGCGTGCCGCGACGATCGGGGGCGCCCGGACGGCATCGCTGCACAAGGTGACCGGATCGATCGAGGTCGGCAAGCGGGCCGACCTCAACGTCTACGACCTGGGCACGCTCGCGTTCACACCGCGCTCCCGGGTCGACAACCAGCTCGTCTACTCCGAGAACGGGTCATCTCTGGAGTACGTCCTGGTCGACGGCCGGATCGTCGTCGACCACGGTCGCCTGACCACGGTTGACGAGCAGGCCGCCATCGCCGAGCTCCGCGAGCGGATGCCGGCAGTCGCCCAGTGGCAGGACAAGCTGGACCTGCTCAACGACGGGTTCGCCGGCGTGTTCGACGAGGTGCACCGGCGGTGCGCGGCTGTGGACGTGGGGGTCGAACGCTGGACGGCCCAGGAGCGGGGGCGGGTGGCTCTCCGCCTGGGCTGAGCCGCGCCAGGAGAGCGTCGGGGACTGCTGCTCGACCGACCCTGAGCTGTCTCGCCAACCCGGCATCATGCGATCGTCGGCACCGAACGCCCGTCGTTCTGCGGACGAGCAGTGCAGCAGCCCGCCTCGGGCGGCCGGACCAGGACGGCGAGGCGCCGTAGCCTGCAATGCGCCCCCGACCCATCCCGATGCACCACCGCTCCGAACCTTCTATCAGGCGGCAGCTTGCCGCCGGCACACAGGAGGATCGGTTATGGATACGTCAAGAATCGCTCTCTTCGACGAGCTCACGCTCAGCTCATGACACAGGCAACCGAGAGCCCCGCGGCTCCTTCGGCCGAACGCTCTCCGGGCGGCGTGGGCTGGGCCGCCCTAGCAGGCGTGCTTGCCGGTGGCGCCGGGCTGGCCGTCGCGGAGCTCGTCGCCGCGGTCGTCGCACCCGGTGCCAGCACGCTGTTCGCAGGCGGCGCCGCCGTCGTCGACGCCGTGCCCCCATGGCTCAAGGACCTTGCCGTGGAGTGGTTCGGCACCAACGACAAGGTCGTGCTGCTCGCCTCGATGGGCGTGGTGCTGGCCCTGGGGGCGGCGCTCGCGGGCTGGCTGGAGCTGCGCCGCCCGCCGGTGGGCGCGGTGCTGATGGGCGTCGTCGGCGTCGTCGGGGTCGTGGTCGCGGTGCTGCGCCCGAGCGCGACGCCGCTGTGGGCACTGCCCAGCGCCATCGGGCTGGGTGCCGCGGTGCTCCTGCTGCGTGCCGCCGTGGCGCGGCTACGGCCTGCGCCGGGAGGAGGTAGCGGGGCCTCGGCGGGCGAGACTCCGGGCGGCGCCATGAACCGGCGTGGCTTCCTGACCGTGTCGGGCATCACCGTCGGTGTCGCGGTGCTCGCGCTGGCCGGCTCGCGGGTGCTGTCGATGGGCTCCACGGCGATCAGCGCCGTGCGGGAGAGGCTCCGCCTGCCCGCTGCGCGTACGCCGGCGCCGCCGGTGCCCGCCGGGGCCGACCTCAAGCTCGACGACCTGGCGCCGTACGTCACCCCGAACGCGGACTTCTACCGCATCGACACCGCGCTGATCGTGCCGCAGGTCAACCCGCAGGACTGGTCGCTGGAGGTGCATGGTCTGGTCGACGAGCCGTTCACGCTCACCTGGGACGAGCTCATGGAGCTGCCGATGGAGGAGCACTACGTCACTCTCTCGTGCGTCAGCAACGCCGTGGGTGGCGACCTGGTCGGCAACGCCCTCTGGCTCGGCTACCCGATCCGCGCGCTCCTGGAGCGGGCCAGGCCTCAGGCCGGCGCCGACATGGTGCTCTCCCGCAGCGACGACGGGTTCAGCGCCGGCACGCCGCTGGACGTGCTCCAGGACCCGGACCGCGAGTGCCTGCTCGCGATCGGCATGAACGGCGAGCCGCTGCCCGAGGAGCACGGCTTTCCCGCGCGGCTGGTGGTGCCCGGGCTGTACGGGTACGTCTCGGCCACCAAGTGGGTGACGTCGCTGGAGGTGACCACCTTCGAGGCCGACGAGGGCTACTGGACCCCGCGCGGCTGGTCGGCGCGGGGTCCGATCAAGATCGCGTCGCGCATCGACGTGCCGCGCCTGTCCGCGCCTGTGCCTGCGGGGGCCGTGACCGTGGCCGGCGTGGCCTGGGCGCAGCACACCGGCATCAGCACGGTGGAGGTCCGTGCCGACGGCGGCGACTGGGTCACCGCCGAGCTCGCCGAGACGGTGGGCCCCGACACGTGGCGTCAGTGGCACGTGTCGATCGATCTGGACGCCGGTTACCACTCCCTGACGGTGCGCGCCACGGACTCGGACGGCCAGGTCCAGACCGAGACCAAGGCGCCGCCCGCTCCCGACGGCGCGTCGGGCTGGCAGACCGTCTCGATCACCGTGGACTGACCCGAGGGGCGTGAATCGGCCCGACCACCACCATGCCGGACAGGAAGGTCGAGATCACACCATCAACAGGGGGACTACTCCATGAACGGGTGACGGCGGACGCGCGGGGCCGAGTCTGGTCGACGGCTGACGCGCCGTACGGGCCCGCCCAGGCCGGATGCCGGTGACAGCGCCCCTCAGCACAATGGGCTGCATGCCCCAGCCAGCCCGTCGAAGCCTGTACGCGTCGGTGCGCCGAGCCCTGCACACCGATCCCTCCGAGGCCCCGGACACCGAGGTCCACCCCGCCGTCGACGACACGAGGGTGATCCGGGCCCTGGACCTGGCGATGCGGATCGGCGAGTCGATGTTCGCGGTCGGGGCGTCCGCGCACGAGGTGACGCTCGCCATCACGCGCGTCGCCGGCGCGTACGGGCTCCAGGGCGTGCACGTGGACGTCACCTACACGTCGATCACGCTCTCGTACCAGCCCAGCGGTGACGGCTGGCCGCACACCCTGCTGCGGGTGGTGCGCGTGGCGGCGCCCGACCACACCAAGCTGCAGCGCATGCAGGCGCTCCTGGTCGCCGTCGACGACGGGATGGACCTCGACGAGGCCCGGACCGCCTTCCGGGCCATCCGGCGGGTGCCGTTCCGGTACCGGCAGCCGGTCGTCGTGGTGACCCGGGCGCTGCTCGCCGTGGGCGCGAGCCTCCTGTCCGGCGGATCGGCGGTGCTGGTGGGGCTCACGTTCGTCGCGGCGCTCGCGGCCGCGGCGACCCAGTCCGGTCTGGCCCGGCTGCGCGTGCCGTCCTTCTTCAGCCAGATCGCGGGCGCCTTCGTCACCACGGTGGTGGCGGTGGTCGTGTCCGCTCTCGCCGCCGCGGACGTCGAGCCCTTCGCCGGGGTGCAGCCCGCCATCATCGTGGCGTCCGGGATCGTGCTGATGCTGTCCGGGCTCACCGTGGTGGGTGCGGCCCAGGACGCTATCGACGGGTTCGCGCTCACCGCGGCGGGCCGCATCCTCGATCTCACGCTGCAGACGCTCGGCCTGGTGGTGGGCATCCTCGCCGGGCTGGAGCTCGGCAGCGTGCTCGGGTTCCGGATGACCCTGCCGGACGGCCCGCCACCGCTCGGCCCGCTGCCGGACCAGGTGGCCGGAGCGGTCATCATCGCGGTCGCGGTGGCGCTGTTCAACGGCGCGGGAGCACGCATCGTCGCGGTCAGCGCCGTGCTCGGCACGGTCACGGCACTCAGCCACGCGATGGTGCTGACGTCCGACCTGCACGAGGCCGCCGCGAGCGGCATCGCGGCGGCGCTCGCCAGCTTCGTGGGCGTCTTCATCGCCCACAACCTGCACGTCCCGTCCGTCGCGGTGACGACGGCGGCCATCGTGCCGCTGGTACCCGGCGGTGCGGTCTTCTACGGGCTGCTCGGCATGGTGCACGCCGACCCGGCGTCGACGGCCGGAGGCGGGGCCGCTTCCCTCGTGCTCGCGGCGTCCGTCGGTATCGGGCTGGCGGCGGGCGCGTCGCTGGGCATCTATCTCGGCACACCCGTGCGCGCCACCCTGGCCGGCGTCGCGCGCTCCCGCGCCCGCGTCCGGCGCTGACGGCTCACCGTCCGTCCGCCGGGAACTGTCCGTCCGCCGGGAACTGTCCGTCCGCCGGGAACTGTCCGTCCGCCGGGAGCTGTCCGTCCGCCGGGCCGGGAGCGCGTCAGAACAGTCGCAGCAGCCCGGTGCTCGTCGCCCACAGCGCCGCGGACGCCGCCCCCACCACCAGCATCGAGACCACGTAGAACCAGATCCGCATGCGGTGCCCGGCCACCCGCAGCAGGACGGCGACGCCGAACGCCGCGACGGCCAGCGCAGGCGCCGAGAGGTACGGGGTGTCCGCCGTCTGCTGCACGACCAGCACGTAGACGGCCGCGAGGAGCAGCAGCCGCGGGACCCAGCGCAGCAGGGCGCCGAGCAGGCGCACCGGCCACGGCCTGCGACGGGGCGCGGCCGCGGCCTGCGGCGGTCCGCCCGGCCGACCGGCGGTCTGCGGCCGCTGGGCGACGGGCGCCGCGGCCGGCTGGGCCCCCCGCCGCGGGGAGGCCTGCGCCCGGCCCTGAGCCGGCTGCGGTGCAGCCTGGGCTCGGCCCTGCGCCGGCTGCGGGCTGCGCGGCGGACGCGGACCGGAGCTCTCTGGTGGCAGCACCGCGGGCTGGACGACGGCGGGCCGTACCGACGGCGGCTGCCCACCGCGCTGCTGGACGGCGGGCATCGGCCGCGTGGCGCGCGTCGTCGACCGGGGCGGCTGCGGGGCGGGGCCGAGGTGCTTGACCGGGCTCTTGCGCGGCTCGTACGACTTCGGCCGGGGCGCCTGCTCGCGGACCACCTGGGTCGCCGCGGCGGGCGGGACGGGCTGGCTGCGGACGGGCGCACGCCGGCTCGCCGGCTCGGGCTGGGGGCTGCGGAACGCGCGCCAGCCGCGGAGCGTGTCCGAGTGGCCGTCGGCGGGTGACGTCACCTGCCAGCGCATCGCCTGCCAGATCCAGTCCTTGATCTCGGCCGGGGTGCGGCCGCCGGCGACCTCCGCGCCGATCTCCGCGATGTGGTCGGCGACCACCTGCTCGGCGGCGCCGTCGAACCCGTCGGCGTGCACCTCCGTCAGGACGCTCATGAGCGCACGGTCGTAGACCAGGGCGTGCCAGGGTTCCGGGGTGCGGGCGGTGGACACGGGGCCCGGTGCCGCCTCGTCGGGACCCGGTGGGAACATGCGGGTGTGACCCCGGCCGTGCAGCACGTCGGTCGCCGGGAGCGCGGCGACCTCGGCGGCCGTGACGCCGTCGCTGACGAGCTGCGAGGTGAGCAGCAGCGTCGGGTCGGGCGTCGAGTGCGCCAGGCGCGCGCGGACCACGCTCGCGATGTTCTCCAGCGGAGGCCGGTGGTTCGGCTGGTAGCGGGTCATCGCCAGCACCAGGGACTGCAGGTGCCGGTCGATGACGGGCGGCCCGTCGGGGGCGTCCGCGTGCTCGTCCGGGTCCACGAGGTCGGTGGCCACCAGGTCCCGGCCCATGAAGTTCAGGTCCAGCGGCAGCGCGCCCGTGCTCGCGTACACGAGCAGCAGGCCCAGGCTGTACACGTCCGAGCGCGGGTGCACCCGGCGTCCGAACAGCTCCGGGGCCATGTACGCCATGGTCCCGGCGGGCTGCGTGGAGGTCGCGGCGTCGAAGACCTTGGCGATACCGAGGTCGATGAGCACCGCGCGCTCGCCGTCGACCATCATGTTCGCCGGCTTCAGGTCGCGGTGCAGGCAGCGCTGCTCCTGGAGCACGAGCAGCGCGTCGACGACCTGCCGGGCCAGGCGCAGCGCCTCGGGCCCGGACAGCGGACCGTCCTCGCGCACCCGGTCGCGCAGTGTTCTGCCGGGCACGAGCTCCATCGCGAACCACGGCTGCGTGGCGTCCAGCCCGGACTCCACGAAGTGCGGGAAGCCACGGCCGTCCAGGCGCTCCAGGAGCTCCGCCTCCTGGACGAACCGCTCGCGGGCGTCGTCGTGCAGGCCGGTCAGGACCTTGAGGGCGACCTCCGCGCCGTCGTCCGCCTGCGCGCGGTACACGTGCGCGAACCCGCCGTGGCCCAGGGCCTCGCCGAGCGTGAACCGGCCCAGACGCTCGCCGCTGGCGGGGATGCGGCGGACGGGACGCACGGGGAGCCCCGCGGGTCGGGGCGCCAGCGGCGGGGCGGCGGCAGCCTCCGGTCCGACGGCGGGCGCGGGCGGCGCGGGAGCCCGGTCGGCGTTCGGCCGGGTGGGGGCGGCCGCCTCGGGATCGAACTCGGCCTCCGGATCGAACTCGGCCTCCGGATCGATCTCCACGCCCGGATCGGGCTCGGCGTCGGACTTGGCGTCGGACTTGGCGTCGGGCCTGGCCTCGGGCTTGGAATCGGGCGCGGAATCGGGCGCGGAATCGGGCTCGGCTTCGGCGTGCTCCGAGGCGGGCGCGTCCTGGGTGCCGGCGGGAGCGTGCTCGTCCGCGGCCGGCTCCGGGTTGCCTGGGCGGTCGGCCGGCTCCGGGGCGCTCGCGGCCTCGTCCGCCGGGTGCTCGGCGTCCGCCTCGGGGGTGGCGGCCACGGGTTCGTCGGCGGACCCGGCGTCGTCCCTGCCGCCACCCCAGGCGTCGTGATCGGGTCCGGAGCCGTCTGCCGGCTCGTCCGCGCCCGGCGGCACGGGCACCGGCAGGGCCGCCGGTGGCGCGGGCACCGGCGGCACGGTGGCGGACGGCGTTGTCGCCGGTGCCACGGTGGCTGGCGGCCCGGGGACCGGAAGGGTGGTGGCTGGTGGCGCAGGGACCGGCGCGACGGCCGGTTCGGCTGACGGGACGGGACCGGGGCCGACGGCCGCCTGCGCGGCCTCGCCGACGGGTGACGTCATACCGGGCAACCTACCAGCGCACAGGCCCGGACCCGAGGAAAGTCCGCCCTGTCGACGGCAGGAGTTCCGGTCGGTCTGTCCGTCCTGCGAAACACGCCGCCGGGGCCCGGCGTCCTGCCGGGGGCCACGCGGCCGGCCGTCCCTGAGAGGGCCGCTGACCCGATGGCTCAGGTGAGGTCGATCGTGACCGGCTCGAAGGCGGTGCCTACCGGGTAGTTGCCGCCCCACAGCTTCGCGCCGTCCTCGGTGAGCTCGACCCGCGACCAGGTGAGGCGGGTGCCGTCGGCCGTGCGCTCGGGGGCGCCGGCCAGGCGGAACGCGACGGTGCGCACGTCCGACTCGCGGTCCCGGATCGACATGGTCCAGTCGGGGCCGCCGTCGGCGGGGGAGACGACCTCGATGTCGGCGACCTCACCGACGAACGAGCCGAAGTGCCCGATGAAGACGACGGACCCCGTGAACGCGAACGACGACGCGTCGCCGGACGGCTCGGCCGTGCGCTCCGGGTCGAGCGGGAAGTGGAACGAGGCGCCGGTGCCGCCCACGGCGTCGTCCTGCACGATGCGGCCGCCGGGCGCCCCCATCACGTACATCAGCAGGCTTGCCTTGATCTCCCAGTCCAGATGAGCCACCCGAGAACGGTACCCCCGAAGGGCGATTGGTACCGCTTTGCACTCGCTCCCCGGGACGTCAGCCCGCCGCCGGTGGGTGGGCGCGGCAGAAGTCGCGGATGGCGTCGTTCACCTGCTCGGCCCGTTCCAGGTGGCTCAGGTGGCCCGCACCCTCGACGACCACGAGCGTGGTGTCCGGGATCGCTGCCGCGAACCGGTGTGCGACCGCGAGCGGGGAGCGTGCGTCCAGTCGTCCCCAGACCAGCAGCGTGGGCACGGCGACGTGGGGCAGCAGCGCCGTCAGATCGGTCCGCGCCATGATGTCCACCTGCTGGGCGAGGGTGGCGGGGCGCACGCCGGCGGCGACGTCGACAAGGAGTGGTATGAGCTCGGGCGGTGGGCCGACGGCGAAGAGCCCGGGCAGCACCGGAGCAGGCTCCGCGGCGGGTGCGGCGAGCATCCGGTGCACCCCGGTCACCCGGGCACGTACCTCGTCGGCGGGCAGCGACCCCTTCCAGCCGGCGTAGGTGTCGATCAGGATCAGGGTGGCGACCAGCTCCGCGCGCCGGCGGTACAGCTCGAGAGCCACGGTGCCGCCCCACGACACGCCCGCCACGTGGGCGGGGCCGAGGTCGAGCGCCTCCAGCAGCGCCGCGAGGGCGTCCGCGTAGCCGGCCAGGCTGAAGCCCTCCGGCAGGTCGGAGGAACCACCGGCGCCCGGCTCGTCCCACGCGACGACGGTGAGTTCCCCGGCCAGCCCGGTCGTCTGCTGCCGCCAGACGCGGCCGTCCTCGGCCGCGCCGTGCAGCAGCACCAGAGGCGGACCCTGGCCCACCCGCTCGTAGGCGACGCGCAGCCCGCCCACCTCGATGTGCCCCACCCTCGGACCGTACGCGAGCCTCGCCCCCCGCGCAGGATCCGGCCGGCGTCGCCGCGCGTTCACGCGGGCGTCGTCCGCGGGACGGCGCGGCGCCACGCCGTCGTCACAGGGCCGCTCCAGGCTCGGGGCATGAGAACCGCCCGTCGCCGCCCCGCCGCCCGCACCGCAGCACTCGCCATGACCGTCGCCGCGACCCTCGCGCTGAGCATCGCTCCGGCGTCCGCCGCCGTGCCCGCGAGCGCGGCCGACACCTCCGGCGCCCACCACCCGCGCGCCTTCGACCTCCAGGCGCACCGCGGTGGCATCGCGCTGACGGTGGAGAACACGCTGCCCGCCTTCGACCGGGCGCTCGCGCTGGGCGTCAGCACGCTCGAGCTGGACGTGCAGATCACGCGCGACGGGTACGCCGTCGTCACGCACGACCGCGACCCCAGCCCGGCCAAGTGCGTGGACACCGCCCCCGCGTTCCCCGGCGACCCGCAGTTCCCGTACGTCCCCGAGCGCACGTACATCAAGGACCTCACGCTCGCGCAGGTGCGCACCATCGACTGCGGCTCGCTGCGCCAGCCGCAGTTCCCCGGGCAGGAGCTGCACCCCGGCGAGCGCATGCCGCTGCTGTCCGAGGTGCTCGACCTCGTGAGCCGCCACCGCGCCCACCAGGTCACGCTCAACATCGAGACCAAGGTCGAGGCGGGCGCCCCCGAGCAGACGGCGCCGCGCGAGCAGTTCGTGCAGGTCGTCGCCCGCGAGGTGCGCGCGGCCCGCCTGGTCGACCAGGTCACGATCCAGAGCTTCGACTGGGGCTCGCTGATGCGCATGAGCGAGGTCGAGCCCCGCTTCGGTCTGGTGGCGCTGACCAACGGCCAGCAGTTCCTCCAGGTCGGGGCCGACGGAGCCTCCCCGTGGCTCGGCGGCCTCGACATCGACGACTTCCCCGGGTCGATCCAGGAGAAGTTCGTCGCGGCCGCCGCATCGTTCGGGGCCGACGCCGTCTCGCCCGTGCACGGCGACCCGCAGGGCGGCGGCGTGGCCGACCCCGGCTACGTGCCCTTCACGACGCCGGAGCTCGTCCGTGCCGCCCACCGGCGGGGCATGGCCGTGATCCCGTGGACCGTCGACGACCGGGCCACGATCGAGTCCCTCATGGACATCGGCGTGGACGGCATCATCACCGACCGCCCGGACCTGCTGCGCACCATCATGGCGGAGCGTCACCTGAAGCTCCCCAAGCGCTACTGACGCGGTCAGCCCGCGGCGGCGTCCGTCCCGGCCGGGGGAGCCGCACGACGGCGCTCGCGGCGCCCGCGGGCCAGCTCCGTCGCCAGGGCGTCGAGCGGCTGGGCGAACGTGTCCTCGAAGCGGGCGAGCCAGGCACGGGCGGCCGCCGTCCCGGCGTCGTCCACGGCGTACAGGCGACGAGTGCCCTCGGCGCGCACGTGCACCAGGCCGGCCTCGCGCAGCACGCGCAGGTGCTGTGACACGGCCGGCTGGGTGATGCGCATCCGGGCCTGCAGCGCGGTGACCAGGGCGCCCGCGGGCTGCTCGCCCGGTACCAGCAGCTCCAGGAGCCGACGGCGGACGGGGTCGCCGAGCGCCTCGAACACGCCGGGCGGCGCCGTGTCGGGGTGGCCGGCGGCTTCCCCGGCGTCGGCCCGCGCCCCGGCCGGCCCGTCGTCGTGCGCCCCGGCCGGCCCGTCGTCGTGCGCGGAGGCGGCAGCAGCGCGCGGCACTCAGGCCTCCGGCGGCGTGGTGTAGAAGGCGAGGGTCCGCTCGCCCGCGGCGCGGGCCTGGTCGGCGTCGTCCCCGGCGGCGGCCGCGGCGTCGGCCCAGCCGGTGCTGGCGGCGCGCGCAAACGTCACGCCCTCGTCGGAGAGGGACCATTCCTCGACCGCCTGCGGGTCGAGCGATGCCCCGGTGTCGAGGTGCAGGCCCAGGCCCATGAGGCTCAGGTCCCAGCCCACGCCGACGGCGCCGGGTCCGTACTGTGCCCAGAAGTCCGGGTCGACGGGGGCCTCGTGGACCAGCTCGAGCGTGGTGCCGCCGTCGGCGGGGGTGAGCGAGACCTCCAGCCACGAGACGCCGCCGTTCGACTCCCACGTGACGGCGAAGGCGTGCGGGGCGTCGCAACGCTCCACGACGCCGCCGGCGTGGCCCTCGAGCTGGTAGCGGCCGCCGACCGTGAGGTCGCCGGTGATCGGCATGAACCACCGGGGGAGCCGTTCGGCCGAGGTGAGGGCGTCCCACAGGTCGTCGCGGTCGGTCGCGTAGGTGCGGCGCGCGACGGCGATCTTGGTCGGTGCGTCGCCCCGGCTGCCGTCGCGGACCTCGCGGGTCACGAGGCCGGCGGTCGCGGCGGGGTCGGTGAGCGTGGTCATGGTGTCTCCTTCTATAAGTGGACACTTATTTATGCCACACGCGTGCCGCTCTCGCAAGAGGACGCCATGTGTCGTCCAGAAAAAGTGTGCCAAGCGGGTCCGCCTACGCATGTGGGCGAGGCGGGGTAGGTTCCGGTCATGGCCCGTATCGACGTGGTCCCCGCGACCACCGACCGGTTCGACGACATCGCCCGCGTCCTCAACCCGACCGGGCGCGAGCAGGCCTGCTGGTGCATGCACTGGCGCGCGCCGGCACAGGAGGACGTGACGACGCGCGGCGCGCGCCTGCGGGAGCTCACCGCGCAGGAACCGGCACCGGGCATGCTCGCGTACCTGGGCACGGGGGAGGCCCCGGGCGAGGTGGCGGGCTGGCTCGGCTTCTCGCGGAGGTCGGCTGCCCGCTCCCTGCAGCGGTCCCGGGTGCTGCCCGTCGGAGAACCCGGGACCTGGGACACGACGTGGGTCTTCATGTGCGTCACCGTGCGCACGGGCTTCCGCAGGCAGGGGGTTGCGCAGGCCCTGCTGGACGGCGGCGTCGGCTACGCCGCGGCGCACGGCGCGACCGCGCTGGACGCGTTCCCGGTCGAGCCCCCGCCGGGGCGCCGGGTCCCGGTCAGCGCCGCGTTCGTCGGCACGGTCGGCATGTACGAGCGGGCCGGGTTCGACCGGCTCGGCCCCACGGGCGCCACCAGCGCCCGCCTGACCCGCTGGCACCTGCGCCGCGAGATCGCCCCGGCGTAGCAGGCCGTCCGGGGCCGGCTACTCCTCGACGGGCACGACCACGCACACCTCGAACGTCTCGCGGCCACGTCGCAGCAGGTAGCGTGCCCGGTCGGCCGCAGCCTCCGACGCGTTCTCGTCCTTGTAGCTCCAGCGCACGTCCACCCAGAGCAGGGCGTCGCCGACCTGCTCCACGGAGCGCACCTCCGGGACCGCCGCCACCAGGCCTTGTTCCCGGTAGGCGGTCAGCATGCCGCCCAGGCTCTCGCGCGCGACCTCGGCGTCCGGCACCACGAGGGACCGGTCCGCCTGCACCACCATCGACGGATAGCCGAGGCTGTCGGTCACGACCTCCAGGTCCCCGGCCCCGAGCGCGACGCCGTACCGGACGAAGAAACTCACCAGATCGTCCTGATCGAAGCTCTCCATCCGCCACACGCTAACGGCCCTCACCGTCGAGTGCTGGACATTCGCCCTCCAGGAGCGTCCCGAAGGGCGAATGTCCAGCACTCAACGGGCGTGGTCGAGGGCTTGGGCCAGGTCCTGCCAGAGGTCGTCCAGGTGTTCCAGGCCCACCGAGAGGCGGATCAGGTCGGGGGAGATGCCCGCGTCCTTGCGGGAGACCTCGTCCATGATCCGGTGGGTCAGTGACGCCGGGTGCTGGATCAGGCTGTCCACGCTGCCCAGGCTCACCGCCGGCGTGATCAGCCGTACAGCGGAGACCACCGCCACCGGATCGGCTGAGGTCTCGAACGACACCATCGCCCCGCCCACCCGCGGGTAGTGCACCCGGGTGACCCGCGGGTGCTCGGCCAGCCGCCGCGCGAGCTCCGCGGCCGTGGCCGACGCCGCCCGCACCCGCACGGGCAGCGTCGCCAGGCCGCGCAGCAGCTCGTAGCCCGCGATCGGGTGCAGCACGGCGCCGGTGAGGAACCGGACCTGGCGCAGGGTGCGCGCCGTCTCCTCGTCGCACGCCACGACGCCGCCCATCACGTCCCCGTGCCCGCCCAGGTACTTCGTGGCGCTGTGCAGCACCATGCCGGCGCCGAGCGTGAGCGGGCGCTGGAGCACCGGGGTCGCGAACGTGTTGTCCACCAGCAGGGGGACCGGGCCGCAGGCGGCGGCCAGCGCGCGCAGGTCCACCTCGTCCAGGGTGGGGTTGGCCGGGCTCTCCACGACCACCAGCCCGGTCCGGTCCGTGATCGCCGACGCCGCCTCGTCCGGCGTCGCCCACGTCACCGAGGTGCCGAGCAGGCCGGAGCTCAGGAGGTGGTCCGTGGAGCCGTACAGCGGCCGTATCCCGACGACGTGCGGCCGGCCCGCCGCGGCCTGCGCCAGCAGGCACGCCGACAGGGCCGCCATGCCGCTGGCGAAGGCGACGGCGGCGTCGGCCCCCTCGAGCTCGGCCAGGGCGGTCTCGAAGCGGCGCACGGTCGGGTTGGCGACGCGCGCGTACACGGGCGGGCCGCCGTCGTCGTGCCCGTCGGCGAACTGGTCGAGGCGCGCGGCCTCGGCGGCCACGTCGTGCGACGGGTAGGTGGTGGACAGATCGATCGGCGGGGCGTGCAGGCCCAGGGCGGCCAGGTCGTCCTTGCCGGCGTGGACGGCGCGCGTGGACCAGGAGTGCGCGGAGGCTGGGCGGGTGGGCGCGGGGTGCACGGACGGTGGGTGCACGGGCCCCGGATGCGTGGTCATGGGGGACTATCGGCACCCGGCACGGCTCGCGTGGGGCGGGCATGCTACAAATTCGGGCCATGGGCCAGAACGTGATCCTCGATTCGGTCGACCGTGCGCTCATCGACGAGCTGCAGAAGGACGGCCGGCTGTCCAACAAGGTGCTTGCGCAGCGGGTCGGGGTCGCGCCGTCGACGTGCCTGGCCCGCACCCAGCGCCTGCAGAACGCCGGGGTGATCCGCGGCTACCGCGCGGAGATCGACCCGGCCGCCGTCGGGCGCGGGCTGCAGGCCATGCTCATGGTGCGGCTGACCACCCACTCCCGGCCCCTGCTGGGGCCGTTCGTCGAGTGGGTGCGGCGCCTGCCGCAGACGCGGGCGGTGCACCACGTGTCCGGCCCGGACGACTTCCTGGTCCACGTGGCCTGCGCCGACACGGACGAGCTGCAGCGCCTGGTGCTCGACCTGACCGCTCGCGGCGAGGTGGGCCGCGTGCAGACCGACCTGGTGTTCTCCTCCTGGACCTGCGGCCCGGTCACCCCGGCGGACTGACCGGGCCGGACGACAGGCCACCGGGGTGACCTGTCGTCCGGCGGGCCGGTCAGAGCGCCTGCGCCAGCAGGTCCGCGAACAGGGCGTCGGGGTCGACGTCCAGCCCGCGGGCCGTGAACCAGGCGCACACGGTGCGGCAGTCGCGCAGCAGCACCTCGCTGGCGAACGGGTTGGCCACCAGGTCCACGACCTGCGGCAGGTCGATGATGACCAGCCGTTCGCCGTGGGCCAGGATGTTGTACGGCGACAGGTCGCCGTGCGCGAAGCCCAGCCGCGCCAGCACCGACATGCCGTGCGTGAGCTGGTCCCAGTACGACTCCAGCAGGTCGTCGGAGGGACGCTCCCGGGCCAGCCGCGGCGCGGCGACGATCTGCGTGCGGCCCTCGTCGTCGACCTCCTCGGTGCCCACGAACTCCATGAGCACCTCCGTGCCGTCGATCTGGACCGGGTACGGCACCGGGGCACCCGCCGACCACGCGTCGCGCAGGGCGACGAACTCGGCGTCGGCCCACTGGGTGGCCGAGACCGCGCGGCCCCACGCGGACTTGCGGTCCTCCATGGCGCGCTGGTCGCGCGTGCGGCGCACCCGGCGGCCCTCCGTGTACTCGGTGCCGCGATGGAACTGGCCGTGGTCCAGGCTGCGGTACCGCTTGGCCACCAGGAGGCAGCGCTCGGGCTCGCGGGCCGGGTCCGACGGCGGGGTGTCGTGGGGCGGGGTGCCGTGCGGTGGGGTGCCGTGCGGTGGGGTGCCGTGCGGTGGGGTGCCGTGTGGCGGGGTGCCGTGCGCTGGGGTGTCGTGCGGTGGGGTGCCCGTCGGCGGGGCGGACGCGTTGGAGGGTGTGGCGCCGTGTGCAAGGCCGGCCGGGCCTGCGGGTGTGGCGCTGTGCGGCAGGTCGGACGGGCCCGCGGGTGTGGCGCTGTGCGACAGGTCGGCCGGGCCTGCGGGTGTGGCGCCGGACGGAACGTCGGCCGGGTCTGCGCTCGGCGGGACGGCGCGCTCGACGAGGAACGCGTCCGCCTCCTTGCCGGTCTTGAGGATGCCGAGCTCGGTGTCGAACGCGGCGTCCCGGGTGACCAGCCAGTCCGGGACCGGTTCGGGGCCGCGCTGGCCCTTGGCGACGGAACGCCAGGTGGACCACCGCTGCCCAGGTCCCGGCTGGGTGGGGTCGGTGGGTGTGTGGTGCGTGGGTGCGTCGTGATCGGGGGTGTCCGGCGCGAAGGCGCCGTGCTCGGCGTCCTCCATCAGGGCGAACGTGCTCGGGTGGGGGCCCTCCAGGTCCGCACGGCCGACGGTGCCGCGACGGTTGTCGCTGCGCTTCCTGCTCGCGGACTGGATCAGGACAGGCTTCGGTGCTTCGGGAAAACGGGGCAAGACGGTGCTCCTTGATGCCGGAGCACAACCGGATCAGTGCCGGGTGCTCCTGGTGACAGTGGCGTCTGCTGCCGCGGAGGCAGCTGCGCGAACGACGTCGTCCATGACCGCCTCCTTCCTGTCCGCACTCATCGAGCGCACCGTGACGGGCACTGGGCCCGGGGTCTGGCCGGCCAGCGAGCGCCGCCTGCAGGGCTGTCTCGATGACCGTGCGAGGAGCATGTCACGCGTGCGGGACGGCGCGCACCTGTTTTTCCGACGAGGTCGGCATGTCCTGCGAGGTCGGCACTCTCCTGCGAGGTCGGCAGTTTGCCTCGAGATCGGTCCAGGCCTGTGCCGACCTCGAGGCAAACTGCCGACTCCGCGCGGCAAACTGCCGACTCCGCGCGGCAAACTGCCGACTCACCCTGCAAACTGCCGACCGCCAGGTTGGCCGAAGGCCTCCCTGCGGTCTGCCACCCTGCAGTCTGTCGGTCACCCTGCGGTCTGTCGGTCACCCCGCGGTCTGTCGGTCACCCCGCAAGCTGCCGATCACCCCGCAAGCTGCCGATCACCGGCAGTCCGCCGACAGCCCCCGGACCTCAGGCAGGTGGCAGGTAAGGGTTGGGCCGGGACCCTCTCACCACGTCGGGCGGCAGGTGTGCCGTGATCCTGGCGAGCATCTTCCGGGTGTCGGCGCGGTCGGCGGCGCTCGTCCGTTCCAGGGTGATGCCGGCCCGGCGGATGGCCTCGGCGCGGTTCTTCTCGCTCATGTACTCCGCGGCAGGGTCGTGACCGGCGCGGACGCCGTCCGGCCGGTACTTGATCAGGCCGTCGAACTCGATGCCCAGCCGCCACTGCTCGTAGCCGAGGTCGGTATGGAAGAGCCCGCGGTCGGTCTGGACCGGCATCTGGGTGCTGGGGCGGGGGAGGCCCGCACGCAGCATCTCGTAGCGCACCCAGGTCTCCCAGGCTGATCCTGCGCCGCCGTCCGCGAGCTCGACGACCGACCGGGCCCTCTGCACCCCGCGCTGTCCGGCGCGGGCGTCGATCATCTGGAGCAGGACCTGACGGTCGGCGCCGAGGGACAAGGCGGAGTCGGCGATCACGAGCGCCTCCAGGGGATGCAGCGCCAGGGCGCAGTCGACCACGGTGCGGTCGAGCGACGTGACGGGAAGATCGTCGACCAGGGCGACGTCCGCGGGCGGGACCGCTCCCCGGTGCCGTACGACGTCCTTCGCCGATCGACCTGAGGCGCGATAGCCCTGGTAGACGTGCGTCGCGTCGGGCACCGTCCAGACCCGGCAACCCAGCAGCAGGGCGGCGGTCGTGTGGCTGAAGACGTGGTCCGCGCGGAGCTGGGAGTGCAGGGCGCGTGCCCGGGCCAGCTCCTTGATCCGCTTCTCGCGCGGCGCCGACGAGGGGCCGCCGACCTGGACGGCGTCCACCTCGCAGTAGGCGCCGCGGCGGACCTTGACGAGGGTGCCGCGGCGGTGGGCGTTCGCGAGCTGGTTGCGGTCGCGCTCGGCGGCGAGCAGGACGGAGGGGATTGTCACGACGGGGGTGGACGATGCGGCGGTCATGGGACGAGAGTGCGCCAACCGCGTGCGGCGTGCTGCCTGCGGTGTCAGGGGATGTGCACAGGTCCGACGCCGCGGGACATGTGGTCACGCGATGAGCCCTGCGGCACGGCGCAGAGGGTCTCCGCGCGGCCTGACAGCATCTTGAGGTCGGCACCTTCCTGCGACGTCGGCAGTCTGCCTCGAGGTCGGCACAGGCCTGTACCGACCTCGAGGCAAAGTGCCGACTCCGCGCTGCAAACTGCCGACCTCGAGGGAAAGTGCCGACTCCGCGCTCCAAACTGCCGCTCTCGAGGGAAAGTGCCGACTCCGCGCGGCAAACCGCCGACGCTGCGCGGCGAACTGCCGCTCTCGAGGCAAACCGCCGACTCTGCGCGGCGAACTGCCGCTCTCGAGGGAAAGTGCCGACTCCGCACGACAGACTGCCGACCGCAGAAGAGTCAGCCGCCGGCCTCAGCTCCAGGGGAGCGCGTCCTCCACGGACTCCCACAGGGAGTCGCGGACGTCCTCCGTCGTGTCCTGCACGCCCTGCTGCAGGTCGTCCTGGAGCTGTTCGCGCTGCTCCTGCAGGGAGTCGCGGGCGTCCTGCGTGACCTGCTGGGCGTAACCCACCACGCCCTGGACGGCGATCACGATCACCCACACCACCACGACCAGCCAGAACGGCCACGTCCGGCCGCCGCGGCGCATCCGCACCGCCCGGAAGAGGTTCACGACGGCGGAGGTGACGATGCCCAGCAGCGGGATCGACAGCTCGGCCATCCGCGGTGCCCAGACGGGGTCGAGGTTCAGCAGCGCCACGGCGATGTCGCCGAGCGCGGCGAAGAACGGCAGCCCGGCCGCGCTGGGCATCACGTCGAAGCCCGGCAGGAGCCGGACGAGCTGGTACACGGCCAGCGCGAGCAGCAGGCGCGGGACCCAGCCGAGAACCGTCGCCACGACGCCGAGGCCGCCGCCCGTGCTCCGCCGCTCGTCGTCCCGGGGCTCCCGCGAGTCCCGGCGGTCCCGGTCGTCCTCGCGCCGGGGTGCGGGGGCAGCCGGCGGCTGCGGGGCCTCCGGCTGCGCGGCCCGACCCGCGGGCTGCTGCGCTGTGGCGGGCGCGGCCGCCACAGCGGGCACGGGCGTGGGAACCGGGCGCGTGCCCGGCGGGGGACCGGGCCGGTACGCGGGCGCCACCTGCGTGGCCTGCTGGTTGCTGACCGGCGCCATGCGCTGCGTGGGGTTGCCGGCCGGGCGGGGCGGCGCCGGCGGCGTCGGGACGCCGGGGAGCGGCAGGCCGTGCCGCTTCCGGTAGGCGACCCAGCCGTCGTAGGTGTCGGCATACCCCTCGGGCGTGAAGGCCGGACCCCAGCGCATCGCCGCCCACAGGTAGTCCTTGATCTCGGCGGGCGCGCGCCCGCCCGCCCGCTGCGGCCCGACGGCGGACAGGTAGACCGAGATGATCTCCTCGGCGGCGCCGTCGAACCCGTCGCCGTGCACCTGGTGCAGCCGGCCCATGAGCTGCTGGTCGTAGACCAGGTTGGTGACGGGCTCGCCCTGCCGCACCGGGTTGCTCGCCAGGGGACTGGTGGGGGCGACGGCGCCCGTGGGCGCCCCGCTGCCGGTCAGCACCTCGGTGACCAGGCCGCGCTCGATCGTCGTGGCGTCGGTCGCCGCCAGGAGCGACGGGTCCAGCCGCGCGCTGTCGCCCGCGAGCTGGGCCACGGTGCCGATGAGGTTGTGCAGCGGCGGCCGGTCCTCGGGCCGGTGCCGGGTCATGGCCAGCACGAGGGGGAGCAGCCGCTGGTCGACCGGTCCGACGTCGGCCGCGGTCAGGTCACGGCCCGCGAAGTTGAGGTCGTTGGGGAGCTGGCCCGTGGCGAGGAAGATGAGCAGCAGGCCGAGGCTGAACACGTCCGAGCGGGCGTGCGGCTTGCGCACGAAGAGCTCGGGCGCCATGTACGAGATGGTGCCCGCCGCGTGGGTCGACGTCGAGGTGCCGTGCCCCTTGGCGATGCCGAGGTCGATCAGCACGTACCGGCCGGGCGCGGCGATGATGTTCGCGGGCTTCACGTCCCGGTGCAGGTAGTGCTCCTCCTGGAGCACGGCGAGGGCGTCCAGCACGTCGTCGGCGACGCGCAGCACGTCGTGCACCGGCAGGGGCCCCTCGGCGGCCACCCGCTGGGCCAGCGTCGGACCCGGCACGAGCTCCATGGCGAACCACGGCGTCGCGGACCGCAGGTCGGCCGCCAGGAGCCGCGGGAAACCGCGCCCGGCCAGACGGTCCAGCAGGGCGGCCTCGCCGACGAACCGGTCCAGCGAGCCGTGCTCCGCGTTCGTCAGGACCTTGAGGGCCACCTCGCCACCCTGCCCGAGCGCGCGGTACACGTGCGCGAAACCGCCGTGGCCGAGCGTCCCGACGAGCTGGTACGGACCGAGCACCTCGCCGGTCGCGGGGATGCGGGGCCCCGCCTGCTGCGGGCCGGCCGGCCGGCCCGCAGGTCCGCCGCTCGCGGGCGGCGGCGCGAACGTCGACGCGGCGGGCGCGAACCCGGCGGACGACGGCGCCGCGGGGCCACCCTGTCCCGCGGGCGGCGCTCCGGGCGCCGGGCGCACGGCGGTCTCCGCGAACCGGGCGGTGCCCGTCTGCCCTGTGCCGCTCTGGCCTGTGCTCGCCTGACCTGAGCCCGCCTGTCCTCTGCCCGACGGCAGCACGACCTGCGTCGGCGCGGTGGGCGGCGGCGTCGGGGCGGTGCCCGTGGCCGGTCGCACGACGGCGGTCCGGTCACCGCCCTGGGCCGGCTGGCCGGCGGGGCGTACGGCCGGCGTGCGGGTGGTCTCGTCGGACAAGCAGGGCTCCTCAGCAGTGCACCGGGACGACCGGTGGGGACCTGAGCAAACCTATCAGCGTCCCGCTGTGCCGATCAGGCATGTGCCTGGCCGGTTTCGTGCCGGTTCCGTGACCGCGCGGGCTCCGGACCGGCGGCCTCCGCGCTAGCCCTCGCCGCCCGGCAGAGCGTCCTGGAGCTGCTCGGTGACGCTCTCCTCGATGCTGTCGGTCGCGTCCTGGCGGGCGTCGTCGACGCTCTTCTCCAGCTCCTCGCGGGCGGTGTCCTCGGCGTCCTGCTTGGCGTCCTCGATGCCCTCGTCCACCGACCGCTCGATGTTCTGCCGCGCGTTCTCGGCGGCGTCCTGCGCGTAGCCGACGATGCCGCCCACGGCGAACACCACGATCCACGCGAAGACGGCCACGCCGTACGGCCAGACCGCCAGCGACGTGCTGAGCGCCCGGATCGTGTTGAACACGCCGGCGAGCGCCATGCCGAGCACGGGGATGGTCAGGTTGGCGGCCTGGTCGGACCACTCGGGGTTGAGGTTGAGCATGCCGAGCACACCGTCGCCGATGCCGCGGAACAGCGGGAACTGCGCGACGTCGGGCATGACGTCGAAGCCCGGGACGAGCCGGACGAGCTGGTAGACGCTCAGCACGAGCAGCAGGCGCGGGATCCAGGCCAGCACCGCGCCGGCCGCCGAACCGCCGGGGCGGGAGTCGTCGTCGCGGTCACGGCGGGGTGCGGGCGGCGTCGGCCCGGACGGCTGCGGTGCGTAGCCCTGCTGGTCCTGGTCGTAGCCCGTGCCCGGCTGCCGGCCGTAGGCGTGGGGCGCCTGCGGGTAGCCCTGACCCTGCTGCTGCCCGTAGCCGGCTGTGGGCTGCGGATACCCCGGAGCCTGCTGCTGGCCGTAGCCGGCGGCGGGCCGGCCGTAGACCTGGGTCGGCTGCCCGTAGCCGCCCTGTCCCGCGCCGGGCTCGCCCGGGAACGGGCCGGCCCCGTGGACCTGGGTGGGCTGGGCGGTCTCGTAGGGGCGGTACGGCTGCGCGGGCGGAGGTGTCGCGGCCCGGAAGTCGCGGCCCTGCCCGGCGACGCCGGGAGCGTCCGCCGCGCCCGACGGCGGCAGCACCTGGGTCGCGTCGCCGTACGACCCGCCCTGGGCGTGGTCGGCGTAGCCGCCGCCCTGCGTGGGCGGCATGGCCTGGGTGCGGTCGTCGTAGCCTGTCGTGCCCGGCGTCACCACCTGGGTGCGGTCGTCGTACCCCGCCGTGCCGGGGCCCATGACCTGCGTCTGGTCGTAGCCCGTGGCGGCCTGTGGCGCGGCCCCCTGCCCGGACCGGCCGGCCGGGAAGACCTCCGTGCGGTGCGGCGCGGCATACGATGACGGGGCATCGGGCTGCGCGTCCGGGCGACCTGTCCGAGCGGGTGGCCGCTGGATCTGCGTGGGGTCGGCTGCCGGAGGAATTCGGCGGGTGGGCTCGTCGGACACGCGGAGGCTCCTCGGTTGTGGTCCGGTTTCGACACCTGTTTCGCGAGAACCTACCAGGTGGGGTGAATGCCCCGTTGGGGTGGCCAGGCAGGCCAACATGTCCGACCCTTGCTTCGGGGGCGGACCACGCAATGCCGCCTGTCCAGGAACTTCGGAGGAAACGCATGAGCTCTGACACCGTGCCCCGCTGGCCTCGGATCGACGCGGTCGTCCGGGAGGACGGCTCCGGGGAGGTGACGATCGACGGGACGTTCCATCCCATCAGCGCCGCCAGCCTGGAAGAGGCACGCGTGGAGGTGCTGCGCCGGGTCACGGAGAACGCGGCCCGGGTGGGCCGGCCGGTACGGGCCTCCGCGACCGGTCCCGAGGGGCTCTGGAACCTGATCGTGCACCCCGACGGGACGGTGGTCCCGGAGGAGGACGAGCTCGCCCCGCCGTCGGCCCCGACCCCGCAGGCCCCGCCTGCCGGGCCCGTCCCCGACCAGGTGCCGGGACAGGCCCCGGGGCCCGTCTTCGACGACGCGTCCGCCGCCGACCTGCCCACGCGCGAGCCGCTACCCGGCGCGCACGACGGGCCGTCGGCCGACCCGCTCGCCTCCGCCGTCGAGATCGACCCGGACGACACGGTGCGCCGCGTGCCGGCGCCCGGCCCCGCCCCGGACCTGGGGCCCAGGCCGGACCTCGCACCCCGTTCCGACCTCACGTCCGGCCCGGCCGACGCTCCGGGCGCGGCCGACCGGCTGGGAGAGAGCGCCGCGGACCGCGACCTCGTCGCCCCCGCCGCGGACCCGGGCGTCGACCCGGGCGCCCTGCCGGGCACGGTGCCCGGCGACATGGCGGGTCATCACGCCGCGGGACCGGCGTCCGGCCCCCTGGACACGGTGCCCGGCCCGGCCGGCCCCCTGGACACGGTGCCCGTCCCGTCCGGACCCGTGGACGGCGTCCCGTCCGGCGCGGGCGCGTCTGCCGCACCGACCGACACCGGGCGGACGGGCGGCACGGAGGCGCCTCGCTCGCGCCGCGAGGCGCGGGAGTCCTTCCTCACCCACCAGCAGGACGAGGACCCGGCCACGCGCGGGTTCCGCGGCGTGCTGACGCGCCTGGGCATCCGCGTGGGGCCCAGCGAGTCGGAGCGGGCGGAGCGGGCCGACGAGCGCGCCGTCAGCCAGCACTGGCCGGGGCCGCGCACCATCTCGATGGTGAACGGCAAGGGGGGCGCGGGCAAGACGCCGTCGACGGTGCTGCTCGCAGCGGTGTTCGCGCAGTTCGGCGGCGCGGGTGTGGTCACCTGGGACAACAACCAGACGCGCGGCACGCTGGGCTGGCGCACCGAGCAGGGCCCGCACGAGTCGACGCTCCTGGATCTGCTGCCGCAGACCGACCGCCTGCTGGGGCCGTCCGCACAGGCCGCGGACCTCGCCCGGTACGTGCACCACCAGACGCGCGACCGGTTCGACGTGCTGCGCTCCAAGCCGATCGCCATGGCGAACGAGCAGCGCATCGAGCCGCAGGACGTCGACGCGATCCACTCGGTGCTGTCGAAGTACTACCGGATGATCCTCATCGACTCGGGCAACGACGAGTCCGACCCGATGTGGCAGCGGATGATCGACCTGACCGACCAGCTCGTGGTCGCCACCACCACGCGGGACGACCACGCCGAGGCCGGTGCCCTGCTGCTGGAGGCGCTCTCGACGCGCGACGGCCGGTCGGCGTACCTGGCGCAGCAGGCGGTGGTGGTGGTGAGCCAGGCGGACCAGAAGCAGCCCGCGAGCGAGCTGGAGCGGGTCGCCGACGGGTACCGGTCGCTGGCCCGCGAGGTGGTGACCATCCCGTTCGACCCGGCCATGGTGGACGGCCACCTGCGGTACGGCGCGCTGCGCCCGGACACCCGTCGCGCCTGGCTGGCGGCGGGCGCAGCGGTGGCCGGCGGCCTGTGACCGGCGGGGCGTCCGGCCGGTCCGTGCAGGGCCGGCCGGATCAGGCCCCGAACAGCCCGACGATCTGGTACCAGGTCGCCATGGTGTCGTAGCCCATCTCGTTGAGCAGCGCCCACACGATGCCCACGATCGCGTAGAGCGAGACCGGGACCAGGAAGATCCACTCGCGGACCGATCCCGCGTCGCCCAGGATCGGGATCGACAGGTTGCCGCCGGACCGCCAGATCATGTCGAGCTCCAGGCCCCGACCGTCCCGCATCCAGCGCGGGGAGCGGAACTTCAGCGGCCAGAGCAGCGGCACGCCGTTGGTGGTGATCATGTCGCCCAGGATGTGCACGGTGCAGCCCAGGGCCACGCTGAACGGCATCCAGAACCACTCCTCGGGCGCGAAGATGGCGATGAGCACCGCAAGCGTGATCGACGTCGTCCACGGCAGGACCTTCGTGTCACGCGTGATCTTGAGCGCCTTGAGGGCGAACGCGACCAGCAGCACGCACATGATGCCCGGGCCGATGAGGATCGCACCGATCTCCGGGTTCCCCGTGTCGATGCTCAGGAAGCTCAGGCCCCAGGCGATGGCCGTGAACACCGCGATGCCGAGGATCGAGTGGGTGCCCTTGCGGTGCCCGCCCGAGACGGCCTCGATGCCCTTGACCACGACGTTCGACACCGGCTTGAGGGAGTTCGCGATGGTGCCGGAGTGATGGTCGGCGTCCGGCAGGAGCGCGGCGCCCGCACACACGAGCGCTCCCGCGATCACACCGGTGTCCGTCACGGGGTACCAGCCGAAGGCGATCGGCGTGGACGCGGTGACCGCTACCCAGGCCGCGGCTCCCGTCGCGGCGTGGTTGCCTCCCATCATGGTCGTGTGCGCTCCAGTTCCCGGGGAATCCCGATTGATTTGTTAACTCTGACCAGGTTTGTCCCGGAACCCTAACGCGCACCTCCGACACACCTCCGCAGGCGCGCGCGACGTGCCAGACCCTCAGGTCAACCAGGTGACCTGAGGGTCTGGCACGGGGGGCGTCAGGCGCCCGTGACGTACATGTAGTGGTGGAAGCTCTGGTCGCGCACGAAGCCCTCCGACTCGTACAGACCCTGCGCTGCGACGTTGTCCCACGCGGTGGCCAGCGAGACGCGGATGGCGCCCGCCTCCTTGGCACGGCGGCACGTGTCCTGCACCAGCGCGCGCCCGGCACCCGTGCCGCGTGCGGCCGGGGTGACGAACAGGTCGTTGAGCACCCACGAGCGGCTCAGGCTCACCGACGACCAGGTCGGGTAGCTCTGGGCGAAGCCCACCAGCCCGCCCGGGGTCCCGGCGTCGTCCGGCCCGAGCTCGGCGACCAGCAGCACGCTGTCGCCCGCGTCGCGGCGGGCGGTCAGGTAGGCCCGCGCCTCGGCATCGGGTACCTCCTGGTCGTAGAACCTCAGGTACTGGCGGAACAGGTCGACCACGGCATCGACGTCGTCGTCGGTCGCGGGGCGCACATCAACAGACACGTTCGCGATCATGTCAGGCCGCAGGGGGTCGGCGCCACGACCTCCCGCGATACCGCGAAGATCCGAGAGGTGATACAGGAACACGACGGCGCCCGGAACGGTTGACACAGGCGATGAACACCCAGCCACGCCTGTCCGTCCTTGACCTCGTGCCCGTCCGCTCGGGCCAGACCAGCGCCCAGGCCCTGGCGGCCTCGCTCGACCTGGTGGCGCTCGCCGACCGCCTCGGTCTGGAGCGCTACTGGTTCGCCGAGCACCACAACATGGCCGCCGTCGCCGCGTCGTCACCGCCCGTCATGATCGCCGCGGCTGCCGCGCGCACCTCCCGCATCCGGGTGGGCTCGGGCGGCGTGATGCTCCCGAACCACGCCCCGCTCGTGGTCGCGGAGCAGTTCGCGGCGCTGGAGGCGATCGCGCCCGGCCGCGTCGACCTCGGCATCGGCCGCGCGCCCGGCAGCGACCCCGTGGTCACCTCCCTGCTGCGCGCCACGGGCCCGACGGCGGACGTGGACCGGTTCCCGCAGCACGTCACCGACATCCTGAGCCTCATGGGGCCCGACGGCGCCCGCCTCCGCCTGGTCTCGGGCGACGTCTACGACGTGCGGGCCACCCCCGCGGCCGCCGGGACACCCACGGTGTGGCTGCTGGGCTCCAGCGACTACTCGGCCCGGCTGGCCGCCGAGCTCGGCCTGCCGTACGTGTTCGCCAACCACTTCTCCGGGCAGGGCATGGAGCAGATCCTGGGCCTGTACCGGGACGGCTACCGGCCGTCGGAGGAGCACCCCGAGCCGCGCACCTTCGTGACGGCCAACGCGGTGGTGGCGCCGACGTCGGACGAGGCGCACGACAGGGCCCTGCCCCAGCTGCGCCAGATGGCCCGGCTGCGCTCCGGGCAGCGGCTCGGGCCGCTGGAGACGGTGGAGGAGGCGCTGGACGCCCAGGCCGCCGAACCCGCCGACGGCATGATCGCCCAGTCGATCGAGTCGATGCGCGCACGCTGGCTCATCGGCGACGCCGAGCAGGTGGCCGGCCAGGTGCGCGACCTGGCCGGGCGGTACGGCGTCGAGGAGGTCATGCTCGTGCCGGTGGCCGGTTCGCGGGCGGAGGAGCCCCTCGACGCCACGCCCGGGCGCGCACGAACCCTGGAGCTCCTGGTCGAGGCGCTGAAGGACTGAGCGCGCTGTACACGCCGGAGCGGCCCGTCCTGGGCACCCCAGGAACCGTCGCTCCCGCCTGGCGATTGCTCCACCCGCTGGTCGGCAGAAGGTCAGGTGATCGGCAACCCGGGTTGCCGATCACCTGACCTTCTGCCGACCGCGGACCGCGCGGGGCAGCCGGGGCGGTCACGCCGCGCGTGCCGCCCGGTGCCGGATGGCGCGCGCGTAGTCCGCGCGGGGGACGTGCGGCGTCACGTGGAGCACCATGCCGGCCTCGGCCGGGGTGCGGTCCGCCTTGTGCGAGTTGCACTCGTAGCAGGCGGCCACGAGGTTCATCCACGTCGAGGGCCCGCCGCGGGACCGCGGCAGGATGTGGTCCACGGTCTCGGCGGGGCCGCCGCAGTACGCGCACAGGCCGTCGCGCCGCTTGACGCCCAGCTTGGTGCACGCGGGCGCGCCGCCCGACTTGTAGAGCCACCGCATCGTGACGTACCGGACCAGCCGCAGCACGCGCGGTAAGGGGAACGGCCCGAAGGAGCGGCCGTCGACCGCCTCCTCCACGACCGCGACCTCGCGCACGAGCATGTGGATGGCATGCCGGACCGATACCCGGTGCAGCGGCTCGTAACCGGCATTGAGGACAAGGACGTCGGCCACGGGCCTGCTCCTTCCGGTGAGCGTGTCGTACTTCCTGGATGTCTCGGGTCGTGCTGTCGGGCGGGACGTGTCCGCGCCCGGGACGACAAGAGCCGCCCGGGAACAGGCATCCCGAGGCGGCTCACAGCACTGGTCCGGCACTGCCGGATCAGGAGCGTATGGCGCCCCGGATGGCCTCACGGCCGTCCCACAGGTGCGTGGCAGTGGTCGGGTAGGACGACGCGGTGGCGGCACTGACCTTGCACAGGCCGGCGGCCTGGAGCGCGAAGCTGGTGCGGACCATCGTGTTCTCGTCCTTTCCCGTCTCGTTCGAAGGGCTGGTATCGGTGCTGCGGCAGGCGTGCGGACACACGTCATGCCTTCACGGCGCGAGTCCGTGTGTGAAGAAAGGTACAACGAGGACTTGGTGTCGTCTATGGCTTTTCCGGAACTGCAACCCAAGGATGCATCAAGAACCTCCGCGTGGCGGCACGTCCCGGCGTGTCGCTCAGGGGGCCGGGGCGGCCCGGCGCTCGAGGTCGGTATCCCCGGCCCGGGAGGCCGCCAGCTCCGCCTGGAGCGCGGCGAGCTGTCCCCGGATCGCCCGCAGCTCGTCCATGACCTCGGCGTCCGACCGCTCCTCGTGCTCGGCGAGCTCGTCGATGCTCTCCATGCCGCTGACGACCACCGCGATGAACAGGTTCAGCACCGCGAACGACACCACGAGGATGAAGACCACGAAGAAGATCCAGGCGGTGGGCTCGTGCGCCATCACGTCGTCGGCGATGTCCGGCCACGCCTCGCCCGTCATGACCTGGAACAGCGTGAACGCCGTGGTCCCCAGGTCGCCGAAGTGCTCCTCGGCGATGCTCCCGTAGAGGTTGGTCGCGATGACCACCGACACGTACATGACCAGGAGCAGCAGCGCCCCGACGGAGCCCATCCCGGGCACCGCGGCGACCAGGCCGTTCACCACGCGCTTCATGGACGGTACGGAGTCGGCCAGGCGCAGCACCCGCAGGATCCGCAGGGCGCGCAGCAGCGAGAGCGGTCCGGTCGCGGGGATCAGCGCGATCCCGACCACGAGCAGGTCGAAGACGCTCCACGGGTCCCGGAAGAAGCGCGTCCCGTGGGCGATCAGCCGCAGGGCGATCTCGGTGACGAAGAACCAGAGCATCACGTCGTCGATGGTCTGCAGCACCTCGTCGGCCGGCCCGTCGACGATCGACGTCTCCAGGCCCAGCACCACCGCGTTGGCGATGATCACGCCGAGCACCACCCGCTGGAACCACGGGTGGTCCACCAGCGTCCGCAGACGCCCGCGCACCGACACGCCACCGACCGGCATTCCGGACTCCTTTCAGGGGGTTTGTCCGGAATGCAGGGTAACTGGCGCGTGGCGCGCGGCGCCGCGAGGTCCGGCGCCGGGCCGACGCCGGCCCGGCGCAGGGCCCGGCCCTACCAGGTCACGGGGTCACGGATGATCGGGCAGGTCATGCAGTGCCCGCCGCCCCGGCCGCGACCCAGCTCGCCGCCGGCGATCTCGATGACCTCGATGCCGGCCTTGCGTAGCAGGTCGTTGGTGGTCGTGTTCCGGTCGTAGGTGAACACGACGCCCGGCTCGACCGCCACCGAGTTGTTGCCGCTGTCCCACTGCTGCCGCTCCGACTCGTAGACGTCGCCGCCGGTCTCGATGACCCGGAGCTCGCCGAGCCCGGAGACCTGCCCGACGACGTCGAGGAAGGACGACCCGCCGGCGTCGGTCACCGAGACGCCGAGCGGCCCGCCGTCGGGCCGCAGCACGAACGGGTGCACGCGGTCGACGATCCGCGGGTACACGGTC
Organism: Promicromonospora sp. NPDC052451; assembly: GCF_044547525.1. NCBI lineage: Bacteria > Bacillati > Actinomycetota > Actinomycetes > Micrococcales > Promicromonosporaceae > Promicromonospora > Promicromonospora sp. NPDC052451. The sequence goes on from NZ_JBIUAP010000003.1 coordinate 165,743, forward strand.
ACGGTGTCGACGTCGACGAACGTCATGATCGTGTCCAGGTGCATGGCCGCACGCAGGCGGGGCATGCCCGCCACGACGATCTGCTCGGCCGCGCCGGCCTCGAACAGCGAGGCGGCGACCTGCGTGATGGCCTGGCGCGAGGTGCGCTCGCTCATGCCCATCAGCACGGTGCCGTTGCCGATCGGCATGATGTCGCCACCCTCGAAGGTGGCCTCTCCGTGGCCGGTCTCGGGGTCGCCCCACCACACCCGGCTGCCCACGTACTGGGGGTGGAACGTGTAGACGGCCTTCATCAGCAGCGTCTCGTCGCGGCGAGCCTGCCAGTACAGCGGGTTCAGGGTGAGGCCGCCGTAGATCCAGCACGTCGTGTCGCGCGTGAACAGCGTGTTCGGCAGCGGCGGCATGAGGTACTCGCGCGCGTCGGGGCTGAGGTCTGCCAGTGCGCGGAAGCCCGGCGGGAGCTCGGGCACGTCCGCGACGGCGAGGCCGCCGATCAGGTAGCGCGCCAGCTCGTGCTCGGGCAGCGACTCCAGGTACTCGCGCGTGGCCTCCACCAGGCCGTTGCCCACGATCTCGGGCACGATCTTGCGGTCCAGGAGCCAGTTGCGGGCGCCCGGCACGCGGAGCGTCTCGGCGAGCAGGGCGTGCAGCTCGACGACGTCGACGTCGCGGCCGCGCAGCTCCGCCACGAAGTCGGCGTGGTCCTGCTGCGCGCGCTCGACCCACAGCACGTCGTCGAACAGGAGGTCGGCGGAGTTGGACGGCGTGAGCCGCTGATGGGCCAGCCCGGGCGCGCAGACCAGGACCTTGCGCAGCCGGCCGACCTCGGAGTGGACGCCGTACGCCGACGAGGGTGTGCCGGCCGGGGGCGGGGTGCTGTCGATGGTGTTCATCGGGCGCTAACGGTACTCACCCGACCGCCGTCGTGCCGAGCAGCGAGCCGATCGCGAAGGTCGCGCCCAGCGCCAGGGCTCCGCCGATCACCACGCGCGCCGTGGCGCGCACCCGCGGTGCGCCGCCGATCCAGGCCGCGATCCACCCCGTCCCGGCCAGGGCGGCCAGCACGACGACGAACGTCACGCCGACCCGCCAGGGCTCCGGGATCAGGAGCACGGCGGCGAGCGGCAGGACGGCGCCGAGCGTGAAGGCGACGGCGGACGCGAGGGCGGCGTGCCAGGGGCTGACGACCTCGTCCTCGTCGATGTTGAGCTCGGCCTCCAGGTGGGCGGCCAGGGCGTCGTGCTCGGTGAGCTCAACGGCGACCTGGCGGGCGGTGGCGGGGGACAGGCCCTTGGCCTCGTAGAGCCCCGCCAGCTCGGCGAGCTCCTGCTCGGGCATCTCGGCGAGCTCGGCCTTCTCCTTGGCGATGAGGGCCTTCTGGCTGTCGGACTGGCTGGAGACCGACACGTACTCGCCCAGGGCCATCGAGATCGCCCCGCCGACGAGGGCGGCGAGGCCGGCGGTGAGGATGGGCCCGGTCTGCGACGTGGCGGCCGCGACGCCGACGGCGACCGCGGCGACCGAGACGATGCCGTCGTTCGCGCCGAGCACGCCGGCGCGCAGCCAGTTCAGGCGCTCTGCGAGCCCGTTGGTGTGCGGCTCGTCGGGGTGTCCGGCGGCGTCGCGGCCGGTGTCCGGGTGGTTCGTGCCGGACGTGGGGGTGGTCATGGGTTCAGGCAACCAGGAGTCGGCGCGGAGAGCCAGTGCCGGGGGCGGGGTTGGACAGCCTCACCTTGCCCCCGGCCGTGGTTCAGTACGCCTGCGTGTCCGGGGTGCGCTCGCCCACCGGGACCTCCACGGCCAGCGTGTTGCCGTCCTGGGCCAGCGGGCACGTCCATGCCGGGTCGTAGGCGCAGGACGGGTTGTAGGCGAAGTTGAGGTCGAGCACCAGGTCACCGTCGCCGAAGTCGCCGGGCCCGCCGCCCTCGCCGCCGTCGGGCCCGCCGGTGTGCCCGAGCCAGGCGCCCTTGATCGTGTCGATGAGGTAGCGCCCACCGCCGTAGGTGCCGCCGGGCGGGCCCGCGAGCGCGTCCTTGATCGGCACGAACAGGCCGCCGCCGTAGGAGGCGAGCCGCCAGACGTCGAGCGTGCCGAGGTCGCCCAGGGTGTCGGACGCCAGGGTCACCGTGCCGAGCAGCTCGAACGGCACCACACCGTCGGTCCCGGTGGGCACGTCGAGGCGGCGCGGCGCGCCGTCGGGCCCGGGCTCGGCCGGGACGATCGGGGCGCTCAGGCGCCAGGCCGGGTCGTAGGGGGTGACGGTCAGGCCGGTGAAGCCGGGCCGGTCCTCGGGCAGGATCGGCGACACCGGGTGCGTCGCGAAGAGCTCGTCCCGGGCGGCGACCCAGCCGGCGTGGGCGGCGGCCGGGTCCACGACGGCACGGGTGCGGGCCTCGGCGTAGAGCGCGAAGACGCGGCGGCGCCAGTCCGCGGTCTGGAGCGCCGTGACGGCCGGGGAGGTGGTGGCGTACGTCATGCGCACGACACTACCCACCGCGGCGGCGTCGCACGGGGCAGGGTCGCGGGCTCAGGCCCTGGGCGTGAGCCGGATCACGGGGATCTCCCGGTCGGTCACCTGCTCGTACCGGCGGAAGTTCGCCGCCTGGGCGGTGATCTTCTGCCAGGCCTCGGCGCGCTCGGCACCGTGCAGCTCCGTGGCGGTGACGGCGACCTTGCGGCCGCCCTGCTCGACGGTGACCTGGTCGGGGTGCGCGGCGAGGTTGAGGTACCAGGCCGGGTTGGCGGGGGCACCTCCGGCCGAGGCCACGACCAGCCAGCTCCCGTCGGGCCCGGGGAACCCGGCCAGCGGGTTGGAGCGGGGCTGCCCGCTCTTGCGTCCGACGGTGGTCAGGACCAGCAGGTTCATGCCCATGGTCGTGCCCTCGGCGCGGCGGGCGCGTCGCATGAGGAGCCGGTTCATCCAGCGGAAGCCGCGCCCGGGCTGCCTCGCGCCGCGCGTGCCGGTGGGGTGGGTGAAGGTCACGTCAGTCCTCGGGGTCGGCCGGACGTACGGTGTCCGGCACCGGAAAGGTTCGTGCCGTCCAGTATCGGTCGGGTGCGGGCGCATCGCGGGCCGGCGGGGGTCGGGGTCCGCGCGGCCTAGGATCACGGCGTGCTGCGACTCTCCGACGTCACCTATCTCGTCCGCGACCACGACGAGGCCATCGCCTTCTTCGTCGACGCCCTCGGGTTCGCCCTCCGCGAGGACGAGACCAACGCGGCCGGACGCCGTCGCGTCGTCGTCGGCCCGGCGGACGGCGGGACCGGGCTGGTCCTCGCCCGGACGGACGCCCCGTCCGCCGTGGGCGACCAGGCCGCCGGGAAGGTCGCGTTCTTCCTGGAGACCGACGACTTCGCCGCGCAGCACGCCCGCATGACGGCGGCCGGCGTGCGGTTCCGCGAGGAACCGCGCCACGAGGCCTACGGCACGGTGGCCGTGTTCGAGGACCTGTACGGCATGCCCTGGGACCTGATCGAACCGCCGCGCGGCTGATCCGTCGGACCACGCCAGGGCCGCCAGGCCCGCCGGAATGCGTCCCGGGGGCCCGGCGGCCGGTTCGGCCGGCGTCAGCCGCAGTGCTCGAACGGGCTGGTGTAGCTCGTGCTGCCCACCGAGCCGCCCCACTTCACGCAGGTGCCCGGTGCGGACCGCTTGACCGGGCCGGCGTAGTAGGAGAAGTTCCCCGAGTCGGTGGTGCGGGACGCGCCCTCCGGTTCCAGGAAGGCCGAGACCGCGCTCGGCGTGCCCAGGTTGGTGGACTTGAGCGTGACCGCGCAGTTGTAGCCGTTGCCGGCGTTGTAGAGCAGGTAGGTGCGGCCCACGGTGCCCAGCGCCGCGGAGTCGATCACCGAGTAGCCGCTGCCGCAGACCTCGGCGGGCGTGTAGGGGTTGCTCGAGCCGCCGCAGCCGTTGGTGCTGGTGACCGCCTTCTTCTGGCCCAGCGAGACGGTGACGCCGTCGACGGTCGGCGAGGTGTCGACCACGCCGGACGAGGTGCGCTGCTCGTAGTGCAGGTGCGGTGCGCTCGACCCTCCGGTGGACCCGACGGTGCCGATCACGGTGCCCTGGCTGACGGACATGGTCTGGCCCGCGGCCCGCACCATCGTGGCGAGGTGGGCGTAGCGCGTGCGGGTGCCGTCGCTGTGCACGATCTGCACCCACTTGCCGTAGCTCGTGCTGCCCTCGTCGTCGAACGTCGCGGTGCCGCCCGCCGTGGCACGGACCGTCTCGCCGTTGATGGCGTCGCTGCCGTACGTCTGCCAGTCGATGGAGCCGGACGGGTTGTGCCCGCCGGTCCAGTTGTTGGCGTAGAAGGTCTTGCCGCAGTCGAACGGTGCCTTGTGGGCGATGGCCAGGACTCCCGCGTCCTGGGTCGAGGTCGTGGCGGCGGCCGCCGGGGAGGCGGCCAGGGCGAGCGCGGTCACGGCCGCGAACGTCCAACGCCTGGTGATCTTCCTGCGGAACGGGGAGGTGACTGCCATGGTGCTCTCCATCCTGGGGTCGGACTCCTGGTCTGACCTGGCGAAGGCTGGCACGGCGCCCCGGAGGGCGCCCATGGGGAGTGCTCCCCGTGGACGTCCCCAGCCACTCGTGCGTGGTCCCGCCCACTCTTGAAAACGAATCTGCAATCATGTTTTCATGAAGGTCGAGCGAGCGGCCGGCAGGGTCGCGCGCCGTCGTCGAGGAGACGTGTCATGACCACACACCGCAACCCCCGTGCCGTCGTCGTCGGAGCCGGCATCGCCGGGCTCGCGACCGCGCTGCGGTTGTACCAGGCGGGCTGGGAAGCCCTTGTGGTGGAGCGGGCGCCCGAGCGTCGCTCCGGCGGGTACGCGGTGACCTTCGCGGGCCTGGGGTACGACGCCGCGGAGCGGATGGGCGTGCTGCCCGAGCTGGCCCGCCGGCACATCGTGCCGGACCGGATGGACTACGTCCGCCCCGACGGGCGCACCCGCTTCACCGTCCCGGGCCCCACGGTCCGTGCGATGGTGGGGGACCGTTCGCTGAACATCCTGCGCGGAGACATCGAGGACGTGCTGTACGCGGCTGTCACCGGCGCGGCGTCGGGCACGGTGGAGGTGAGGTTCGGTGCGAGCGTCACCGAGGTCCGGCAGGATCCGGACGGCGTGGACGTGACCCTGTCGGACGGCACCGTGGAGCGGGCGGACCTGCTCGTCGGCGCGGACGGTTTGCACTCGGCGGTCCGGCGCCTGGTCTTCGGTCCTGAGGACGACGTGCGGCTGGACCTGAACCACATGGCCGGGGTGTTCGAGCTCGACAGGCTGCCCGACGGCGTCGAACCGGGCGTCACGGCCTCGCTCACTGACACCGGGCGCACGCTGGCGGTGGTGAGCGTCGGGGCGCAGCGGGCGGTCGCGTTCTTCGGCTACCGCACGCAGCGGCCCTCGGCCGAGCTCGCCGACGGGCCGCACGTCGCCCTGGCGCGCGCCTACGGCGACATGGGCTGGGTGGCCCCGCAGGTGCTGGGCCAGCTCGCCGGGGCCGGGTCGGTCTACTTCGACACGGTCAGCCAGATGGTCGTGGGCGGCTGGAGCCGGGACAGGGTGGTGTTGCTGGGCGACGCCGCGTGGTGCGTCACGCTCTTCGCGGGGTATGGCTCCTCGCTGGCCGTGGCCGGGGCCGATGCGCTGGGCGCAGCCCTGGAGCGGCACCCGGCGGACGTCGCCCTCGCCCTGCGCGAGTGGGAGGCGCAGATCCGCCCTGAGGCGGAGCGCAAGCAGAGACTCGGCCGCCAGGTCAAGGGCCTGTACGCCCCCGCCGACCCGTTCCGGCTCTGGGTGCGTGATCTGCCGCTGCGCCTGGCGTCCTACCGCCCGGTCTCGGCGCTGCTCCAGCGCCGGCTCCAGCTCACGTCGTGAGGCCCACGTTCCCGCAGGGTCAGGTGGAGACCCGCCCGGCGTCGCCGTCGACGGTCACCGTCTGGCCGTCCCGGAGCATGGTCGTGACCCCCGGCACCGCGAGCACGGCGGGGATGCCGTGCTCACGGGCCACGATCGCGGCGTGCGACAGCACGCCGCCCGTCTCGGTGACGACCGCGGCAACGACGCCGAACAGCGCGGTCCAGGCCGGTTCGGTGAAGCGGCACACCAGCACGTCGCCGGCACGGACCCGGGTGAAGTCGTCGGGGCCGTGCACCACGCGGGCGGGCCCGGTGGCCCGGCCCGGGCTGCCGGGTGTGCCGGCGACGCCGGCCGTGCTGTGCGACATGCTTCCTCCCTGGGCGTACCTGTTCGCGTTGACACCGGCCGCCGCAGGACGCACGGTCCAGACATGACCAACGACACGCTGCCCGGCCGATCCTCTCAGCCCGAGCTGCTCGTGCTCCACTCCGTCCGGATCCAGGGGATGGCGGACGAGGACGCCGTAGCGGGCCGGTTCGGCCTCGACACCGCGGGGACGCGCGAGATCCTGCTCGACGACGAGGCGTACGGCTGGGTCAGTCACGCGGTCTTCACGGGCACCAGCGGGTGGTCGATGACGGAGCGCGGTCGGACCGAGGACGACCGGCGGCTGGCCGAGGAGCTGCAGCAGGCCGGCGCGCGGTCCACGGTCGAGAGCGTGCACGAGAGGTTCGGGCCGCTGAACGCACGCCTGCTGCAGGCCTGCACGGACTGGCAGCTGCGGGCGGACGGCGACGAACGGCTCGTGCCGAACGCCCACACCGACCCCGAGTGGGACGCGCGCGTCCTCGACGAGCTGGAGACGCTGGAGGCCGAGCTCGAGCCGCTGGTCGCGGAGCTGAGCCAGGCGCTCGAACGCTTCGAGGGGTACGACAGGCGCTTCTCCTCGGCGCTGGCCCGCGCCCGGGCGGGCCAGGGGGAGTGGGTGGCGGGCACGGGCGTCGCCTCCTGCCACGCGGTGTGGATGGAGCTCCACGAGGATCTGATCTCGACCCTCGGCATCGACCGCGCCGCCACCGCCGGCCAGTAGGTTCGTCGCATGGCGACCAGACATCTCTACCTGGCCCGGCACGGTGCGGCCGACGCGTTCGGAGAGCTGACCGACGTCGGACGGCGGCAGGCCGAGCTGCTCGGCGAACGGCTGGCCCTGCTCCCGGTCGACACCGTCTGGCACTCGCCCCTGCCCCGCGCGACCGCGAGTGCGCACGAGATCGCCCGCCGCCTGCCGGGCGTGCCCGTCGCGGAGGCCGCCGAGCTGGTCGACCACGTGCCGTACGTCCCTTCCGGGGCCGACCTGCCACCGGCCTGGGCGGGCTTCTTCGACGGGTTCGACGACGCCGAGCGTGTCCCCGGTGAACGGCTCGCCACGGCGCTCGTCGACCGGTTCGCCCGGACCGCCGAGGCCGAGACGCACGAGGTGCTGGTCACCCACGCGTTCCAGGTGGCCTGGCTGCTGCGGCACGCGCTCGACGCTCCGCCCGCGCGCTGGCTCGGCCTGAACGCGGGCAACGCCGCGCTCACGGTGATCGAGTACCGCGACGGCCTGCCGCCCGCGGTCGTGCTGTTCAACGACATGGGCCACCTGCCGGCGGACCTGCGCTGGACGGGGTTCCCGGGGGCGGTGCGGCCCTGAGGAGTCGGTCGCACACGAGTCCGTGCAGCGCGCGCGGCGCGCTGGTACGGTCCGACGGCGGCGTCCGGCCGGGCGCCCCGACGTCGGCGTGACGGAGGTACCCCGTGCACCCTGGATACACCGCGGTTCCCGACGGTGACGGACCGTTCCCCGGCGTCGTGGTGGTGCACGACGCCTACGGCATGACGGCAGAGCTGCGCCGCGTGTGCGACCACCTCGCGGCCCAGGGCTACGTGGTCCACGCCCCCTCGATGTTCCAGGGTGGTCGGTGCCTGCGGCAGACGTTCCGCAGCTTCGTCGCCGACCAGGGTCCGGCCTACGACCGGCTGGAGGCCGAGCGCGCGGCGCTCGCGGACCGGCCGGACTGCACGGGCCGGGTCGGCATCATGGGTTTCTGCATGGGTGGCCGGTTCGCGCTGGTGGCGGCGGGCCGCGGCGGGTTCGACGCCGCGTCGGTCAACTACGGGCTGCTGCCGAAGGGCAAGCAGGAGCCGGCAGCGCTCGACGCGATGCTGTCGGCGCCCTGCCCGGTCGTGGCGAGCTTCGGTGACCGGGACACGGTGGTCGACGTCGCCGAGGTGGCCAAGCTGCGGGCCGGGCTGGAGCGGGCCGGGGTGCCCGTGGACCTCAAGGTGTACCCGGGCGCCACCCACTCCTTCCTGGCGCAGTACACGGGCGCGCTCGGGATGCTGATGCGGGTCCAGGGCATGTCGCACGACCCGGAGGCGTCCGCGGACGCCTGGGCGCGCACGCTCGGGTTCTTCGACGAGCACCTGGGCGCCCGGGCCTGACGGCGGTCCCGCTCAGGCGGTGGCCGGTGCCGGCCGGGGGCGGGGCCGCAGCTCCGCCGTGGTGGGCCGGTCGGGGGCGGCGGAGCCGACGAGCCGGTCGACGGTGTCCTCCAGGGCGTCGAGCACCTCGGGCAGGGCCGCGGCGACGGCGCGCGGGTCGGCGTCGGGGCGGTCGTAGGTGGACCGGATGAGGCGCTCCGCGGCGTCCAGGACCGTCGCCCGCCGGTCCGGCGCGGCCAGCGCGAGCGTCACGGAGCCGCTCATCACGGTCTGGAAGGCCGTGGCGACCTCGTCGGTCGGGGTGTCCCGGACCAGGCCGTGCCGCTGCATGATCGACAGGACCCGGTGGAGCGCGGGGCCCGGGAACTCGTCGAGGTCGAAGGGCGTGTCGGGTTCGGTCATCGGCAGCGGCGCCATGCCGGGGTTCTCCAGGACGGCGGCGATCTCGCTGCGGACCACGCGGCCGACGCTCAGGTGTGTCGCGCCGGTGCGCAGGTCGTCGGCGAGATCGGTGAGCATCCGGGCGGCCTCCAGGCGGAAGACGGCCTCGCGCAGTCGTGCCTTCGTGGGCCAGTAGAGGAAGACCGTCCCCTTGCCGACGCCGGCGCGGGCGGCGACGGCGTCGACCGTCGTGCGCTCCGGTCCGTCGAGGAGGAACTGGGTCCTGGCCGCGGCCAGGATCACCTCGGCGCGGTCCTGCACGGGTCGTGCCATCGTTCCCCCTTCCTCACGTGACGGCCATCCTAGTCGCGAGTTCTTGACTGGCGAAATTTGTGCAGTCAATAATCGAGGCACGTTCGCAGACCGAGGAGAGGGATCGACATGAGCAAGCCGCGCGCACTGGTGGTCGGGATGGGTGTCGGGGGACTGGCCACGGCGCTGCGCCTGCACGACGTCGGGTGGGAGTCCGTGCTCGTCGAACGGGCGCCCGCACGGCGCGGCGCCGGCTACTTCGTCGGCATGTTCGGCACGGGGCAGTCGGCGGCGGCCCGGCTCGGGGTGCTGGACGCCATCGGCAACAGGACCGACCCGGCGTCGATCACCTACGACGTCGAGCGGGACGGCCGGCGTCGTCCCGGCATGGGCTACGGCGACCTGCCGGGCGCACCCCAGCTCGTGCTGCGCGGCGACATCGAGGGTGCGCTGTACGACGCCGTCGAACCGCTCGCCGAGATGCGGTTCGGCACCACGCCCGTGGCCGTCGAGGAGCGCGGCGACGGCGTGCACGTCACGCTGCGCACGACCGGCGACACCCCCGGCGGGCCGGCCACGGAGGCGACCGAACGCTTCGACCTGGTGGTGGGCGCCGACGGCCTGCGGTCCACGGTGCGCCGCCTCGTGTTCGGCCCCGACGCCGCGTACCTGCGGCCGTTCCACCACATCATCGGCGTGTCGGTGCTCCAGGAGCCCGTGCCCGGCTTCGGCCCGACCGACGGCATCGTGGTCGCGGAGCCCGGCCGGTCGGCGTGGGTGTTCCCGTTCACCGACCACCGGCCGACCGTGCTGTTCAGCTACCGCACCGACGACGAGGACGCGCAGTTCCGCCGTCCGCCGGTCGAGTCGCTGCGCCGGGCCTTCGGGCCCGAGCCCACCGGGACCGTGCTGGGCAACCTCCTGGACCAGTTCGAGGCTGCGGACGACGCCCTGTTCGACTCCGTGCACCAGGTGGTGATGCCGAGCTGGCACTCCGGCCGCGTGGTGCTGCTCGGCGACGCCGCCTGGTGCGTCACGCTGTACTCCGGCATGGGGGCCTCCAGCGCGATGGCCGGGGCGGACCTGCTGGGCACGGTGCTGCAGCGCAACCCCGGCAACCCCGCCCGCGCGCTGCGCGAGTGGGAGCTGCGGATGCGCCCGTTCATCGCCGCCCACCAGCGCAACGGCCGCCGGGACCTGGTCATGTTCGTGCCGCAGACCCGCCGTGACAAGCGGGCCAGGACCTTCACCCAGACCCTGCTCGGCAACCCGACGGGCAAGCGCGTCATGCAACGCGTCTTCGCCCCCCGCTTCGCGGAGAAGTCCCTGGACATCGCCGCCTGACCCCGCGTCGTCGAGTGCTGGGTATTCGCCCTCCTGGCACACGAAGAAGGGCGAACATCCAGCACTCGGCGGGCGGGCGGGGTCAGTCCGTGGAGCGGAGGATGGCGCGGACGCCGATCGTCAGGCCCACGGCCGCCGTGGCGACGGCCGCCAGCCAGCCCCAGGCGACCGTCGTCGAGAGGATGTCGCCCGCGAAGGCCGCGCGGCCGGAGTCGACGACGTAGCGCAGCGGGTTCACCGCCGAGACGGCGCGCATCCAGGCCGGGCCGGACTCCAGGGGCAGCAGCATGCCGGACAGCAGCATCACCGGGAACAGGACCGTCTGCTGCACCACCCAGAACATCCACTCCTGCTTGCGTACCGCCAGGGCGAGCGCGTAGGACAGCGAGCCGACGCCGATGCCGAGCACCGCCAGCTGCAGCAGCGTCAGCACCGCGCCCACCGGGTCGGGCCGCAGGCCGAACGGCAGCATCACCAGCAGCATGACCGCCGACTGGGCGACGATCGGCACCATCTCCTTCAGCGCGCGGCCGACGAGCTGCGCCGAGCGCGACAGCGGGGTGACGAGCATCCGCTCGTGCACCCCCGAGGTGAGGTCGAGCTGCAGGTTGGAGCCCGTGACCGACGTGCCGAACAGGGTGGTCATGGCCAGCACGGCGGGCACGAACCAGAGCCAGACGTCGCCGCCCAGGCTCCCGCCCGTGGAGCCCGCCAGCAGCGGACCGAACAGGCCGAGGAACACCAGGGGCTGGATCAGGCCGAAGACCAGCGAGAACGGGTCGCGCACCACGGGGGCGAGCTCTCGCAGGAGCACGATCCGGGTGTCACGGACGAGGCTGCGCCGGGGGAGCGGGCGGGCCGGTGTGGTCGGGGCCGAGCCGGGGGACAGGGTCGCGGCGCTCATGCCAGGACCTCCTTCGCGGTGGTGTCGGTGCTGGTGGTGGACGTGGTGGTGGACGTGCTGGTGTCGCCCACCGGGCGCGCGGAGACCGGGCCCTGGTCCGGCGTCCCGTCCTCGCCACCGACCCCCGTCTCGCGCAGGCTGCGGCCGGTGAGGCCGAGGAAGACGTCGTCAAGCGTGGGCCGGGCGACGTCGACGCGGAGCACCGTCAGGCCCGCGGCGTCGGCCGCGCGGAGCAGGCCGGGCGTGGCACCCGGGCCGTCCGCCATCCGGATCTCGACCGCGCTCGTGCCGTCACCGGCGGCGTGCCCCGCGGTGCGGTCTGCGGTGCTGTCTGCCGGGCCGGCGGACAGGGGCCCGCCGGCCGGCCCTCGCCGGGCGGGTCCGACCTGCACCGACCGTGCCCCTGGCGCCCGCTCGGCGAGCGTCGCGAGCGCCCCCGCGTCCTCGGCCGCCACGCGCAGCGTCACGAGGTCTCCCGCCAGGTCGGCCTTCAGGGCGTCGGCGGTGTCGTCGGCGATGACCTGCCCGTGGTCCACCACGATGACCCGCTCGGCGAACGTGTCGGCCTCGTCGAGGTAGTGCGTGGTGAGCACGATCGTCATGGGCTCGGCAGCGGCTGTCCGCATCCGGAGGATGTGCTCCCAGAGGTTGGCGCGGTTGTGCGGGTCCAGGCCGGTAGAGGGCTCGTCGAGGAACAGCAGCGACGGCTGGTGGACCAGTCCGACGGCGACGTCGAGGCGGCGCTTCTGCCCGCCGGACAGGCTCTCGACCTTCCGGTCGGCCTGCTCGGTCAGGTCGAGGGCCTCCAGCAGCTCGCCGGCCCGGCGGCGGGCGGTGCGCCGGTCGAGGCCGTAGATCTCGCCCTGGACCACGAGCTCGTCGCGGACCACCTGGGACGCCCCGCCGGCGCCACCCTGGCCCACGTAGCCGATGGCGGCGCGGACCCGGTCGGGGTGGGCGACGACGTCGTACCCGGCGACCGTCGCGGTGCCCGACGTGGGCGGGACGAGCGTGGTGAGCATGCGCAGCGTGGTGGTCTTGCCGGCGCCGTTGGGGCCGAGCACCGCCACCAGCTCGCCCGGCGCGACGTCGAGCGAGATGCCGCGCACGGCATGCACGGTGCGGGTGCGGCTCACCACGAAGTCCTTGGTGAGCGCGTCTGTGCGGATCACGGTGTCTCCTTCTGTCCTGGTGCTGCTGACAGGACCCACCCTTTCGTCAGTAGAGGTCAGTTCCTGGCCTCTACCGCGTGCGATCCTGGATCCGTGCTCGAGACCTCCGGACGCCTCCTGACCCTGTTGTCGCTCCTGCAGGCCCGCCGCGACTGGCCGGGTGCGCTGCTGGCCGACCGGCTCGGCGTGAGCCCGCGCACGGTGCGGCGCGACGTCGACCGCCTGCGCGAGCTCGGCTATCCCGTCAACGCCACCAAGGGGCCCGACGGCGGCTACCGCCTCGCCGCCGGCGCCGACCTGCCGCCGCTCCTGTTCGACGACGAGCAGGCCGTGGCCGTGGCCCTCGCCCTGCGTACCGCCGCGATCCCCGGGGCGGAGGAGGGCGCACTGCGGGCGCTCGCGACGATCCGGCAGGTCATGCCTGCCCGGCTCCGGTCCCGGCTCGACGCGCTGGAGGTGACCACGGTGCGGCGCCGGCCCGGGACCGAGGATGCGGTCGTGGAGCCCGAGACGCTCCTGGCGCTCGGCTCCGCGTGCCGGGCGGGGGAGGTGGTGCGGTTCGACTACGCGGGTGGCAGCATGGCCGTCGTCGGCGAGGGGGACGCCGCCTTCCGGCCGCCGCGCCGCGTGGAGCCGCACCACCTGGTGACCTCGGAGGGGCGCTGGTACCTGGTGGCGTACGACCTGGACCGGGCGGACTGGCGGCTGTTCCGGGTGGACCGGCTGACCCTCCGGTCGGGTACGGGGCCCCGGTTCACCCGGCGGGAGGTGCCGGGCGGTGACGTGGGTGCGTTCGTCGCCGACCGGATCAGCGGTTCGCCGTCGCCGGTGCGGGGCGAGGTGGTGCTGCACGCGAGGGCCGCCGACATCGCGCCGTGGATCGGCGCCCGAGGGCTGTGCGAGCCGCTGCCCGACGTCGACGGCGCGCCCCGGTGCCGGGTGGTGCTGGGCTCGTGGTCGTGGGGCGGGCTGGCCGGCTGGCTCGGGGTGTTCGACGTGCCCTTCGAGGTGGTGGGGCCGCCCGAGCTGGTCGCGGCGACCCGGGAGCTGGCCGCCCGCTACGCGGGCGCGACGCCCGCCGCGCGCTGAGCCCGGTCCGTCAGGCGACGGAAGGCCGAACCTGCTGGTGGACGACCTGCGCGGGTTCGTCCGCGACCTCGGGCCGGGTTCCCGCGGGCCGGGCCGCACCCAGTAGGTTGTGCCGCATGACGAACCTGTCCGACTTCACCGACGACGAGATCGACCAGATCCTGGACGCACCGGGTGCCGTGCTCAAGGGCGCGACCCTCGCGGACGGCGAACCCGGAGGGCTCCGGTTCCTGCTCGAGACGGCGGCCGGTGCCAAGGTGTTCCGCGAGGCGCAGGTGCACGAGAACGACTTCGTCCGGTCGGTGGCGGTCGCGCTGCGCGAGCGGATCGCCGAGCAGTCCGCGGCCGAGGAGGAGGCGCGACGCAACCCGGCGTCGCAGGTCGGGGTGGCGGCCGCCGCCGCGGCCACGCAGGAGGCGGCGACGGTGGGCGTGCGCCCCGACCCGGAGGGGGCGACGGCCGAGGCCGTCGAGCTGACCGGAGCCGCCGTGGCCCTGTTGCGCGCGCGGGCGGACGAGAAGGACGCCGCCGCCTACGCCGCGTGGGTGTACCGGATCGCGGAGCAGGTCGCCGAGGCGGCGTCGACCAAGGAGGGCGGCTTCTTCAGCAGGCGCGTCAAGGTCTCCGCGGGCGAGCAGGACTACCTCGACCGGCTCGCGGCCGCCGTCGGGCGCTGATCGGGCGCGACCGTCGGCCGTGCGCCGTGCGCCGTGCGGCTCCGGCTGTGCGACGCCGGTCGTGCCGTACGTCAGGCGCGCTGCCGGGAGTACTCGAGCTCCGGCCGCCCGCGCGTCCCGTACCGGGGCGCGCGGGTGGCGGTCCCGCTGTCCGCCAGGAACTCCAGGTAGCGGCGCGCCGTGATGCGGGCCAGGTGCAGCTCGTCGGCGACCTCGCTGGCCGACAGCGCGCCCGTCTGCCGGGCGAGCAGGTCGGACACGGCGTCGAGGGTGTCCTGCGACAGGCCCTTGGGCAGGCCGGCGGCGTTGGAGGTGCGCAGCGCCGCGAACGCGGTGTCCACCTCGCGCTGGCTGAGGGTCGAGACCGGCGAGCGCATCTGCTCGAAGTAGGTGCGGTACGCGCCGAGCTTCTCCGCGAACAGCCCGAACACGAACGGCTTGATGAGGTACTGCACCACGCCGACGGCCACCGCCTCGCGCACCACCTCCAGCTCGCGGGCCGCCGTCACGGCGATCACGTCCACGACGAGGCCCGCCGCGCGCAGCTGCCGGCACAGCACCAGGCCGTGCCGGTCGGGCAGGTTCATGTCGAGCAGGAGCAGGTGCACCTCCGCTCCCGCGGCCTGGGCGTCGCGCAGGGCGCGCACGGTCTCGCTCGCGGTGTGCACCACGCCCGCGAGCTCGAAGCCCTCCACCCGGCGCACGTACTCGCCGTGCGCCTCGGCGGTGCGGTGGTCGTCCTCCACGACCAGGACACGGATCATGCGCGGGCCGCCGTCCCGGTCGCTGTCCCGGTCGCTGTCTCGGTCGCAGGGCGCGCGGTCGCAGGGCTCGCGGTCGCAGGGCTCGCGGTCGCGCGAGGCGTCGCCGGGCGGTCCGCGGGGCGGGGGAGCGTGACCGTGAAGACGGCGCCCGCGTTCGTGCCCGCGCCGCCGGACACCTCGATGTCGCCGCCGAGGCTCTCGACCACCTGGCGCACCAGCGCGAGCCCGTAGCCGCGCCCGCCGGCCGCGGCGTCCTTGGTGCTCCAGCCCTGCTCGAAGATGTGGGCGACGTGTGCCGGGGCGATGCCCCGGCCGGAGTCGGAGACCTGGAACACCAGCGACCCGTCGTCACCGTTGGCGAGGTACACCTCGACCCAGGCGTCGGCGCCCGCGCCGTCGTCCTCCAGGACGCGGGCCGTCGCGGCGTCGATGCCGTTGTCGATCAGGTTGCCCAGGATCGTCACCACGTCCACGGGTTCCAGCCAGTGCGTGCCCGGCGCCAGGTGTGTCTCGAAGTGCATCTCGACGGCCCGCTCGCGGGCCTGCGCGGCCTTGCCCAGCACGAGCGCCGCGATCACCGGTTCCTCGATGGCCTGCACCACGCGGTCGGTGAGGCGCTGGCCCAGGTCGCGCTCCCCGGCCACGAACCGCAGGGCCTCGTCGCTGCGGCCCAGCTCGATGAGGGTCGCGATGGTGTGCAGCCGGTTGCTGAAGTCGTGCGTCTGAGCCCGCAGCGCGTCCGAGATGGTCCGCACGGAGGAGAGCTCACCGGTCACCCGCTGCAGCTCGGTGCGGTCACGCAGGGCCACGACCTCGCCCACGGTCCGCCCGCGCGTGGCGGCCGCCTCGCGCCCCACCAGCAGCACGCGGGAACCCACCCGCACCGGCCCCTCGGGCGCGGTGCCCCCGAGCAGGTCGCGGACGGCGGGGGACAGCCGCGGGTCCGTGACCGCGAACGGCGCGGCCAGGTCGGGCACGTCGAGCAGGCGCAGCGCCTCGTCGTTCGCCAGCACCACCGTGCCGTGCTCGACCAGCAGCATGCCCTCCTCGACCGAGTGCAGCACCGCCTCGTGCGCGGCGAACAGGTGTGCCAGCTCGTCCGGGCCGCGGGACTCGGTGATCCGGTCCAGCCGGCGCGCCAGCAGCGTCGCGGCCACGGCGCCCGTCGCGAACGCCAGGAGCGTGGCCACGCCGACCACCAGCAGGCGGGGCACGATGCTGTCCCACAGCCGGTCCAGCGTCACGCCGGCCGACACCATGCCCACCACCTCGCCGTCCTGCGTCACCACCGGGACGACGGCGCGCACCGACGGCCCCAGCGTGCCGTCGTACACCTCGGTGAACGTCTCGCCACGCAGCGCGGGCGCTGTCGAACCCACGAACGGGTGGCCGATCTGCCACGCGTTGCGGTGGGTGTACCGGGTGCGGTCGGTGTCCATGACCGTCAGGTAGTCGATCTCGGTGGCCTCCATGACACGCTCCGCGTACGGCTGGAGCTGCGCGGAGGCCTCGGCCACCGAACCCTCACGGTCGTCGGCGGCGTCGGCGTGCGCCCGGGCGACCGTGTCGATCACGAGCGCCTCCGCGGCCACCGTGGCCGCCAGGTCCGTGCTCTCCGTGGCCGCGTGCGCCTCCGCCGAGGAGCGCGCGTCCACGGCCAGCAGGCCGAACACGATCACCGCACCCGCGAAGAGCAGGGCCGTGTGCACGGCGAGGAACCACCTCGCGATACTCGCACCCCGCCGCTGCGCCACGGACCCATTGTGGCCCCCGCGCGCCGTGCCACCGACCATCGGGGCGCACCGCGAGAACACTATGTACGCAATGGGGGTTTCCGGCGGCCGGGACAGCACCCTGGTCGCTGACCACACAGCGTCGTGAGAGGAAACCACCATGGCTGTCACGCAGCCCGCCGGTGCCGGGACGACCCCGCGCCGCCGGCTCGACAAGAGTCACTACCTGTACATCGCGGTGATCGTGGCCGTCGTGGCCGGTGTCGTCGTGGGCCTGGCCTCCCCGGACACCGGAGTGGCGCTGAAGCCGCTCGGCACCGGGTTCGTCGCGCTGATCAAGATGATGATCTCGCCGGTCATCTTCTGCACCATCGTGCTGGGCATCGGCTCGATCGCGAAGGCCGCGACGGTGGGCCGGGTCGGCGGGCTGGCCCTGCTGTACTTCCTCGTGATGTCCACGTTCGCGCTGTTCATCGGCCTGGTCGTCGGCAACGTGCTGCACCCGGGCGAGGGCCTGAACATCGCCGACGCCAGCTACGAGGCCGACGGCGAGGCCGAGGGCCTGGTCGACTTCGTGCTCGGCATCATCCCCACCACGCTCGTCTCGCCGCTGACCGGGGAGTCCGTGCTGCAGACGCTGTTCGTGGCGCTGCTCGTCGGGTTCGCGATCCAGCAGCTCGGTGCGCGCGGCAAGCCTGCGCTCGACGCGATCCGGATGATCCAGGCCATCGTGTTCCGCGTGCTGACGATGATCCTGTGGGTGGCCCCCGTGGGCGCGTTCGGCGCCATCGCCGGCGTGGTCGGCGAGACCGGCTGGGGCGCCGTCGTCGCGCTCGGCACGCTGATGCTCGGGTTCTACCTGACCTGCATCGTGTTCATCGCCGTGGTGCTGGGCGCCGTGCTCTGGTTCGTGGCCCGCGTGAACATCTTCTCGCTCATGAAGTACCTGGCGCGCGAGTACCTGCTCATCGTCAGCACGTCGTCGTCCGAGGCGGCCCTGCCGCGCCTCATCGCCAAGATGGAGCACCTGGGCGTGTCCAAGCCGGTGGTCGGCATCACCGTGCCGACCGGGTACTCGTTCAACCTGGACGGCACGGCGATCTACCTGACCATGGCGTCGCTGTTCATCGCCTCGGCCATGGGCACCCCGCTGTCGATCCCCGAGCAGATCGGCATGCTCGCCTTCATGATCATCGCCTCCAAGGGTGCCGCCGGGGTCACCGGCGCCGGCCTGGCCACGCTCGCGGGCGGCCTGCAGACCTACCGGCCCGACCTGGTCGACGGCGTGGGCATCGTGGTGGGCATCGACCGCTTCATGTCCGAGGCCCGTGCGCTGACCAACTTCACCGGCAACGCCGTGGCGACGGTGATCATCGGCACCTGGACCAAGGAGATCGACCGCGACCGCGTGGACCAGGTGCTGGCCGGCGCGCTGCCGTTCGACGAGGCCGCGGCAGCCGACCTGCACGGCCCGGAGGACGCGGCCGACGGCGAGGCCGGCGCTCCGGGCGCCGCCCGCGACGCCGACGAGGCGGGCCGCACGGGCGGCGCGCGCGCCAAGGTGGCCGAGCCCACCGGCGTCTGACCTCACGGACCGACGACGGCCGGGGCACTCTGGGGGTGCCCCGGCCGCCGTCTGAACGGGTCCGCCGCCGGCAGGTGGTCGCGCATGCTCCCCGGTCTCCGGGCGTGCGCGGTCGCCGGCCGGGGGCGGACCTTCGTCGTCTCCCGGGACCGCTGTGCGGGAATATATGGACGGCACGTGCACTTCTGTGCTTATATGGACGCGCAGTCCACATCGAGACCAGGGAGCACCTCATGAGCACCACCGACACCAGCACCCGCGTCGCCCTCGTGACGGGCGGGTCCGGCGGCATCGGCCGCGCCGTCGTCGAACGGCTCGCTGCCGACGGGTTCGCCGTCGCCGTCCACTACGCCGGCAACCAGGCCCGGGCCGACGAGGTCGTCGCGGCCGTCCAGGCCTCCGGCGGCCAGGCGCTCGCCGTCGGCGGGGACGTGGCCGACGAGACCGCGATGGCCGCCGCGTTCGACGCGACGGAGGCGGCGTTCGGCGGCGTCGACGTCGTCGTCAACACGGCCGGGATCATGATCCTGGGCCCGGTCGCGAGCTTCGACCTGGCCGACCTCGACCGCATGCACCGCACCAACGTCCGGGGCACGTTCGTCGTGTCCCAGCTGGCCGCGGACCGGCTGCGGTCCGGGGGCGCGCTGATCAACTTCTCGACGTCGGTGGTCCGGACGCAGTTCCCCGGGTACGCCGCCTACGTGGCCAGCAAGGCCGCCGTCGAGGGCATGACGCTGATCCTGGCGCGCGAGCTGCGCGGCAAGGACGTCACCGTCAACGTGGTGGCCCCCGGCCCCACGGCCACCCCGCTCTTCCTGGACGGCAAGGACGAGCAGACCATCCAGAACCTGGCGAACGCCGTGCCGCTCGAGCGCCTCGGCCAGCCCGAGGACATCGCCGAGACGGTCGCGTTCCTGGCCGGGCCCGCACGGTGGGTCAACGGGCAGGTCATCTACACCAACGGGGGGATGGCATGAGCACCGTCGTCATCACCGGGGCGTCCAGCGGCTTCGGCGCCCTCACGGCCCGGACGCTCGCCTCGGCGGGTCACACCGTCTACGCCGGCATGCGCGAGACCGAGGGGCGCAACGCGCCGCAGGTCGCGGCCGCGCGGACCTGGGCCGCGGAGCACGACGCGGACCTGCGGCCGGTCGAGCTCGACGTGAGCTCGCAGGAGTCCGTGGACCGCGCCGTGGAGCGGATCGAGGCCGAGCACGGGCAGGTGGACGTGCTGGTCCACAACGCCGGGCACATGGTCGTCGGCCCGGCCGAGGCCTTCACGCCGGAACAGCTCGCCCAGCTCTACGACGTCAACGTGCTCTCGACCCAGCGCGTGAACCGCGCCGTGCTGCCCGGTATGCGTCGCCGCGGCGCGGGGCTCGTGATCTGGGTGTCCAGCTCCAGCGTGAAGGGCGGCACCCCGCCGTACCTGGCGCCGTACTTCGCCGCGAAGGCGGGCATGGACTCCCTCGCGGTGTCCTACGCCGCTGAGCTGGCCCGCTGGGGTGTGGAGACGTCGATCGTGGTCCCCGGCTCGTTCACGAGCGGCACCAACCACTTCGCGCACGCCGGGCACCCCGCCGACGCGGCGGTGGAGGCCGACTACGAGACCCGGTACGCCGGGCTGATGGGCCAGGTCGCGGACAAGCTCGCCGCACTGGCGCCCGACGCCGACGTCTCGCTCGTCTCCGACGAGATCGCCCGCATCGTGGCGCTGCCCGCCGGGCAGCGACCGTACCGCGTGCACATCGACCCGGCGGACGACGGCTCCGAAGCGGTCTCGGACCTCGCCGACCGCACCCGTCGCGAGTTCCTCGACCGTGTCGGCCTGGCCGACCTGCTGACGGTCGCGGTCGGCGGTGCGGGGGGTGCCGGTGCCGCCGGGTGATCGGCAGGCCTGGCACACACCTATGCTGGCGGGCGTCCGGGGTGCAGCAGCGGGGGATCACAGGAGCGCACATGACTGACCAGCCGACGACGGCCGCCGTCGACCAGCCGCCCGCCCGTAGCCGTGGCCGCGGGCGGCGGCCCGCCGACGAGGTGCGTGGCGACGTGCTGCGCGCCGTCGGCGAGCTGCTGCTGGCCGAGGGCATCGCCGACCTGACGTTCGAGCGCGTCGCGCGCGTCGCCGGGGTCAGCAAGACCACGCTCTACAAGTGGTGGCCCTCCAGGGGTGCGCTCGCCCTGGACGGCTACTTCCACGCCGTCGAGCAGACGCTCGCGTTCCCGGACACCGGCGACATCCGCGTGGACCTGCGCGACCAGCTCCGGGCGTTCGTGCACCTGATGACGGCGACGCCCGCGGGTCGCATCCTCACGGAGCTCATCGGGCAGGCGCAGACCGACCAGGACCTCGCCGTCGCCTACCGCACGCTGTACTCGTCCGAGCGCCGCCGCCTCGCGGCCGAGCGGCTGCGCGCGGCCCAGGAGGCGGGGCAGGTCCGGGACGACGTCGACGTGCAGGTGGTGGTCGACCAGCTCTGGGGCGCCGTCTACCACCGGCTGCTCATCCCGGACGAGCCGGTCACCGAGTCGTTCGCCGACGCCCTGGTCACCAACATCCTGCTCGGCATAGCCGGCCCCCGCCCCGCGTCCCGTTGAGTGCTGGGCATCCGCGAGGTCCCGGGGCACGGGCCCGACGAACACCCAGCACTCAGACGAGCGCTCACCGGACCAGGCACGGACGTTTCGGGTCGAAGGTCCAGTCCGGGATCAGATACCGCATCGCCCGGGCGTCGTCACGGGCCCCCAGGCCGTGCTCCAGGTAGAGCTCGTGGGCGGCGGCCAGGCGGTCGAGGTCGAGGTTCACACCCAGGCCCGGCGTCGTCGGCACCTGGATCGCACCACCCTCGATGCGTGGCGGGGCCGTGGTCAGGCCCTGCCCGTCCTGCCAGATCCAGTGCGTGTCCAGCGCTGTGATCTCGCCGGGCGCCGCCGCGCCGACGTGCGTGAACATGGCCAGCGAGATGTCGAAGTGGTTGTTGGAGTGCGACCCCCACGTGAGCCCGAACTCGTGGCAGAGCTGGGCCACGCGCACCGAGCCCGCCATGGTCCAGAAGTGCGGGTCGGCCAACGGGATGTCGACGGCGCCCGCGCGCACGGCGTGTGCCATCTCGCGCCAGTCGGTGGCGATCATGTTGGTCGCCGTCGGCAGGCCCGTGGCCCGGCGGAACTCCGCCATGACCTCGCGGCCGGAGAAGCGGCCCTCCGCCCCGCACGGGTCCTCCGCGTAGGCGACGACGCCGCGCATGCGCCGGCCCAGCCGGATCGCGTCGGCCAGCAGCCAGCCGCCGTTGGGGTCCAGGGTGATCCGGGCGTCGGCGAACCGTTCCTTGAGGGCCACCACCGTGTCGACCTCGAGGTCGCCCGCCTGCACGCCGCCCTTGAGCTTGAAGTCGGTGAACCCGTACCGCGCTGCGGCGGCCTCGGCCAGGCGGACCACGGCGTCGGGCGTCATCGCCTCCTCGCGGCGCAGCCGCCCCCACGCGTCGGACTCGTCGTCGCCGCGCAGGTACGGGAGGTCGGTCGCCCCCGGGTCGCCCACGTAGAAGAGGTAGCCCAGCATGGGCACCGCCGCGCGCTGGACGCCGTCGCCCAGCAGCTCCGCGACGGGTACGCCGAGATCCTGTCCGTGCAGGTCCAGCAGCGCGGACTCCAGGGCCGTGACCGCGTGCACCGTGGTGCGCAGGTCGAACGTCTGCGCACCACGGCCGCCCGCGTCGCGATCGGCGAACGCGGCCGACACCGAGCGCAACAGGGAGCGGTACCGTGCCACCGGCTGCCCGACGACCATCTCGCCCGCCTCCTGGATCGTCGCCCGGATCTTCTCCCCGCCGGGCACCTCGCCGAGGCCCGTGCGGCCGTCGGAGTCGGTGACGATCGCGACGTTCCGCGTGAAGAACGGGGCGTGCGCGCCGGACAGGTTCAGCAGCATCGAGTCGTGTCCCGCGACGGGCACCACCTCGACGCGCGCGATCGTGGGGCGGGCGCTCACCGGCCGGCCTCCGCGGGGGTGCCGTCCGTGCTGGTCGCGTCCGTGACGTCGGGTCCCGTCGTGCCGAGCACCACGTCGAGCACGCCGTCCACCCGACGGGTCAGGTGCCACGGGTTGTCCGACCGCAGCGGCTCCGGCAGCAGGAACTCCGGCAGGTTCTGGTAGGCCACCGGGCGCAGGAACCGCTCGATCGCCAGCGTGCCCACCGAGGTGGTGCGCCCGTCGGACGTCGCGGGGAACGGCCCGCCGTGCACCATCGCGTGGCCCACCTCGACGCCCGTGGGCCAGCCGTTGGCCAGGATGCGGCCCGCCTTGCGCTCCAGGAGGGGCAGCAGTGCCGCAGCCGCCTCCCGGTCGGACTCGGTCAGGTGCAGGGTCACGGTGAGCTGCCCCTCCAGGTGCTCGACGGCGGCCATCAGCTCGTCGGCGCCGTCGTACCGGACCACGAGCGAGGCTGCGCCGAAGATCTCGGCCTGCAGCACTGGGTTGTTCAGCAGGGTCGGCACCGCGCTGGCGAACACGGCAGGCGCGGGGGCGTTGCGCGTCGCGCCCGGCGACCCGGCACCCACGAGCGAGACGCCGTCCTGGGCGGCCAGCGTGTCCACGCCGTCCTGCCACGCGCGGGCGATGCCGTCGGTGAGCATGGTCTGTCCGGCGGCGGCCGCCGCGGCGCGTCCGGCGGCGGCCACGAACGCGTCGCCGCGCTCGCCGTCCGGCACGAACACGAGACCTGGGGCCGTGCAGAGCTGGCCCGACGAGCCGGTCACCGACGCGAGGTAGGCGGTGGCGAGCGCGTCGACGTCGCCGGCCAGAGCGCCGTCGAGCAGGATCGTCGGGTTGATCGAGCTCATCTCGGCGTAGACGGGGATCGGCACGGGCCGGGCGGCGGCCGCCTCGACGAGCGCGAGGCCGCCGCCGCGGGAGCCGGTGAAACCGACGGCCTGGATCACCGGGTCGGACACCAGCGCCTGGCCGACGACCTTGCCCGGACCGTAGACCAGCGAGAACACGCCGGGGTGCAGACCCGACGCGGCCACGGCGTCGGCCACCGCACGGCCCACCAGCTCGGCCGTGCCGGGGTGCGCGTTGTGCGCCTTGACGACGACGGGGCAGCCGGCGGCGAGCGCGGAGGCGGTGTCGCCGCCCGCGGTGGAGAAGGCGAGCGGGAAGTTGCTGGCGCCGAACACGGCCACGGGGCCCACGGGCACCTTGCGCTGCCGGATGTCGGCGCGCGGCAGGGGAGTGCGGTCGGGCAGGGCGGGGTCGATCCGCACACCGCGATGGTCGCCCTGCCGCACGACCTGCGCGAACAGGCGGAGCTGGCCGGTGGTCCGGGCCACCTCGCCGGTGAGCCGGGCCGCCGGGAGGCCCGTCTCCCGCACGGCCCGCGCGACGACGTCGGACGTGATCGCCTCGATGTTGTCCGCCACGCGCTCCAGGAACCGTGCGTGGGGTTCCGGCGCGAGCGCGGAGAACGAGGCGAACGCGTCCTGTGCGGCGGCGGTGGCCTGCGCGACCTGTGCCTCGTCGAGCAGGGAGTAGGCGGGGGCGAGCGCCTCGGCAGTCGCCGGGTCCTGCCCGGCGAACGTGCCGGCGGTGCCCGGCAGGGACGCGCCGGCGACGATCGAGTGGCCGGTGAGGTGGGCTGTCATGGGTGTCTCCTCGGGTGCGGGTCGGTCAGCCGGCCAGGGCGGCGGGGCCGGTGGCGCCCGCGGGGTTCGTGGCGCTCGCGGGGCGGACGCCGGCGGCGTCGATCAGGGCGATGAGGTCGGCGAGGTCCTGCGCGGTCAGGTCCTGCAACGGGGCGCGGACGCTGCCCATGTCCCGGCCCACCGCCCTGAGGCCGGCCTTGACGATGGACACCCCGTACCCCTTGGCGCGGTCGCGGATGTCGAGGTAGGGCAGCACGAACCGGCGCAGCTTCTCCGTGACCGCCGCCTGGTCGAGCGCGCGCACGTCGCGGTAGAACTCCAGCGCGAACTCGGGCACGAAGTTGTACATCGCCGAGGAGTAGGTGCTCATGCCGAGCTGCAGCAGCGGCAGGGCGTAGGTCTCCGCGGTGGGCAGCCCGCCCAGGTAGAAGAGCCGGTCGCCGTTGGTCGCGTGCACGCGGCTGAGCTGCTCGATGTCGCCGATCGCGTCCTTGAACCCGATGAACGTGGGGTGCCGGTCGGCCAGCCGTTCGACGGTGCGCGCCGAGTACACGGCGTTGGCGCGGTTGTAGACGATGACGCCGAGGCCGGTGGCTGCGCAGACGGCGGAGGCGTGCTCCAGGAGCCCGTCCTGGTCGGCCTCGGTGAGGTACGGGGGCAGCAGGAGGATGCCCTCGGCGCCGGCGTCCTGCGCGGCGCGCGCGTTCTCGATCGCCTGCGCCGTGTTGCCGCCTGCGCTGCCCAGGACCGGGGTGCGTCCGCCCGCCGTCTCGACGGCGAGCCGCACCACGCGGGCCTGTTCCTGCGGGGTGAGGCTGAAGCCCTCGCCCGTGCCGCCCGCGGCGAACAGGCCGCCGATCTCGAAGCCCGACTGCCAGTCGATGTGGTCGCGGTAGCGGGCCTCGTCGACCGCGCCGTCGGCGGTGAACGGCGTGACGGGGAAGGAGAGCAGCCCGTCCTTGAGGGCGGCGGCGAGCTCCTGGGGTGCGTACGTGGCCACGGTGGCCCCTCCTGTGACAGACGTCGGCGATGGCGTGCTGGTGCGGTGGTGACGGGCCGATGCCCGGCAGGTCCGGCCGCCAACCTAAGAACCGTCCACGATGCCTGTCCAAGCCCGATGTTGCATCGGTTCATGCCGCAGGGGTATCGCTGCGGCGCGTTCAGTCGTGGACGGGGCGGAGGTAGCGGAGGAACTCGTGCAGTGCGGGGTTCTTCGAGTCGCGGTTCCAGATGGCGTGCAGCTCGACCACGCCGTGCGGTACGTCGCCGAGCTCCAGGAAGGTCACGCCGGACAGGCCGAGCAGCCGTGCCGACTCGGGCACGAACGCCACGCCCCGGCCGACGGCGACCAGCGAGCACATGGTCAGGATCTGGCTGACGACGTGCACCACGTTGCCGTGCTCGACGGCGATGTACCGGACCACCATGTCGTAGAAGTAGCGGGCCTTGGTCGGGTGGTGCCCGATCAGGGGCTGGTCGCGCAGGTCGCGGCCGTTGACCGGCCGGTCCAGCCGGGTCAGCGGGTGTCCGTGCGGTACCGCGAGCACGAGATCCTCGGACAGCAGGAGCCGGGAGTCGAGGGTCTCCTGGTCGAACGGGGGCCGGCCCAGCGCGAGGTCGAGCTCGCCGCGTCCGATGGCCTCGATCTGCTCGATCGTGACCAGCTCCTGGAGGTCCAGGTCGACGTCCGGCATGAACTCGGCGACCTCCTGCACGAGCGTGCCGAGCAGGCTGAACCCGGAGGCGGCGGTGAACCCGAGCCGCAGCACGCCGGCCCGGCCGGCCGCGATCCTGCGGGCCAGGGCCGGCGCGGCGTCGGCGGCGGCCAGCAGGCGGCGGGCCTCCTGGAGGAACACGGCGCCGGCGGTGGTGAGCTCGACGTGCCGGTTGTCGCGCTCCAGGAGCGGTACGCCGACGGCGCGCTCCAGCTTCTGCACCTGGCGGCTGAGCGGCGGCTGGGTCATGTTGAGCCGCTCGGCGGCGCGCCCGAAGTGGAGCTCCTCTGCCACGGCCAGGAAGCAGCGGACCTGATCGAGGGTGTACACGATGGCCTTTCCGAGACTCGATGCATTCCGGGAATCAAGCAATGCAGTAAGAGGCTTAGACAGGCATCGTATGGCCTTCCTATGCTCAACGCCCGACCGGCAGATGCCCGTCCGCGACCTTCCTGCCGTCCGGTGTGCCGACGGCGAGATCTCAATGAGGAGAGCCTGAGATGACGACTGAGAACCGCCCCCGCGCCCGCCGGGCCGCGCTGGGCGTCACCGCCGCGATCGCCGCCCTGACCCTCGCCGCGTGCGGGGGGAACGTGGGCGGCGGGAACGACGCGGGGGCCGACTTCCCGTCGGGTCCCGTGACCATCACCGTGGGCCAGGAGGCGGGGGGTTCGACCGACCTGATCGCCCGCGCCGTGGCCGAGGGCATGGCCGAGGACCTCGGCGTCGCCGTGCCGGTGGTCAACCGCGACGGCGCCAACGGCGCGCTGGCGACCGAGGAGGTCGCCGCGAAGCCCGCCGACGGGTACGAGCTGGTGCTGCTCAACGCGTCGCTCATCACGATCACGCCGCTGGCCGTCTCCGAGGACGAGGCCGTGAGCCTGGACGACCTCGAGGTGCTCAAGGGGCTGTCCCAGGACGACTACGTGCTGCTCGCCAGCAAGGAGTCCGGCTTCGAGACCCTGGAGGACCTCAAGGGCGCCTCCGGCGAGATCAAGTACGGCACCACGGGTGTCGGCACCGGCTCCCAGCTCGCGCAGGCCGCGCTGTTCAAGCAGGCCGAGATCGACGGCACCGCGGTGCCCTTCGACTCCGGCTCGCCCGCACTGACCGCCGTCGTCGGCGACCAGGTCCAGGTGGCCACGGTGCAGCTCGGTGAGGCCAAGCCGCAGATCGACGCCGGCAACGTGGTGCCGCTGCTCGCGTTCTCCGCCGAGCGCAACCAGTTCCTGCCCGACGTGCCGACCGCCGTGGAGGAGGGCTACGACGTGCCCGTCTCGCAGTTCCGTGCGGTCGCGGCGCCCAAGGGCCTGCCCGAGGACGTCAAGGCGCGGCTCGTGGAGGCGATCGACGCCGCCGTCGCGTCGGACACCTACACCTCGTTCAACGAGAACAACCTGCTGACGCCGCACGAGATCTCGGGCGAGGAGGTCACCACGGAGTGGACCGACCTGGCAGGGAAGTACAAGGCGCTCACCGAGGAGTACGACATCAGCCTCGCCGAGGGCTGATCCGTGGCAACGGCAACCGAGGAGACAGGCGTGGAGGAACGAGCCGAGCGCGGGCCCGCCGAGGACGCGCCCCTGCCCGCCGAGCCCGCCGAGGAGGCGCCGCCGTCCGGCGGGCCGGTCGCGAACCTCGCGGCCTGCCTGGTCACGGCCGGCGTCGGCGTGGCCGGCGCGGCCGGGGCCGTGGCGCTGGGCCTGGGCACTCTGGAGCGGCCCGGCGCCGGGCTGTGGCCGCTGGCGATCAGCGTCGCCGTGGTGGTCCTGTCGCTGGCCCAGGTCGTCGTCGGGCGGCACGGCGGGGACGGGGAGCGGTTCTCCCGGTACTCGTGGTTGTCGCTGGTCGGCCTCGTCACCCTGCTGGGCCTCGTGGCGCTGCTGCCCGTGATCGGGTTCGAGATCCCGGCGCTGCTGCTGAGCCTCGTGTGGATGAAGTTCCTCGGCGGCGAGTCGTGGCGGTCCGCCGTCCTGTTCTCGGTGCTGGTCGTGGGCGCGCTCTACGGGGTCTTCGTCGGGGCGCTCGGCACCACCGTCCCGCACCTCTTCTGACCCGCCCCCGCTCTGATCCGCAAGGGAAGTAGCACGTGGAATCGCTGCAGAACGTCGCCGCCGGGTTCGCCGTCGTGCTGGAACCGACGAACCTCCTGTACTGCCTGCTCGGGGTGGTCATCGGCATGCTCATCGGGGTGCTGCCGGGCCTCGGCCCGGCGGCCACCATCGCCATCCTGCTCCCGCTGACGTACGGCGTGGAGCCCGTCACCGCGATCATCATGCTCGCCGGCATCTTCTACGGCGCCCAGTACGGCGGCACCATCACCTCGGTGCTGCTGCGCCTGCCCGGCGAGGCCAGCTCCGTGGTCACGGTGCTCGACGGTCATGCGCTCGCCCGGCATGGCCGGGCGGGCACCGCGCTCGGAGTTGCGGCCGTCGGTTCGTTCGTCGGCGGCACCGTGGCCATCGTCGGGCTCACGTTCCTCGCGCCGCTGGTGGCGGGCTTCGCACTCGACTTCGGGCCGCCCGAGTACGCCGCGCTGGCCCTGCTCGGCATCCTGCTGGTCTCCACCATCGCGTCCGGCGCGCGGGTGAAGGCGCTCGTGGCGGCCGCGATCGGCCTGCTGCTGGCCACCGTGGGCCGCGACGCCTTCACCGGCGCCGAACGCTTCACGTTCGGCAACCTGAGCCTGGCCGACGGCATCGACTTCGTCCCCGTCGCCATGGGCCTGTTCGGCCTGGGCGAGATCCTCTACAACCTGGAGGAGCGGCACCGTGCCGTGCAGGCGCCGGGCAAGGTTGCCAACGTCTGGCCGTCGCGCAAGGACCTCAAGGAGTCCTCGGGCGCCGTCACCCGCGGGTCGGTGCTCGGCTTCTTCCTGGGTATCCTGCCCGGCGGCGGCGCGACCATCGCCTCGATGGCCGCCTACGCCGCGGAGAAGAAGCGCGCGAAGGACCCGAGCCGGTTCGGCAAGGGCGCCATCGAGGGTGTGGCCGGCCCGGAGACGGCGAACAACGCCGCCGCGACCAGCTCGTTCATCCCGCTGCTCACGCTCGGCATCCCCGCCAACGCGACGATGGCGCTGATGTTCGGGGCGCTGCTCATCCAGGGCATCACCCCCGGCCCGCAGCTCGTCTCCCAGCACCCCGAGCTGTTCTGGGGCGTCGTCAACTCGATGTACATCGGCAACGTGCTGCTGCTGATCATGTCCATCCCGCTGGTCGGCGTCTTCGTCCGCATCCTGCGGGTGCGGGCCGCCATCCTCGCGCCGGTCACCGCGCTGATCACGATGATCGGCGCCTACACCATCAACAACTCGGTGTTCGACGTGCTCCTGGTGGTCGTCTTCGGCGCCGTCGGCTACCTCATGAAGAAGCTCGGCTTCGAGCCCGGGCCGCTGGTGCTGGCGTTCGTGCTGGGCTCCCTGCTGGAGGACAGCCTGCGGCGCTCGCTGCTCCTGTTCGACGGCTCGGCCGCGGGCTTCCTCACGCGCCCCATCTCCGCGACGCTCCTGGTCGCGTTCGTGGTGGTAGCCGTGCTGCCCCTGATCCGTTCGGTCCGTGCCCGGCGGACCGTGCCGGTCGAGGCCGGGTCCCCGAAGAACCGAGAGGAGGAGTCCGTATGAGCATCGTCGTGGGGTACGTCCCGACGCCCGCGGGGGAGGCCGCCGTGCGCGCGGCCGTCGCCGAGGCCAGGCTGCGCGGTGAGGACCTGCTGGTCCTCAACTCGGCACGGGAGGGGTCCCTCGTGGAGACCACGGTCGCCTCCGACGAGGACCTGGGCCGGGTGCTGGCGCAGGCCGAGGGGGCAGGGGTGCGGGCACGGGTGGTCCGTGGCGCGCACCGCGACGACTTCACCGACGAGATCCTCGACCTCGCGGCCGAGCACGACGCCTCGCTGATCGTGATCGGCCTGCGCCGCCGCAGCACGGTCGGCAAGTTCATCATGGGCTCGGTGGCCCAGCGCATCCTGCTCCAGGCCGACCACCCGGTGCTGGCGGTGAAACCCCCGCGCTGACGCCCGGCTCACCCCCGCCGCCGGGGTCAGGCGGTGGGGGCCTCCGCCTCCAGTCGGTGGCGGGTGGAGGTCAGGTGGAGCCGCATCGCCGCGGCCGCGGTGAGCGGGTCTTGCGCGGTGAGCGCGTCGAGGACGGCGCGGTGCTCGTGGACGACGGCGGCGAACCGGCCGCCGTCGTGCGCGTCACCGCTCCGGGCGCCCTCGGACGGCGCGAGCCGGCCCCGCGGCATCGCGATCATCTGCGGGCCGAGCCGGTCCAGGGCCTCCAGGAGAAACCTGTTGCCCGCCGCCTCGGCCACCAGGCGGTGGAACGCGAAGTCGTGCTGCACGGCCGTGGCCGGATGTGCATGGGCCGATGCCAGCGCGTCCAGCCGGTCGCCGAGGGCCGCGAGCTGCGCAGGCGTGCGCCGGGCGGCGGCGAGCGCCGCGGCCTCGGTCTCCAGCGCGGTGCGGTATTCCACCAGGGCGATCCGGTCGGCCAGGGAGCGGGCGACGGGGGCGGCGTCGTCGGCCGGCGGGGTCAGGACGTAGCTGCCGCTGCCCCGCCGGGTGTGCACGAGGCCCTCCAGGTTCAGCCGGGCGATGGCCTCGCGCACCACCGTGCGGCTGACCTGGTGCTCGACGGCGAGGCGCGGTTCGCTGGGCAGCTTCTCGCCCGGGGCGATGTCGCCGTTGGCGATGCGCGTGCGCAGGGTCTCGACGAGGGTTCCGCTCAACGTCCGGGCCATGGCCTCATGCTTCCATCTCGGTGCGTGCTCGTGCCGTCCGTGCGGCGGGGGATCAGGACGGGCCGAACAGTGCCGTGTCCGTGGTCCAGGCGCGGGCCTGGTCGCTGAACGTGACACCCAGGCCGGGGCGGTCGGGGACGAGCATGCGACCGTCCTTCGTCTCCAGCCGCTCGTTGAACAGCGGGTCCAGCCAGTCGAAGTGCTCCACCCACGGCTCGCGCGGGTAGGTGGCGGCCAGGTGCAGGTGGATCTCCATCGCGAAGTGCGGTGCGAGGTCCAGGCCCGCCTGGTCGGCCAGGGTGAGCAGCCGCAGGAACTGCGTGATGCCGCCGACGCGCGGGGCGTCGGGCTGGATGATGTCGCACGCACGGGTGGCGATCAGGCGTTCGTGCTCGGCGACCGACGCGAGCATCTCACCCGTGGCGATCGGCGTGTCGAGCGCGGTGGCGAGCGCGGCGTGCCCTTCGGCGTCGTAGGCGTCCAGCGGCTCTTCGATCCAGACGAGGTCGTACTGCTCCAGGCGGCGGCCCATCCGGAGGGCGGTGGTGCGGTCCCACTGCTGGTTGGCGTCGACCATGAGCGGAACGTCGGGGCCGATGTGCTCGCGGACGGCCTCGACCCGGGCCAGGTCTGTGGCGCCCTCGGGCAGGCCGACCTTGATCTTGATGCCGCCGATGCCCTCGGCGATGGACCGGCTCGCGCGGTCCTTGACCTCGTCGATGCTCGCGTTGAGGAAGCCGCCCGAGGTGTTGTAGGTGCGCACGGAGTCGCGGTGCGCACCGAGCAGCTTGGCCAGCGGCAGCCCGGCGCGCTTGGCCTTGAGGTCGTACAGGGCGATGTCGATCGCGGCGAGCGCCTGCGTCGCGACGCCGGACCGGCCCACGGAGGCGCCCGCCCAGAGCAGCTTGGTGTAGAGCTTGGCGATGTCGTTGGGGTCCTCGCCGACGGCGGCCTGCGCCACCTCCTTGGCGTGCGCGTACTGGGCCGGGCCGCCGGCGCGCTTGGAGTAGGAGAACCCGAGGCCCTCGAACCCCTGCTCGGTGGTGATCTCCGCGAGCAGGAGCACGACCTCGGTCATGGGCTTCTGCCGGCCGGTGAAGACCTTGGCGTCGGAGATCGCGGTGGCCAGCGGCAGGGTGACGGTCGAGAGCCGCACGGCCCGGACGGCGTCGGGCTGGTAGGTCATGTCGCTCCTTTGCGGGTGGGTGGTTCGAGCATACAAGTCAGCAACCTGTATGACTAATAGCTCTGCCCGCGCGCTGGCTCTTGTGCTCGGCGTGCGCCCGACGCCGTGGGGCAAACTGCTCGACGCGACGGCGGTCGCCTGGGGTGCCCGCGTCGCGGCCGGATGTTAGCATCGCCAGATGGCGATGACAGAGGCTGTAGACGATGAGTTGGGCGATGGGTTGGGTGACGAGTCGGTCGTGGAGTCGCCGGCGGCGTCCGCGGACCTGTTCCACGCGTTCGCAGACCCGTCACGGCTCGTGATCCTGCAGCACCTGCGGCTGGGTGAGCACCGGGTCGTGGACCTGACCGGTCACCTGGGGCTCGCGCAGTCGACCGTCTCGAAACATCTCGCCTGCCTGCGTGACTGCGGTCTGGTCGAGTCCCGGCCGCAGGGCCGGGCATCGGTCTACTCGTTGACCCACCCGGAGCGGATGCTCGACGTGCTGGCCGCGGCCGAGCGGCTGCTCGCGCTGACGGGAGCCCCGGCGGGTGCCCACGACCACGGCACCGAGGACGAGAGGTAGCGAACCATGGCCGACCACCATCACGGCGCGCACGGGCACGCGCACGGCGCCGCGGGCGAGGAGGGCAACCGCCGCCGGCTCGCCGTCGCGTTCGGGATCACGGCTGCGGTGTTCCTGGCCCAGGCCGTCGGTGCGGTGCTGACCGGCAGCCTCGCGCTGCTGGTCGACACCGCGCACATGCTGACCGACGTCGCGGGGCTGGCCATCGCGCTGTTCGCCGCCTCGCTCGCCCTGCGCCCGCCCTCGCCGCGGCGGACCTGGGGCTTCCGGCGGGCCGAGATCCTCGCGGCGCTCGCCCAGGCCGCCGTGCTCCTCGCCGTCGGCGTGTACGCGCTCGTCGAGGGGGTGAGCCGCCTCGTCGGGCCGGCCGAGGCGCCGGGGCCGGGGCTGCTGGTGTTCGGCGTCGTGGGCCTGGCGGGCAACGTCGTGGCCCTGCTGGTGCTGGCGGGGGGCAGGTCGGCGTCGCTCAACCTGCGTGCCGCGTTCCTGGAGGTCGTGAACGACGCGCTGGGTTCGGTCGCGGTGATCGTCGCCGCGGTGGTCATCGCGACCACCGGGTGGCAGCGGGCCGACGCCGTCGCGGGGCTGGTCATCGCCGTCCTGATCCTGCCCCGGGCCGTGCGGCTCCTGGTGGAGTCGGCGAACGTGCTGCTGGAGGCCACGCCGCCCGGCATCGACCTGGAGCAGGTGCGCGCCCGGCTGCTGGAGGTGGAGAACGTCGAGTCCGTGCACGACCTGCACGCGTCGCTGGTCGCCACCGGCCTGCCCACCATCAGCGCGCACGTCGTGGTGCGGGACGCCTGCTTCCGGGACGGGCACGCGCCGCCCGTGCTCGACGCGCTCCAGCGGTGCGTGGCCACCCAGTTCGACGTGTCCGTGGAGCACTCGACCTTCCAGCTCGAACCCGCCGAGCACGCCCGGCACGAGGCGCCGACGCACGCGTGAGGAGGCGGTGCCTCAGCCGGGCCGGCCGTCTTCGTGGCGGCCGTCCGGCGGGCCGCACAGGCGCTCGACCAGGTAGCGCCAGCCCGACTCGAACCGCTCGGTGCCCCGGGCCAGGTCCGGGCCCGCGACGAGCTGGAGCAGCAGCGGCCCGTCGAGCGCGTACGTGAGCTGTGCGGCCAGCACGTCGACGTCCGCGCCCGCCGGGGCCGCCTCGCGCAGCAGCACCCGGAGATGGATCTCGGTCAGGGGTGGCCTCCGCTCGGCCGAGCCGCGGCCGTCGATCGTCGCGCGCGCGACGGCCCGGTGCTCGGCGAGAAAGCGGATGCGGGCCGTGCCGTAGGCGATCAGCCGGTCGACCGGGGGTGCGCCCGGGCCGAGCGGGGGCGGCCCGCTGAGCACCTGCTGCTGCAGGTCGCGCTCGGCGTCGTCGAGGACGGCCTGGAAGATCCCCGCGCGGCTACCGAAGCGCCGGAACACCGTGCCCTTGCCGAGCCCCGACCGCTCGGCGAGCAGGTCCATGGTGAGGCACTCGGGGCCCGCCTCCGCCAGCAGCTCCCGTGCCGTGGCGAGCAGCACCTGCCGGTTGCGCGCGGCGTCGGCGCGCTCGGGCTGCGGTGTGCCCCACGTCATGGGTGTGCTCATGGGCGGATGCTATCGCCGGAGCGTTAACCGGGGTAAAGTCCGGTTAGGTTTCCGCCGGGTGGCCGGCGGGCGGACGAGGAGGACGACATGGCAGACATGAACACTCAGATCATCGAGGCGTTCCGGGCGAACGCGGGCGTGCTGGGCGCCGACGTCGCCGGAGGGCACTTCCTGGGCAAGCGCCTCGTGCTGCTGCACCACGTCGGGCGCGTCAGCGGCACGGAGCGGATCACGCCGCTGGTGGCCGCGACCGACGGCGACGCCTATCTGGTCGTCGGGTCGATGGGTGGCGCGCCGAAGGACCCGGCCTGGGTCGCGAACGTCGAGGACGGCCCCGCCGAGGTGACCATCGAGGTGGGGGACCGGACCCTGCGCGCGAAGGCGGACGTCGTCCGCCCCGGGGACACCGAGTGGGAGCGCCTGTACGGCCTCTGGGCGGAGTACTGGCCGGACGCCAAGGAGTACGAGACCCACACCGACCGCAAGTTCCCGGTGATCCGGCTAAAGCCGGTGGCCTGAGGCTGTCTGCTCCTCACCGCGGCTCCAGCGACCGGAGGAACTGCCGGACGCGCGCCGCCATCTCCCCGGGCACCTCGCCGACCGTGAAGTGGCCGCCCTCGACGAGCCGGTCGAACGTGCGCAGGTCGAGGTAGTGACGGCGCGCGAGCGACTCGGGGTAGTCCGCCTCGTGCCGCTGGACGAGCACGGCCGCGGGCACGGTCGTCGGCGGGATCGGTCCCGGCTGGTCGGCGCCCTCGTAGTACGGCCGGAACGACGACGCGATCGTCCGGGTGACCCAGTAGATGGTGGCCTCGGTGAGGATGCGGTCGCGCGAGATGCGGCGCTCCACCGCGCGTGGGTCACCCGGCGGCGTGTCGCTCCACTCGACGAGCTTCTCGGTCAGCCAGGCCAGCAGGCCGGCCGGGGAGTCGTCGAGCGCCGTCGCCAGCGTGTCGGGCCGGGTGGCCTGGACGTGCCCGTAGGCGCCGTCGGTCGTGTGCCGCGCGGCGATCCGGGCGAAGAAGTCGCGGACCGCCCGGTCGTCGTCGGCCGCCCGCTCCTGCGGGGTGGGGAAGTGCGCGTGGGTGGCGACGATGCCCGCCACGTGCTCCGGGTACCGTGCCGCGACGAGGTCGCTGACGTTCGCGGTCACGTCCTCGCCGTAGGTGACGTACCGCTCGTAGCCCAGCACGTCGGTCATCAGCGCGTGCATCGTGGCCGCGAGCCGCGTCTCCGTCATCGCCCCCTTCGCGTAGGGCGAGGAGAACGCGAAGCCGGGCAGGCTCGCCACGACCACGTGGACGTCGGGCAGGAGGTCGGCGAAGTCGAGCTGGAGCGCGAACGTGTGCGGCCACCCGTGCATCACGACCAGCGCGGGGGCGTCCGCCCGGTCCGAGCGGCGGTGGACGAAGTGCAGGTCGACGTCGTCGATCCGGGCCGTGAACTGCGGGTGCTCGTTGAGCCACGCCTCCCGCGCCCGCCAGTCCCAGCCGATCCAGTGCTCCACCAGCTCGCGCAGGTAGCCGGCCGTCATGCCCGACGGCGGCCGCCGTGGCGAGTCGTCGGGGATGCGGCTGCGGGCCAGGCGCTCGCGCAGGTCGGTCAGGACGTCGTCCGGGACGTCGATCGTGAAGGGCCGTGGCTCGCTCATGGGACGACCGTAGGCGCCGCCACTGACATCCCGGCTCCTGGGCCGGTCCAGGAGCCGGACCGTCGCCCGTGGGCGTTCCGCTGGTCCTGTGCGGCGCCGCCCGCCGTGCAGGTCGCCGGAACGACCTGCACGGCGGGTGCCGGGATCAGCCGGCGGGCGGGAGCACCAGGGTGCGGACTGGTTCCGCGTTGCCCGCGCGGTCGGTCGCGGTGAACTCGATGACCTGGGGCTCGTCGGACAGCGCCCGCGCGAACGGTTCCCGGAAGGTGGCCCAGAACGTGTCGGGTCCCTTCCAGCGGATGCTGTCCACGCCGGAGACGTCGTCGGTGGCCGTCAGGTTGATCTCGACGCCGCGGGCGCCCAGGCGCCGGACGGTCGCGGTGGTCACCGGCGGTGCGGTGTCGACGCTCACCTCGCGGACGACGTGCCGCTCGCGTCCGTCGCGGTCGGTCGCCCGCGCCCGTACGGTGTGCACGCCGTCGCCCACGACCAGCGGTTCCGCCCCCGCCGGGGTCCAGGGCGCGTCGCCGACCCGGGTCTCGACCGTGGGCTCACCGGCGTCGGCGCGGGCCGTCACGGTGAGCTCGGCCGGCCGGCGGTACCAGCCCGTGACGGCGGGGGTCGTGGCCGCGACGAGGTCGACGCGGGGAGCGGACCCGGCGCGAGCCGTGGTCCGCAGGTCCGCCTGCGCCTCGGCGAGGAACGCGGCCTCGGCCGCCGTGTCCGTGACCTCGCCGACGGACGAGCGGACGGCGGCCTCCAGGACTGCCTCCGCCTCGGCGGCGCCGAGCAGCCCGAGGTCCACGAACTCGCGGGTGGTGCGCAGCACCGCCCGGAGCAGGCCGGCCCGGGAGGCGAAGCCGCCGTCCGACCAGAGCACGTCGAGGAAGGTACGGCCGTCCTCGCGCGCGACGTTCGGTACGTCGGTGCGTGCCCCGGCGAACGCGATGCGGGCGTCCGCGCGGCGCAGGTACATGTGGTAGCGGGCGTCGGACCCGGACCACGCCGGCTCCAGGACCAGGTCCCCGAGCCGCCACGTGCCGTCGCCGACCGGGTCCAGCGGGGCGTCGAGCGTCCCGTCCAGGCGCCGCCACGTCGCGGCGGACAGCGGCAACCAGGTCGTGGCCTCGCTGCGCGCCAGCAGCACGGTCGGCCCGAGCTCCAGGGTGACCAGCGACGGGTCGTCCGGCGCGGGCACCTCGCGCAGGGCCAGCGGCAGGGCGATCTCGACCACCGTGCCGGGGGTCCAGTCGCGCCGCACCACGACGTACCCGCCCTCGTCCCGGACGGGCTGCGCCTCGCCGTCGACGCGCACGCCGAACCCGGCCTGGTCCGGCACGCGCAGGCGCAGCTCGAGGTCGCCGGTCGCGTCGACCGTGATCCGGCTGGTGCCCTCCAGCGGGTAGGCGGTCTCCTGGACCACCCGCACGTCCTGCTCGGCCCAGTCCAGCGCCGAGGCCACGTACAGGTTGACCCAGAGCGTGCGCGCGGCGCCCGGCACGGACCGGAAGTACACCGAGTCCTGGTACTTGACGTGGTTCTCCAGCCCCGTGCCACCGCAGCACGTGCCCACGTTGTCGTACTCGCGCAGGGCTCCCGGGTGGACCGGGAACATGTAGGTGACCTCGGGGGAGTCGTCGGAGCCGGCGTCCCGCCGCGAGCCGAGCACCTGGTTGGTGACGGCCCGCTCGTAGTACGCGGCGTACCGCGCGTCACCGGTGCGCTCGAACAGCGCGCGGGCGAGCTTGAGCATGTTGTAGGCCACGCAGGTCTCGGCGTTGCGGGTGCCGATGTCGCGGGCCACGGCGCCGGCCGGTCCCCACAGCTCGTTCTCGCCCGAGCCGCCGTGGGCGAACGTGCGGCCGGGCACGAGCATGTCCCAGACGTGGACGACGGCGTCGCGGTAGCGCGCCTCACCCGTCAGGTCGTGCAGGGCCAGGTAGCCCAGGAGCGTCGCGGCGTGCTGGTTGGCGTGCATGCCGTCCAGCACGTCCCGGCCCTCGGCGGCGGCGTCCAGCAGGGAGTCCAGGTCGAACAGGCGGGCCGTCCCGACGAAGATCTCCTCGCCGGTGCGGACCGCGAGCTCGCACAGCACCTCGTTCATGCCGCCCGCCTCGCCCGCGATGTACAGGGCCCACATGGCGGCGCGCTGCTCGGCCGGCAGCACGGAGAGCCGGCCGTGCACCCAGCGCCCCATCGCCGCCGCCACCTCCAGCGCGGTGGCCGAGCCCGTGTGCCGGTGCGCGTCGAGCAGGCCCGCCATGATCTTGTGGCACGTGTAGTACGGCGCCCAGATCTCGCCGTAGGGAGCCAGGTGCTCCAGGCGGGAGAACTGCCACTCGCCGTACGCGGCCAGGAACCCCGGGTGGCTGTACCGGCCGGTGGCCGCGAGCGCCTCCTGGACCTCCCGCAGCCCCTCGACCATCTCGTCGACCTTGGCACGCAGCTCGGTGCGCACGACGTCGTCGTCCGCACCGCCCGCCGCCATCGCCAGCATCGACAGGAAGTGGCCGGCGTAGTGACCGCGCAGCAGGTTGGCCGTGGGCGCGGCCTCGCGGCCGGGGTAGTCGTCGGGGCCCCACGCCTCCTCGTCGGCGTGGCCGAAGTCCTCCCAGCCGCCCGGCGGCAGTGCGCCGCGGGTGTCCAGGCCGGCGTTGGCGCGGAAGACGGCGAGGAGCCGGTCGACGGGGTAGACGCGCGCCAGGTGCAGCACCTGGTCCCGGGCCCGCGTGAAGATCCCCTCGTGCAGCGCGACGGCGTCCAGGCCGAACGGTTCGGCCACCCGGGCGGGGACGGTGGGGCGGCTCGGGGCGGGGAGCACGGCCTCAGCCATCGCCGAGCCGTTCCGCGGTCCAGCGCTCGATGCCGGCGGCGTCGATCGGCAGCGCGTCCGAGAGCACCTCGGCGCCGTCGGCCGTGACGAGCAGGTCGTCCTCCAGGCGGACGCCGATGCCCCGCAGCTCGGGCGGCACGGTCTCGTCGTGGGCGTGGAAGTACAGGCCCGGCTCGACCGTCATCACCACCCCGGGGGCCAGGGGCGCGGCCTGGTAGGCGGCGTAGTCGGAGTGGGCGCAGTCGTGCACGTCCAGCCCCAGGTGGTGCCCGACGCCGCAGACCAGCCAGCGCCGGTGCTGCTGCCCGCCGGGGGACAGGGCCTCGTCGACCGACACGTCCAGCAGCCCCCAGTCGTGCAGGCCCTGGGCGATCACCTCCATCGCGGCGAAGTGGAAGTCGAGGTACTCCACGCCCGGCCGGATCTGGGCCATGCCGGCGCGGTGCGCCTTCTCGACCAGGTCGTGCACCTGCCGCTGCACCGTGCTGAACGTGCCCGTCGGCGGCACGGTGCGCGTCACGTCCGCCGTGTACAGCGAGCTCGCCTCGACGCCCATGTCGAGCAGCAGCGGCATGTCGGGCAGCACGGGCCCGTCGCAGCGCACCCAGTGCAGGGTCGGGGCGTGCGGACCGGAGCCGACGATCGTCGAGTAGCCGGGGCCGTTGCCGAACGTGCGGGCGTGCCGGTCGAAGGTGCCCTGGAGCCAGCGTTCGCCCAGCCCGCCGATCGCGCGCGGCAGCTCGGCCACCACGGCCTCGAACCCGGTGACCGTGTGGTCCACGGCCTCCCGGAGCTGGGCGACCTCCCAGTCGTCCTTGATCATCCGCAGGTCGGACAGCGCGCGGGACAGGTCCTCCGACGGCTTCAGGCCGAACCGGCGCACCACGTCGGCGTCCACCGACGGCGTGGCGAGCGCCCCGCCCAGGCCCTCCAGGACGCCGTCCAGCGCGGACAGCGGCTCGACCGGGATGCCGAGCGCCTCAGCCCACGCGGCCAGGTCGGGCGACGGTCCCACCCAGAGCTCGCCGTACGCCGCGTTGCCGAAGAACGCGGGGTCGCCGGGCTTGGCGGGCGGCGGCAGGTAGAGCGTCGCGTCGTGGCCGTCGCCGACGGCACGCAGGACCAGCACGCCGGCCTCGGCCTGCGCACCCGTGAGCCACACGAAGTCGCTGTCGGCGCGGAAGCCGTACTGCACGTCCCCGTTGCGCAGGGCGGCACTGCCCGCGCCCACCACGACGTCGGCCGCGCCGATGCGCTCCGAGAGGCGCGCACGGTGTGCGGCCGCGGCCTCGGCCGCACCCGCGGGCAGCGGCACGACGACGTCGGGCGCTCCCCAGCCGCGTGCCATGTAGTCGTTGAAGCCGCCGCTCTCGACCAGGCGCGGCGCACGCGTGCCCGCGTACGGCGGGCGTTCCGGGTTCGTCATCGAATCTCTCCTCCTCGGTCGCGGACCAGCTCCCGCAGGCGCTCCAGCACCCGCCCGTCGCCGATCCCGTCGTGCTCGTACTCGTTGGTGACCCACGCCTGCGCCGACCCGACCCGCGAGAGCGTGTCGAGCTGCAGGCCGCAGTCCACGAACATGTCGTCGTGGTAGACGACGGCCGCCAGGGGCACCTCGTTGGCCGCCAGACGGTCCAGGTCGTACAGCGGCGACCACTCCTGGCGCGCCGCCAGCTCGTGCACCGCACCCGCGAACGGGCGCAGCAGGCGGATCTCGTCGAACATCCACGGGAACGCCATCTCGCCCGTGAACAGCAGCGGACGCCGCTCCGGGCCGAACTCCGGGCGCCGGTCGCGCTCGCCCTGCGCCGCCCAGCCCGTGGGGCCGCCCGCGCCGTGGCCGTAGATCGACTCCTGCAGCGTCCAGAACAGGGGGCCGTCGGCCTGCGCCGTGCGCACCATCGCCTCCTGCAGGAACCCCGCCGACAGCCGGCCCGGCGCGGCGAACGCCTTCTCCACGAACCAGTGCAGGCGCTCCGGCCCCGGCTTCATGCCCAGGTCGATGCCCATGGACTGGAACCGGTGGACGGTCAGCACGTCGCCGTCCGGCAGGAGGACGTCGCCCTGCGCGAGCCGGTCCGCGATGGCGGCCACGGCGTCGACGTCGGCCGGGTAGCGCCGGTAGAACTCCGCGGTCCTGGCCGCCACCCGGCCGAACGTGCGGCGGTAGACCTCCGCGGCGTCGGGCGGCGTGCCCGGGATGCCGCCCGCCACATAGCAGGCGCGTAGCGCCTCGGGGGCGAAGGACAGGTACGTCAGGGTGATCCAGCCGCCGAAGCTCTGCGCGAGCGTCGTCCACGGCCGCCCGCCGTACACCTGGTGGCGCACGTCCTCCAGGTCGGCCACGATCGAGTCCGCGCGGTAGCACGCCAGCAGGTCGGCGCCCTCGCGCGCGCCCAGCCCCGCCAGCGCCTCGCCGTCCAGCGGCGAGCTGCCGCCCGTGCCGCGCTGGTCCACGAGCACCACGCGGTGGTCGCGCAGCGCCACGTCCAGCCAGCCGTCCCGGCGCAGCGGTCGCGGGTTGGCCCCGCCCGGCCCGCCCTGCAGGTACACCAGCAGGGGCAGGTCCTCGTCGCGCCGCGTCGGGTCCACCAGCTCGCGGACCAGCAACGACACCTCCCCGCGCAGGCGACCGCTCCGGTCCAGCGGCACGGCGAGACGGCGCTCGCGGACGCCGATGCCGGGCAGCAGGTACGTGGTCCAGGCGGCGCTCATCGGGCCCCCTCCGCGGCGAGCGCCGCGTTGCGCCGCCGCTGAGCCTCCCACTCGGGACGGATCCGGGGCACGGCGTCGAGCAGCTTGCGCGTGTACTCGTGCCGCGGGCTGTCGAAGACGGCGTCCCGGTCGCCCTGCTCGACGATGCGGCCCTGCGTCATCACCGCGACCCGGGTGGCGATCTGCCGCACCACCGCCAGGTCGTGCGCGATGAACAGATAGGTCAGGCCCTCTTCCCGCTGCAGGTCGCGCAGCAGGTTGATGACCTGCGCCTGGACGGAGACGTCCAGGGCCGAGACGGCCTCGTCGCACACGACGACGCGCGGCCCGACGGCGAGCGCACGGGCGATGCCGATGCGCTGCGCCTGCCCGCCGGAGAACTGCGCCGGGTACTTCTGCGAGTGGTCCGGGTCCAGCCCCACCCGCTCCATGAGCGACCGGGTGAACGCGCGGGCCCCGCCGGGAATGCTGCGCTGCTGGTAGACCAGGGGAGCGGTGACGATGCGCTCCACGGTGTGCCGCGGGTTGAGCGACGAGAACGGGTCCTGGAAGACCACCTGCACGTCGCTGCGGAACCGGCGCAGGTCGGCCCGGCCCAGCCGGGTCACGTCCTCGCCGTCGAGCTCCACGGTGCCCGAGGTGGCGTCCAGCAGCCGGGCGGCCAGCCGCGCCGTCGTCGACTTGCCCGAACCCGACTCGCCCACCAGGGCGAGCGTGTCGCCCGGGTGGATCTCGAAGCTCACGTCGTCCACGGCCCGGAAGGTGTCCGGACGGCGCAGCAGCCCGCCCGTGCCCAGGACGGGGAACTCCTTGACGAGGTGGGTGGCTCTCAGCAGGGGGGTGCTCATGCGGCGCCTCCGTCCTTCTCGTTCGGTGCGCTCGTGACCGCCCGCAGCTCGCCGATCTCGTCGTCGATGCGCGGCACGGCGTCGAGCAGCGCCCGGGTGTAGGGGTGGCGCGGGTCGGTGAAGATCTGCTCGACCGCACCGCGCTCGACGCACTCGCCGTCCTTCATGACGACGATGTGGTCGGTGACCTCGCTGACCACGGCCAGGTCGTGCGTGATCAGCACCAGGCCGGTGCCGGTCTCGCGCCGGATCTCCTGCAGCAGGTCGAGGATCTGCGCCTGCACGGTGACGTCGAGCGCCGTGGTGGGCTCGTCGGCGATGAGCAGCTCGGGCTCGGTGCTCAGGGCCATGGCGATCATGACGCGCTGGCGCATGCCGCCGGAGAACTGGTGCGGGTAGTGG
The DNA here is from genome assembly GCF_044547525.1 of Promicromonospora sp. NPDC052451. Classification (NCBI taxonomy): domain Bacteria; kingdom Bacillati; phylum Actinomycetota; class Actinomycetes; order Micrococcales; family Promicromonosporaceae; genus Promicromonospora; species Promicromonospora sp. NPDC052451. Next base: position 207,940 of record NZ_JBIUAP010000003.1, read on the forward strand.
TCCACGCGCCGGGCGGCGTCGTGGATGTGCACGCGTTCCAGCGCCTCGATCGCGACCCGCCGGGCCACGCGCCGCGTGGTGCCGGGGCGGTGCGCCCGGTAGGCCTCCTCGATCTGGAGGCCCACCGTGTAGTAGGGGTTGAGGGAGGAGAGCGGGTCCTGGAAGACCATCGCGACGCGGTCGCCCCGCACCCGGCGCAGCCCGGCCTCGGACATCCCGACGAGCTCCTGGTCGCCCAGCAGCACGCTGCCCGTGCGGCGTGCGGCGCGGGGCAGCAGGCCCATGATCGCCAGGCTGGTCATGGACTTGCCGGAGCCGGACTCGCCCACGATGCCCAGCGCACCGCCGGGCTCCAGGTCCAGGTCGAGGGAGCGGACGGCGTCGAGCGGCCCGCGCGGGGTGGGGAAGGTGACCGTGAGGTCGCGTACCGTCAGCAGGCTCATGCGTTCACCCGCACTCTCGGGTCGATGGCGGTGTACACGACGTCGACCACGATGTTGCCGACCACGACGAGGAACCCGGCCAGCAGCGTGACGCCCATGATCACCGGCTGGTCGTTGCGGGCGATGGAGTCGGCGGCCATCTTGCCGACGCCGTTGATGCCGAACACGGTCTCGGTGATGAGCGCCCCGCCCAGCAGGCCGGCGAAGTCCATCCCGAAGATCGTCACGATCGGCGTCAGCGCCGGGCGCAGGGCGTGCCGCCGCCAGACCAGCGGCTGCGCCAGGCCCTTGGCGTAGGCCGTGCGCACGTAGTTCTCGCGCAGCACGTCGAGCACGTTGGCCCGGGTGAGCCGCGTGTACGACGCCGCGTAGCCGACGGCGAGGACGATCCACGGCATGATGAAGTTCGCGAACCACTGCGCGGGATCGTCCGTGAAGGAGACGGCCTGGGGGAACGGCAGCCACTGCAGCTGGACCACCAGCACGTACTGCAGCACGAGCGCGAGCACGTAGTTGGGGATGGACATGCTGGTCAGCGTCAGGCCGGTGGTGAACCGGTCGAGGAACGTGCCCTCCTTGACGGCACTGAGCAGGCCGCCGGCCAGCCCGGCGAGCAGCCACAGCACGGCGGCGCCGACGGCGATGGTCGCCGAGACGGGCAGCCGCTGGATGATCATGTCCCACACGGCCTGGCTGGACTGGAACGAGTAGCCGAGGCACGGCGCGGCGCACTCGATGGCGCCCGCGCCCTCGCCGTACGTCCGGCCCGCGAAGATGCCGACGACGAAGTGGAAGAACTGGGTCCAGAACGGCTGGTCCAGCCCGAGGTTGCCGCGGATCTGGTCGATGACCTCGGGCGTGCAGTTCTTGCCGCAGATCTGTACCGCAGGGTCCGGCGAGAGCGCGAAGAAGACCACGAACGTGAACAGGCACACGAGCAGCAGCACGCCGAGTCCCGACGTGATCCGGGTCAGCAGGAACCTTGGCATCAGCGACCCTCCTGGGCGTCGACGACGGCGCGCAGGCGGTCGCCGAGCACGGTGAACGAGAGCACGAGCAGGAACAGGCACGCGCCGGGGAAGACGAAGTACGCGGGGTCGACGGCGTACCACTTGACCGAGGCCGCGATCATCTGACCCCAGCTCGGTGCGGGTGGTACCACGCCGACGCCGAGGAACGACAGCCCGGCCTCGGTGCCGATGTAGCCGGGCACGGCCAGCGTCGCCATCACGATGATGGTGGAGCGCAGGTTGGGCAGGATCTCGCGGAACACGATGCGCGTGCCGCTCGCGCCCGCCGCCCGGGCCGCCTCGACGAACTCGCGCTGCGCCAGGGACATGGTCTGCCCGCGCACGATGCGCGCCAGGTAGGGCCAGCCGAACACGGAGATGACCACGACCAGCAGCGTGGACCGGTTGCTCGCCGGCAGGGCCGACAGCACGGCGATCATGAAGATCAGCGCCGGGAAGGCCATGAGGAAGTCCATGACGCGCGAGATCACCAGGTCGACCCGGCCGCCGAAGTACCCGGCCACGAGCCCGAGCGAGACGCCCAGCACCGTGGTCAGCACGGTGGCGGACAGCGCGATGCTCATGGACACCCGCGCGCCGTAGACGATGCGGGCGAAGATGTCGCGGCCGCTGCCCGGTTCGACGCCGAACCAGTGCTCGGCGCTGACCCCGCCCCAGGGGCCGATCGGCATGCCGCCGAGGTTGGGGTCGATCGCGGTCTGGTCGAACGCGTACGGCGTCCAGCCGCTGATCGAGGTGAGCACGGGTGCGAGGATCGCCACCAGGGTGACGAGCACGATGTAGCCGAGCCCGAGCATGGCGCCGACGTCGCGGCGCAGGGCCTGCCAGGTACCGCCGGCACCCGCCCGGACGGCGCCGGCGGCTGCTGCCGCCGGCGCCCCGGGGGTGGCGTCGGTCCCGGCCTCGACGGGCTTCGCCGTCGTGAGATCGGTCGGGGAGGACGTCATGGATCAGCCCTTCTCAGGGTCCTTGAGACCGACGCCCACGTAGTCGATGCCGCCGGTCGCGGCGTTCGCCGAGGAGAACAGGCCGGTCACGTTCTCGCCGGGCAGCGACACGGTCCTGGCGACCATGAGCGGCACGATCGGGGCCAGCTCGAGGATCTGCTCGTCGAGGTCGCCCCACTCCTTGTTGGCGGCGTCGATGTCGGTCATCGCCTTGATCTCGTCGATCCGGGCGTTGACGTCCGCGTCGTTCAGCTGGGCGAGGTTCGAGTTGCCCTTCTCGTAGATGTTCCGGCCGTCGAACAGCGGCGGGATGAAGGTGGCCGCCGAGGAGGCCCAGTCCGGGCACCAGCCCGTGATGGCGGCGTCGTGCTGCTGCGACGGGGTGCCGATGGTCTCGTAGTAGGTGGCGGTGTCGATGAGGTTGAGCTCGACCGTGATGCCGATGCGCTCCAGCGCCTGCTGGACCGCCTCGCCCTGGGCCTGCATGGACTCCTGGGCGCGGATGTCGAGCGTCAGGGTGAACCCGTCGGACAGCCCGGCCTCGTCCAGCAGCTTCTGCGCGGCCTCGACGTCGCCCGTGCCGTCCGCGGACGGGTACAGGTCGAAGTCCTTGTGACCGGCCACGGTCTTGGGCAGGATCGTCGTGGACGGCTCGCCGAGCTGCGTGCCGCCGCTCGCGTTGACGATGGCGTTGCGGTCGATGGCGTAGCTGATGGCCTGGCGCACCCGGACGTCGTCGAGCGGCTTCTTGGTGGTGTTCAGACCCATGTACGTGGTGCAGATGCCCGGCAGCTGCAGCGTGCGCTCCTTGAGCTGCGGCGTCTGCAGGCGGGGGAGCGTGGCGGGCTGGACGGTGCCGGCGATCGCGTTGACGTCCGCCCCCTGCCCGGCGATCAGGCGCTCGTCGATGGTGGCCGGGTCCAGGCCGATGGTGAACTCCCAGGCGTCCGGCTTGGCGGCGCGCACCTCGTCGGTGGCCGGGTCCCAGTTCTCGTTGCGCTCGAGCTTGATGGTGCTGCCCGGCACGTACTCGGCGAGCTGGTAGGGGCCCGAGGCGATGATCTCGTGGATGAACTCGTCCCCGGCGCCGGTGCCCTCCGGGAACGGCGTGGCGTTCACCTGGGAGAGCACGGCGTCGAACTCCGGGAACGGCTCCTTGAGGTGGAAGACGATCGTCTTCTCGTCCGACGTCTCGATGGTCGGCAGGTCGCCGGTGCGGTACGGGCCCTCGTAGCCCTCGGGGGCGTCGATGACCTGCTTGAGGTACGGGGAGCCGATGCCGATCTCCGGGTCCCACGCGCGGGAGATGCCGAACTTCACCTCGGCCGAGGTGATGGGGTCGCCGTTGCCGAACTTCAGCCCGTCCTTGAGCGTGTACGTCCAGGTCAGGCCGTCCTCGGACACCTCACCGAGGGACTCGGCGAGGTCCGGGACGATCTCGGTCGGGTTGTCCGACGAGCCCGGGGCGGAGGTCGTGAGCTGGCGGTAGACGAGCCGGTAGAAGTTGTTCACCCCGCCGTCCCAGCCGCGGGCCGGGTCGAGGTAGGAGAAGTCGGCGTTCTGCAGCACGTGGACGGTTCCGCCCGTGGCGGGCTCGGCCGTGAACCCGCCGCCCCCGGAGGAGGCGTTCTGGCTGCTGCCGCCGCCGCACGCGGCGAGCGTGAGAGTCGTGACGACGGCGATGGCTGCTGTCGCGATCCGATGGTGCTTCACGGTGTGGCCTCTCGATCGGTGACTTGCGTCGGGTGGTCGTACGGGTAGGGCCCGGGCGCGGCGGGGTCGTCGTCGACCCGACCCGCCTTCGATATGTGATGCGTGATATGTTACTGAGATGAAGCGGTGCTGTCGACGGGGTGAATGTAAACGTCGCGTTTCGGCGAAATAACGCGGGTTCTGGCGGGCGAAAGACCGGCGAACCGGGCTGCGCTCAGGTACCCTCTGGCGGCGTTGACGACGAGTTCTCCGTCGTGTGTAATATTCTACTGTCGTAGCCCGACCCCTGGAGAGCACCATGAGCTCAGCATCATCGACCCCCTCGGTCCGTCGTCTCGCGCCGGTCGCGAGCCTGCGCGAGCAGGTGCACCGTGCCCTCGTGGCGGCGATCGTCGCCGGCGAGCTGGAGCCCGGTGAGCTGGTCTCGGTGCCCACGTTGGCCGCGCGGTTCGACGTGTCCGCGACGCCGGTCCGGGAGGCCGTGCTCGACCTCGAGCGGCGCGGGTTCCTGGAGGCGGTGCGCAACAAGGGATTCCGCGTCACGCGGGTGAGCGACCAGACGCTGCGGCACGTCGCCGCGGTCCGGCTCGTGATCGAGCCGGTCTGGATGGAACGGCTCGCCAGGTCGTTCCCCGTGGCGCAGCTCGGGGAGTTCCGTGCGCTCGCCGACGAGATCGTCGAGGGCGCACGGACGGGCGACCTCGTCGCCTACCTGCAGGCCGACCAGGCGTTCCACCTGCGGCTGATGGGTCTGCTGGGTAACCCGGTGGCCGGCGAGATCGTGGCCGACCTGCGCGACCGGGCGCGGCTGCTGGGGCTGTCCACGATGGTCGCCAGCGGCACCCTGGCCAGCTCCGCGCAGGAGCACCACGAGCTGCTCGACCTGCTCGCGGCCGGCGACGGCCCGGGCGCCAAGGCGCTCATGGAGCGGCACATCGGGCACTCGCTCGGCACGTGGGCGGGCAAGCCCGAGGACTGAGCGGGAGCGCCCGGCACGGGGCGCGGCGGACAGCGGGCCCGGCGACGGCGGGGCCCGTGACAGCAGCGTGTGACAGCAGCGTGTGACAGCAGCAATTGACAGCAGGAATCTGACAGCAGGCATGAGGCGGACAGGGCGACCGGGCTGCCGGCCGACGGAGGAGGGGTGGACGTGACCGCGGACGTGGTGATCGTCGGCGCCGGGATCGTGGGCGCCGCGTGCGCCCGGTCCCTCGCCCGGGCCGGGGCACGGGTGACCGTGCTGGACCGGGGCGCGGCGGCGTCGGCCACCAGTGCGCACGGCGAGGGCAACCTGCTGGTCTCGGACAAGGGACCCGGCGCGGAGCTGGAGCTGGCCCGGGTGTCGTTGCGGCGCTGGGCGGAGCTGGCCGGCGAGCTCGCGGACGAGCTCGGGCCCCGGTTCCCGTCGGTCGAGCACGAGGCCAAGGGCGGCCTGGTCGTGGTCACCTCCGGCGACGGCCTGGACGGGCTGCGCACCTTCGCGAGCGCGCAGCGCGCGGCCGGCGTCGAGGCGGTGGAGCTCACCCCCGGGCAGGCCCGGGAGCTGGAGCCCGACCTCGCCCCCGGCGTCGTCGGAGCGGTGCACTACCCGCAGGACGCACAGGTGCAGCCCGTGGCCGCGGCGGAGGCGCTGCTCGCCTCCGCGCGCCGGGCGGGAGCCGTGGTCCGCACGGGGGTCGAGGTGACCGGCCCGCTGCTCGACGGCGGCCGCCTGACCGGGGTCACCACCACGCAGGGTGACGTTCCCGCCGGCGACGTGGTCGTGGCGGCCGGTCCGTGGTCGGGTGACGTCGCGCGGCGGCTCGGCTCGTGGCTGCCGGTGCGGCCCCGCCGCGGCATGGTGCTCGTGACTACGCCGATGCGGCAGCGCATCCGGCACAAGGTGTACGACGGCGACTACTTCGCCGCCACGCAGTCCGCGGGCGCCGAGCTGCAGACCTCCGCGGTGGTCGAGTCCACGCAGGGCGGGACGGTGCTGATCGGGTCGAGCCGCGAGCAGGTGGGCTTCGACGACCGGCTGCGCGCCGACGTCCTGGCCCAGATGGCACGGCGCGCGGTCGCGGTGTTCCCGTTCCTCGCCCGGACCGGCGTCATGCGCACCTACCTCGGTTTCCGGCCGTACATGCCCGACCACCTGCCCGTGATCGGCGCGGACCCGGCCCTGGCCGGGCTCTGGTTCGCGACCGGCCACGAGGGGGCGGGGGTCGGCCTGGCTCCCGCCACCGGCGACCTGCTGGCCGCCGCGCTGCTGGGGTCCGCGCCCGCCGTGGACCCACGCCCGTACGCCGCCGGCCGGCCCGCGCTCGACGCGCTGCGCCCCGGCGCGCCGGAGAACGACCACGAGGGAGCACGACCATGACGTCACGCCGGATACCACCCGGTGCCGACCCGGTGCGGCCGGGCCCGGACCAGCCGCTGACCGTCTGGGTCGACGGCGAGGCCGTCACCGGCACCGCCGGGCAGACCGTGGCCGGCGTGCTGCTCGGTGCCGGCCGGCGCCAGTGGCGCACGACCGGCGGGGAGGGGGCGCCGCGCGGCGTGTTCTGCGGCATCGGCGTCTGCTTCGACTGCCTCGTGGAGGTCAACGGCCTGCGGGACGTGCGGGCCTGCCTGCGCCGGGCGCAGGACGGCGACGTCGTGGTGCGGCAGGGCGGCCCGGCGGACCGGCCGGAGGGGGAGCGGTGAGCGCGCGGCACGTCGTCGTCGTGGGCGCGGGACCTGCGGGACTCGCCGCCGCGCGGGCCGCCGCGGACGCCGGCGCTCGGGTCACGCTGCTCGACGCCGCCGACGTGCTCGGCGGCCAGTACTGGCGGCACCTGCCCGCCGTCCGCCCGGCCGGGCAGGAGCAGGTGCTGCACCACCGGTGGGGCACCTACCGCGCGCTGAGCGAGGGCCTGCTCGCGCACCCGGCCGTCACGGTGCTGCCGTCGGCGCAGGTGTGGTCCCTGGAGCGGCTCGACCACGGCGTGCGCCTCAACGTCCTCGTCGGCGAGCCGGACGGCGCGGGCCGCGAGGCCGTACCGTTGGAGCCCGACGCCCTGGTGCTGGCCACCGGCGCCCACGACCGGACCCTCCCGTTCCCGGGCTGGCAGCTCCCGGGCGTGTACACGGCGGGGGCGGCGCAGGCGCTGGCCAAGGGGGAGCGGGTCGCCGTCGGGCGCCGGGTCGTGGTGGCCGGGGCCGGGCCGTTCCTGCTGCCCGTCGCCTCGTCGCTGCTGCGTACCGGGGCCCGCGTGCTGGGGGTGCACGAGGCGAGCCGGACCGGCGCCCTCGCGCGCTGGCTGGACCGGCCCTGGGAGCTGCTCGGGGCGGCCGGCAAGGCCGGTGAGCTCGCCGGGTACGTCCGCGAGCTGGCGGCGCACCGCGTGCCCTGGCGTCCCGGCGAGGCCGTGGTGGCCGCGCACGGGGACGGTCAGGTCGAGGCGGTCACCGTCGCACGGCTGGATGCGCGCTGGGCACCCGTCCCCGGCACCGAACGGCAGGTCGCGGCCGACGCCGTGGCCGTGAGCCACGGGTTCACGCCGCGCCTGGAGCTGGCGATCGCCGCCGGATGCGATCTGACGCCCGGCCGGTTCGTGGTGGTCGACGCCGCGCAGGCCACGTCCGTACCCGGCGTGTGGGCCGCGGGGGAGATCACGGGCATCGGCGGGGCGGACGCCGCACTCGCGGAGGGCACCGTGGCCGGGACGGCGGCGGCCGGGGACGACCTCGGGTCGGCCGCTGCTGCCCGCGCGGTGCGCGCCCGGGACCGGGCGCGCGGCTTCGCGGCCCGGATCGAGGCCGCCCACGGCATCCGCGGCGGGTGGGTCCGCTGGCTGAGCGACGACACCGTGGTCTGCCGCTGCGAGGAGACCACCTACGGCCGCGTGCGCGAGGTGGTCGACCTGACCGGCTCGCGCGAGGCCCGCTCCGTCAAGCTCACCAGCCGCGCCGGGCTCGGCCCGTGCCAGGCCCGCACGTGCGGCCGCACGCTCCAGGAGCTGCTGGGCGACGCCGGGGCCGCGCCCGGCGTCGACCGGCGTTCCCTCGTCGTGCCGGTCCGGCTCGGCGACCTCGCGGCCCTGCCCGCACCACCGACCTCTTCTTCCGACAGCATCACAACCACAGGAGACCTCCCATGAACCAGCGCTTCGACCTCGGCGGCGTCATCGTCGCCACCACGCTCGCCTTCACGCCCGACGAGTCGGCGCCCGCGGGCCTCGCCGTCGACCACGAGAAGTTCGCCGCACACTGCGAGTTCCTCATCGACAACGGCTGCCGCGGCGTGGGCCCGAACGGGTCGCTCGGCGAGTACTCCTCCCTCACCGACGACGAGCGTCGCAGGGTCATCCAGACCGCCGTGCAGGCCGTGAACGGGCGCGGGCTCGTCGTGGCCGGCGTGCACGGCGTCGGCTCGCACCAGGCCAGGCACTGGGCCGAGCTCGCCGCCGAGGACGGCGCCGACGGCGTGCTCCTGCTGCCCCCCACGCTCTACCGGGCCAACCGGTCCGAGGTGATCGCCCACTACGCCGCGGTCAACGAGGTGGGCCTGCCGATCATGGTCTACAACAACCCGATCGACACCAAGGTCGACCTGACGCCCGACATCCTGGCCGAGCTCGCCCAGCTCGAGAACGTCGTGGCCGTCAAGGAGTTCTCCGGCGACGTGCGGCGGGTCCTGGAGATCAAGGAGCTCGCCCCCGACCTCGACGTGATCGCCGGGGCCGACGACCTGCTGTTCGAGTCGCTGGTCGCGGGCGCCGTCGGCTGGTTCGCCGGGTACCCCAACGCGTTCCCGCGCGAGGCCGTCGAGATCTACGACCTGGTCACCGCGGGCCGGATCGACGAGGCACGCGAGCTGTACCGCCACCTCGTGCCCGTGTTCCGCTGGGACTCGCGCACCGAGTTCGTGCAGGCCATCAAGCACTCGATCGACATCGCCGGGCAGAGCTACGGTGGGCCCACCCGCCCGCCACGCGGCCCGCTGTCCGCGGAGCACGAGGCGCAGGTGCGCAAGGACACCGAGGCCGCGCTCAGCTACATCGCCTCGCGCTGACCGGGCCGGGCCGAGCACAGGGAGGCGCCATGCGCAGCAGCAGGACCATCACCGCCGTCGACTCGCACACCGAGGGCATGCCCACGCGCGTCGTCACCGGCGGCGTGGGGCTCATCCCCGGCGAGACCATGAACGACCGCCGGCTGTACTTCATGGAGCACATGGACGAGCTGCGGCAGTTCCTCATGAACGAGCCGCGGGGGCACGCCGCGATGAGCGGCGCCATCCTGCAGCCGCCCGCCCGGCCCGACTGCGACTGGGGCGTGGTCTACATCGAGGTGTCCGGCTGCCTGCCCATGTGCGGGCACGGCACCATCGGTGTGGCCACCGTGCTGGTCGAGACAGGCATGGTGGACGTGGTCGAGCCGGTCACCGAGATCCGGCTCGACACGCCCGCCGGGCTGGTGGTCGCGAAGGTCGCCGTCAGCGACGGCCACGCGGACGCCGTGACCATCGAGAACGTGCCCAGCTTCGTCACCGCGCTGGACCAGGAGGTCGAGGTGCCCGGCTACGGCACCGTGCCCTACTCGATGGCGTTCGGCGGCAACTTCTACGCCCTGGTCGACCTCGACGACCTCAAGCTGCCCTTCGACCGCGAGCGCCAGCAGGACGTGCTGTCCGCCGGGCTCGCGATCATGGACGCCATCAACGAGACCGCCATGCCGAGGCACCCGGAGCTCGACGGGGTCGAGGGCTGCCACCACGTCGAGCTCATCGCCCCCGGTTCGGACGCGACGCTGTCCCGGCACGCCATGGCAATCCACCCCGGCTGGTTCGACCGGTCGCCGTGCGGCACCGGGACCTCGGCCCGCATGGCCGAGCTGTGGGCGCGCGGTGAGCTGGCGCTGGGGACCGACTTCGTCAACGAGTCGTTCATCGGCAGCCGGTTCGTCGGGCGCCTGGTGGGGGAGACCACGGTCGCCGGCCTGCCCGCCGTCCTGCCCACCATCACCGGGCGCGCCTGGGTGACCGGCACCGCGAACTACCTGCTCGACCCGAGCGACCCGTTCCCCACCGGGTTCGTCTTCTGACCCGTCCCGGAGGCGGGCGCCGACCCTGCCCGGCCGCCGGACCGCACCACCTGAGCCCGCCCGAGAACCGCTGAGGAGCCGACACCCATGACCGCCACCACGGCACCCGACCTCGCCGTCGACGACGTCGCCCGCCTCGCCGCCGAGGCGTTCACCGCGCTGTCCGAGACGCCGCCCGAGGTCCGCGCGGGAGCCCTGCGCGCCGCCGCCGCGACGCTCGGCGACCACGCCGACGAGCTGGTCGCGATCGCCCAGGAGGAGACCGGCCTTGCCGAGGCCCGGCTGCGCGGCGAGCTCACCCGCACCCGGGTGCAGCTACGGCTGTTCGCGCACGTCGTGGCCGACGGCGCCTATCTCGACGTGCGCCTCGACGAGGCCGACCCCGACTTCGTGCTCGGCCCCCGCCCGGACCTGCGCCGCAGCCTGTGGCCGGTGGGCCCCGTGCTCAACTTCGCGGCCAGCAACTTCCCGTTCGCGTTCTCCGTGGCCGGCGGGGACACGGCGGCGGCGCTCGCGGCGGGCTGCCCGGTGATCGTCAAGGCGCACCCGGGTCACCCCCGGTTGTCGGAGCGGGTCGCAGAGCTCGTGGCCGGCGCGCTGGTCGAGGCCGGCCTGCCGGAGGGCACGCTCCAGCTCGTCACGGGCCAGGACGCCGGCGTGGCGCTGCTGGAGCACCCGGCGGTGCGGGCCGCGGCCTTCACCGGGTCCCAGCGCGTGGGGCAGCTCCTGGCCGCGCGGGCGGCCGCCCGGCCCGACCCGGTCCCGTTCTTCGGCGAGCTGGGCAGCGTCAACCCGGTGCTCGTCTCGGCAGCGGCGCTGGAGGAGCGCGGTGGCGAGCTGCTGGCCGGGTACGTCGCCAGCGTCTCCGGATCGGCCGGGCAGCTCTGCACCAAGCCGGGCTTCCTGCTCGTCCCGGAGGGCACGGCCTACGACGACGCCGTGGTCGCCGCCGCCGCGGACGTCGCCGAGCACCGGCTGCTCAACCCGTCGATCGCGGACGGGTACGAGCGGCGCGTCTCCGAGGTCCTGGGGGTGGACGGGGTCCGCGTGGTGCGCCCCGGCGGGTTCCGGCGGGACACCGATGGCCAGGGGTGGGCGACGCCGACGTTCGTCTCCGTGCCGCTGGACGTGCTGCGGACGGCCGGGCCGGCGCTGCTGGACGAGGTGTTCGGGCCGTTCTCCGTCATCGTCGAGTACCCGCGCGGCACCGACCTGGCCGCCGTCGTCGGCGAGCTGTTCCCGGGCAACCTGACGCTGACCCTGCACCTCGGTGCGGGGGAGACGGGCGCGGACCTGCAGGCGCTCGTGGCCCGGCTCGGCGAGCACGCCGGGCGCGTGCTGCTGGGTGGCTGGCCCACGGGTGTCGCGGTGACCCCCGCGATGCAGCACGGCGGGCCGTGGCCCGCGACGACCACGGACGGCACGTCGGTCGGCACCGCCGCGATCGCTCGCTTCCTGCGCGGTGTCACGTTCCAGGACGCCCCGCAGGCCCTGCTGCCGCCGCCGCTGCGCGACGACAACCCCTGGGGCGTGCCCCGCACGGTGTCACCGCGAGGGGCGTCGGCACAGTGGTGAGCACGGCGGCTCGCTGAGGGGCGGTTCAGCTCGGCAGGTAGCGGTGCGCGCTGCGGCAGTCTGCGGTGTGCGCTGCGCGCCGTGCGCTGTGCCGGTCGGCAGTTTGCGTCGAGGTCGGTACAGGCCTGTGCCGACCTCGAGGCAAACTGCCGAGTTCGTGGGGCAAACTGCCGATTTGGGGCAGGGATGAGGCGGGGCAGGGGTGGGCGGCCCGGTTCAGGTCCGGCGGTACGGGCGGAAGAAGGCGCGGAGCTCCTCGGCGTAGAGCTCCGGTTCCTCGAAAGGGGCGAAGTGGCCGCCGCGCGCCGGCTCCGTCACCGAGACGGTGTTGGCCGTGCGTTCCAGCCAGGCGCGCGGAGGCCGCACGATGTCACCGGGGAACAGCGAGAACCCGGACGGCACCTCGACCCGGCGGGTCAGCTGTGCGGCGGGGATCGCGGAGTTGGCGGTGTACATGCGCGTCGAGGAGCCGATCGTCCCCGTGAACCAGTAGATCGACAGCAGCGTGAGCACGTCGTCCCGCGACCAGCGCTCGATGCCGCCGTCGCTCCAGGAGTGCAGCTTCTCCACGATCCACGCGGCCAGGCCGGCGGGCGAGTCGGTGAGTGCGGCCGCCAGGGTCTGCGGCTTGGTGCGGTGCAGGGCGCCGTACGCACCCTCGGCGGCGTTCCAGCCGGCGGCCTCGGCGAACCAGGCCCGTTCCTGCGGCCGGAGGGTTGCCGGGTCGTCGGCGAAGACGGGCAGGCCGCCGTCCATCCGGTGCACGGCGACCACCCGGTCGGGGTGGTCGAGCGCGAGGTAGCGGCTGACGTGGCTGCCGATGTCGCCGCCCGCCGCGCCGAACCGCTCGTAGCCCAGCGTGCGCAGGAGCGCGGCCCACAGGTCGGCGACGGCGATCGAGCTCAGCGGCTGCCCGGACGGCCGGTCCGAGTACCCGAACCCTGGCATGTCGGGCACCACGACGTCGAAGGCATCGGCCGGGTCGGCGCCGTGCGCGCCCGGGTCGGTCAGCAGCGGGACCACTTTCGAGTACCGCCAGAACGCGTCGGGCCAGCCGTGACACAGGACCAGCGGCAGCACCGGGCCGGACGGCGCGACGGCGCGCGCGTGCACGTAGTGGATCCCCAGTCCGCCGACCCGGGTGCGGAACCGGGGCAGCCGGGACAGCGCGGCCTCCTGCGCCGCCCAGTCGAAGCCGTCCGCCCAGTACGCGACCAGGTCGCGGAGGTAGTCGAGGTCCGTGCCGAGCGTCCACCCCACGTCCTGCGGCGCGTCGGGCCAGCGGGTCATCCGCAGCCGGGCGCGCAGGTCCTCGATCGCCTCGGGGGCGGTGCGGGGCGCGAACGGCTCGGGGGAGGTCGCGGGGGTGTCCGTCACGGGACAACTCTACGATTTCGGATGGATCGCGGCGCCCCGCGGAGACACATGGCGACGGAGGTGCGTTGCGCTGTGTAGACGTTGTCTACACAGCGCAACCCACCTGCCCGGGGCACCTCCGCCCGGGGCACCTCCGCCCGGGGCACCTCCGCCCGGGGCACGTCCGCCTGGGGCGGCTCGGCTTGGGGCGGCTCGGCTTGGGGCAGCTCGGCCCGGGGCACCTCCGCCCGGGGTGACCGCCTGCCCGTCCGCCGGGCGCCCGCTCAGTCCGCGGGCGCCCGGCGACTGCCTACCGGGCCGTGTCCGCGGCCAGGCGCTGCGCGACGCGGGCCGCCTCCGCCGCCTTGGCCTGCGCCTTCTCAGCGCGCCGTACCGCCCGCGCTGCACGCTTGGAGGTGCGGTCCTCCGACCGGCGCTCGAACAGCGTGTAGATCACCGGCACCACGTAGAGCGTCAGCAGGGTCGAGGAGACGAGCCCGCCGATCACCACGAGCGCCAGCGGCTGCGAGATGAACGCCCCGCCGCCGGTGAGGCCGAACGCCATGGGCGTCAGCGCGAGGATGGTCGCGGCTGCCGTCATCACGATGGGCCGCAGACGCTGCCGTGCCCCCTCCCGGACCGCCTCGTCCAGGGCCCGCCCGTCGGCGCGGTACTGGTTGATGAGGTCGATGAGCACGATCGCGTTCGACACCACGATGCCCACCAGCATCAGCAGGCCGATCAGAGCGGCGACGTCGAGCGGCGTCCCGGTCAGCAGCAGCGCGCCCAGCGCGCCCGTGGCCGCGAACGGCACAGAGACCAGCAGGATCAGCGGCTGCCCGATGCTCCGGAACGTCGCCACCATCACCAGGTACACGATGAGGATGGCCGCCAGCAGCGCCAGGCCGAGGTCGGCGAACGCGTCGGCCTGGTCGGCCGCCACGCCGCCCATGGTCACCTCCGCGCCGCTGGGCAGGTCGAGGCCGTCGATCTCCTCGGTCAGGGTGACCGTCAGCGAGCCCAGGTCCTGTCCGGCGGGCGTGACCGCGACGGTGGCGCTGCGCTCGCCGTCCACCCGCGTGACCGACGCCGGGGCCGACACCCGCTCGACCGTCACCAGGTCGCTCAGCGGGATCATCCCTGCGGCCGTCGGCACCTGGATCTCCTCGATCTCGTCGGTCGTCGCGGGCACGTCGCCCGCCACCACGACGTCCCGCGACGAGCCCGCCAGATCGAGGGTGCCGATGCTGGACTCGTTCATGGCACCGGCCACCAGACCGGAGACGGCCTGCTCGGTGAGCCCGGCCTCGGCCGCGGCGTCCCGGTCGACGGTCACCTGCACGGTCGACTGCTCCGCGGCGAGGTTGTTCGTCACGCCGTCGACGCCGTCCAGGTCCGTCACGGCGTCCTCGACGGTGCTCGCCGCCTCGGCCAGGCCCTCGGCGTCGGGCGCGGTGACCACGAGGTCCACGGTGCTGCTGGCGAAGCCGGCGTCGCCCGCGGCCACGGTGACCTCGCCGTCCAGGGTGGCGGCGTCGAGCGCGTCGCTCACCTCGTCCTGCACGGCCGTGCCGTCGGCGTCCTCGTCCAGGGTGAGGGCGAAGGTGGCGCTGCTGCCGCCCCCGCCCATGCCGAACGCGGCGGCCATGCCGTCGCCGGAACCGACGGTGGTCTGCACGGTCTCGACGCCGTCGACACCCGAGAGCACGTCCTCGACCTCCTTCGCGGCGTCGTCCTGCGCCGCCAGGGACGTGCCCGGTTCGAACTCCTGCGTCACCGAGAGGGTGTCCTGCCCGGCGGCGCCGATGAAGTTGGTCTCCATGCGGGGCACGAGGGCCACGGTGCCGGCCAGCAGCGCCACGGCGATGCCCAGGGTCACGGCGGGACGGCGCAGCGCCGCGGCCAGCGACGGCACGTACGCACGCTGCCAGACACCGCGCCGTTCCTTCTCCTCGGCCGCCTCGCGCAGGGCGACGCCGCCGTCGGGCTGCGCCGGGACCTTGATGAACCAGTAGGCCAGCACCGGCACCACGACCAGCGCCACGACCAGCGACGCACCCATGGCGATGGCCACGGTGACGGCGAACGGCTGGAACAGCTCGCCCGCCATGCCGCCGACCAGCGCGATCGGCGCGAACACGGCCACGGTGCACACCGTCGAGGCGGTGATCGCGGCCCCCACCTCGCGCACGGCGGTGACGATCGCGTGGACGCGGTCCTCGCCGTAGGACAGGTGCCGCTTGATGTTCTCGATCACGACGATCGAGTCGTCCACGATGCGCCCGATCGAGATGGTCATGGCCGCGAGCGTGAGGATGTTCAGCGTGTAGCCGGTGAGGTTCATGGCCGCGAACGTGACCGCCAGCGACAGGGGGATCGAGATCGCGGAGACCAGCGTGGCGCGCAGCGAGGCGAGGAACACCAGGATCACGAGCACCGCGAACAGGAGGCCGAGGCCGCCCTCGGTGGTCAGCCCCTCGATCGACTCCTCGATGAACGGCGCCTGGTCGAACGTCACCACGGTGGTCACGCCGTCGGCGTCGAGCTCGTCCTCCACGTCGGTCAGCACGTCGTGCACCGCGTGCGACACGTCCACCGTGTTGCCGTCCGGGGTCTTGGTCAGCGCCACGGCGAGCGACGGCTCGCCGTCCAGCCGGGAGTAGGAGGTGGGCGGCACGTCCTGCACGCTCACCTCGGCGACGTCGCCGAGGTGGACGACGTCGGCAGCGCCGGTGCCGGCGTCGGAGGCCTCCGGGACGGCGCCTGCACCGCCGGGGCCTGCCGCCGCACCGGAACCCGCCCCCGCGGCACCCGCCGCGGGAAGGATCGGCAGGTCCTCCAGCTCCTCGACGGAGGCGACCGAGGTGCCGACCTGGACGCTGCTCGTGGTGCCGTCCTCGGTGATGGAGCCGACCGGCACGACCGTGCCGTTGTCCTGGAGGAGCGTCGAGAGCTGGGCGGCGGTGAGGCCGGCGGCGGCGAGCTTCTCGTCGTCGGGCTCGATCACGACCTGGCGCTCGGTGACGCCGGTGACGGTGACGTCGCGGACCTCGGCGATGCCCGACAGCTCCGGGACCAGCACCGAGTCGATGGCGTCGGTGAGCTCGCGCTCGCTGCCGTTGCCCGAGACGGCGAGCTGGATCACCGGCAGGTCGTCCAGCGAACCGGCCATGACCTCCGGCTCGACGTCCTCAGGCAGGTCGCTCAGACCGCCCAGGGCCGAGCTCACCTCCTGCTCGACGGCGTCCACGTCGGTGCCGTACTCCAGCTCGACGCTGGTCACCGAGAGGCCCGTGGCGACGGTCGACGTCACGCCCGTGACGCCGTCGACGCCCTGGACGGCGTTCTCGATCGGTTCGGTGACCCGCTCGGCGACGATCTCCGGCGACGTGCCCGGGTCGGCCGCGGTGACCGCGACCATGGGCACGGTCATCGACGGGATGAGTTCCTGGCGGAGCTGCCCCATGCTGAAGATGCCGACGAGGAAGACGGCTGTCGTCGCGAGCGCGACGAGCGCGCGGTTCGCGAGCGACATTCGGGCAAGACGGAACACACTGCCTCCAGTTCTGGGGGGATACGCCGGGGTCCCGCGACTCCGTCGGCGCAGTATTTTGCCTAACGCAAAGGATCCTGCCGGGGTTCCCGCCCCGCAACCGCGGCTTCCGCACCGGTCACGGCCCGGCCCGGGGCCGCTAAAGTCACCCCGTGACCGACCAGACCCGCGCCGAGCTCGTCGCCGAGCTCGCCACCCTGCACCGTCGGCTCGGCGAGGAGTTCTTCGCCACCCGGCTGGTACCGCTGCTGGAGACCGACCTGACCGTGCAGCAGCTCCGGGCGCTGGCGCTCGTGCAGGTGGACGGCGAGTCGACGCCGCAGCGGCTGGCCGACGCCCTCGGCGTCTCGGCGGCCACCGTGTCGGGCATCCTCGACCGGCTCACCGCGGCCGGGATGACCCGGCGCACGCCGGACCCGGCCGACGGCCGGGTCCGGCGGGTCACCAGCACCGAGCAGGGCAGCGAGACGATCCGGCGCATCGTCGCGCACGACGAGGAGCTGCCGCCCGACCTGCTGGCCCTGCTCGACGTCGAGGACCTGCGGGCCCTGACCCGCGGCACCAGGGCGCTGCTGGAGGCGGCCACGCGGCTCGCCCCCGCGAGCGACCCGGGGTCAGGACCCGCGGCGCGCTAGCTGTTCCACCTCGAGATCTGGTACCGCTCGCCGTCCACGTAGAACGCGACCTCCGCCCCGTTGTACTGGGATCCCATGAAGCACGGGAGCTCCTTGGACCCGCTGGTCCCGTTCATCGAGTACTTGGTGGCGCCCGACCACGTGTTCGGGTGCGGCGGGTGGATGTCGTGCCAGTAGCTCGGGCTGTCGGCGTCGTACCGCGACGTGTCACCTGCCCAGCAGGCGACCTGGTGGTTGCCGGAGTCGAAGCCCGACCAGTTGACGACCCAGTGCCGGCACGTGCTCGCGCAGCTCACCTCGGAGCCGTAGCTGAGCCACGCCCTGGGGGTCAGGGCGGTGCCCTCGGCGCACTTCTGGGCGGAGTTGCCCTCGGAGTCGGTCACCGTCACGCACGCCCGCTTGGTCTGGCCGGCGCTCGCGCTCGCGGACTCGGTCCCGCTCTTGGCCGTGCTGGTGATCGCCCCGGTGACGCGGACCGTGGTGGGCCGGCCGTTGGTGGCCCGGGCGTCCCAGGTGAACGTCACCTGGCCGCCGCCGCCGGCGGCGCTGATGCTCGGCGTGGGCGGCGGGCCGTACGGCGTCACCGCGTTCGACGACGCCGACCAGTCGGAGCAGATGTAGTCGTTGCAGGCCCGCACCTGGAACGTGTACGAGGTGCCGTTGGTCAGCGGCCTGTAGGTGTGCGAGGTGGTGTCGCCGGCGTTCTGCGCGCCCGCGCCGTTCGCCTGTACCTCGTACCGGTGCCCCGTACCCCGGAACTCGCCGATCCGGCCCCACGCCACGTCCGCCTGGCCGCTGGTCGTGGACCCGAGGGACGCGGAGGGCGTGCCAGGCCGGTCCGGGGTGCCGTAGGGCACCACCTCGTTGGAGAACGGGCTGGCCTCCCCGTTGCCGGCCTTGTTGGTGGCCCGCACACGGAACTTGTACGAGGAGCCGGTCGAGAGGTCCTGGACGGTCTGCTCGGTGTCGGTGGTGTCGATCGCCTTGACGAGCTGGCCGTCGGTGTAGACGCCCAGCCAGTACTTGTCGATCGCGTCACCGTTGTTCGCCGGAGCGGTCCACCTGACCGTGATCTGGCCGCCCACGGCGGTGTTGACCCGCGTGGCCGTCGGGGCAGCGGGAGCGGCCGGAGGTGCGGCGGGAACCTCGGGAGCGGAGGGGTCGCTCCAGTCGGAAGGGTCGGGCGCGTCGTTCTTGGCCTGCACCCGCACCGTGTACGCCGTGCCGTTCTCCAGGCCCTCCCACGTGATCGGGCTGCCCGCGACGCAGGTCTTCTGGGTCACGCCGTCGGCCGGCGGCGGGCTGATCTCCAGGTTCACGCACTCGATCGGGGACCGGTCGGTGTAGGTCCGGTTCTTCCACGACACCGTGAGCTTGCTGTCCCCGAACTCGAGGCTCGGCGGGGCGGGCTTGTCCGGCTTCTCGTCCGGGCGGGCCTCCCGGGAGGCCGGGGACGGCTCGGAGTCGCCGACGTCGTTCGTCGCCACCACCGTGAACCGGTACTTCACGTTGTTCTGCAGACCGTCGAAGGTGCAGGTGGTCGTGGCACACGCGTGCTCCTGCCCGTTCTGGGTGCGCAGCGTGTAACCGGTGATGTCCGAGCCGTTGTTGTTCGGCTGGTCCCAGCTCAGCACCACCGTCTCCGAGCGCACCTCCTCGACCCGCGGCGCGCGCGGTGCGTCCGGCCTGCCGAGCACCGTGAGGCGGGCGAGGCCGTCGACCTCCCGGTCCGGGTCGCCGGTGGCGTCCGCGACGCGGTAGCGGACCACCAGGGTGCCCGTGAAGTCCGCCGCGGGGGTCACCACGAGCTGGTCACCCTGATACGCCGGGGTGCCCTGGCCCGTGTCGACGGTGGGGGAGCCCGTGAGCGTGAGCGGCTCGCCCTCGAACGGGCTGACGTCGTTGGCGAGGACCGGGATGGTCGTGGGCTCGCCCTGGTGCGCGTCCGTCACCACGTCGTCGGTGGTCTGCGCGAGCGAGCGGGTCGACGGCACGACCTTCACGGTCAGGCTCGCCTCGACGGGCGGGTTGAACCCGTCGGAGACGGTCATCGGCAGCTCCCGGACGGTGCCCTTCGGTACCGCCACGTCGACCTCGCCGGTGATGGTGGCGCCGGAGACGGAGGTCGTGATGCCCTCGCCGCCCGTGACTCGGTACGTGAGGTCGTCCTTGTCGGGGTCCTTGACGTACCGGGACAGGTCCACGGTCGCCTCCTCGGCGGCAGCGACCTCCAGCACCGGGGTGCCCGTGACCTTCGGCGGCATGTTCTTGGCCGGTGTCACGTCGACCGGGAGCGTCAGCACGGACGTGAGGCCCTCGGCGTCGTCGGGCCCCGAGCCGTCCGTGACCTCGAAGCTGACCGAGGCCGGCCCGGCGTAGTCCGCCGCCGAGGTGTAGACCAGCGTGTCCGCGTCCTCGACGGAGACGGAGCCCTCCAGGGCCTTGACCGTCTTCTCCTCGGTGATGCGCGGCTCCCGGTCCTCACGGACCACCACGTACTCGGCCAGGTCGATGGTCAGCGGCTCACCCGTGGTCGCCTTGAGCGGCTCCAGGCCCGGCTTCACGTGCGGACGGGACTGGTCGCCCGGCACCCGCACGAACGCCTTGGCCTCCAGGCCGTCCATGTCCGTCACCGTGTACGTGATGACCTGCGCGCTCTCGGCGAGCCGGACCTGGACGCGCCCGTCCTCCGCGACCGTCACGCCCTCCAGGCCCTCGTCCACCGAGACCTCCAGGTCGGCGGCGACACCGTCGGGGTCGGAGTCGTTGGCGAGCACGTCGACCGTCACGCTGGACGAGCCCTCGACGTCGTCGGCCGTCACCACGTCGTCGCGGGCGACCGGGCGCAGCAGCGGGGCGTCGCGCTCGACGTTCACGGTGATCGCGCCGCTGGCCCGTTCCTTGTACGTGTCCTGGATGCCGTAGTAGAAGGAGTAGGCCCCCTCCTCCTCCGGCGCGGTCAGCACCACGTCGTCCTCGACCGCCTTCGGGTCGACGCCGATCTCCTCGGTGCCCTCGAAGCCCTTGGTGTACAGGCCGATCTGGTCGCCGTCCGGGTCGGAGTCGTTCTCCAGCGCGGCGACGGCGACCGTGCGGCCGGGGCGGACCGTCGTCTCGTCGTCGATCGCCTGCGGCTTCTGGTTGGACGCCGGGGGAGCGGCGACTCCCACGCGGACCAGGCCTTCGGCGGGTGCGCCGCGGGTGTCGGTGACCTGGTAGGTGAACGTGTCCAGGCCGGCGGCGTCCTCCGAGGCCTGGTAGTCGATGAACCCGTCCACGATGGTGGCGGTGCCTTGGGCGGGGGCACCGGAGATGGAGCTCAGGGTGACGTGGTCGCCGTCGGGGTCGGTGCCGTCCAGCGGCAGGGGGATCCGCACGATGCCGTTCGCCAGCACGCGGGCCTCGATGTCCGGGAGCTGCGGGGCGCCGTTCTCCGGGGCGTCCACCACGTCGATGGTGACCTGGGCGGAGTCCTTCTGGCCGTTGGAGTCCACGACCTCGTACACGGCGTGCACGGTGCCGGCCTCGTCGCCCGCGCGGAAGCGCACGGTGTCCTCGGAGACGAACGCCTCGCCCGCGCTGGCCGGCGGGGCCTCCTGCAGCTCGTCGTTGAGGGTGAGCTCCAGCCCGTCGGGGTGCGTGTCGTTCTTCAGCACCGGGATCGTCACCACGTCGCCCGTGTGCACGGTCGCGGTGTCCGGCCCGGCCTCCGGCGGGCGCAGCTGCGCCGGCGCCGGGATCGGCACCACCCGCACCTGACCCGCCACGGTGCCCGCCCCGTTCGCGACCGTGTAGTGCACCACGACCGGGCCCTCGAGCCGTTTGAGCTCGGAGACCTTGAGGATCTGGTGGTTGAGCACGGAGACGCTGACGGGGGCGTTCGGCGCCACCTCCACGTTCTGCACCACGAGCACGCCGCCGGCGGGGTCGGTGTCGTTGGCCAGCACGTCCACCAGGGCGGTGCCACCGGTGGGCAGCAGCACCTGGTCGGACACGGCCACCGGCACGCCGCCGTCGTCCGGCGGGGTCACCACGTCCACCCGGACCAGGCCGGTGGCGGGGTTCGGCCCGTCGGAGACCTGGTAGGTCACGTCGTACGAGCCAGGCTGGTCGGTCTCGAACTGGAACGTGTTCGCGGTGGCGTTGGTGGTGATCTCGGCGCCGGGCTCGTCGGAGACCTTGGTGAGCTGCAGGTCGTCGCCGTTGGGGTCGGCGTCGTTCCTCAGCGGTGCCACGGTGACCGGTTCGCCCGCCAGCACCGTGACATGGTCCTGGACGGGGATCGGCGGCACGTTCGCGGCCGAGACGTTGATCTTGACCTTGCCCTGGTACGGCGCGTTCAGCGCGTCCGAGACCGTGACGTCGACGATCTTGCTGCCCACCGTGGTGCCGCCGTCGCGGAACTCGATGGTGCCGTCGGGCCGGAACCGGACCTCGTCCTTGGGGTCGGCGGTGGACGCGTTGGACAGGAACAGGTCGTCGCCGTCCGGGTCCTTGAAGTACGGCAGCACCTTGATGGTGCCGATGCCACCCTGACCGACCTCCAGCTTCGGCTCACCCGGCTGCTCGGGCGGGTTGTTCTCCTCCAGCGGGACGATCCGGGCCTTCACCGACGCCGTGGCGGTGCCGTTCTCCCGGCCGTCGTCGACCTGGTACTTGAACGTGATGCTCCCGGTCGCGTCGGCGGGCACGTTCGCCTGCAGCGCCGCGCCGTCCAGGACCCGGTCGACGGCGGCGTCACCGTTGACCTCGCCCTCGACCGAGACCGTCATGACGTCGCCGTCCGGGTCCATGTCGTTGCCCAGCACGTTCAGCACCGTCGTGCGGCCCGGGCGCACGCCGATGTCGTCGGGCTGCGGCTCCGGCGGGCGGTTGGGCTTGCTGCGGTCCGCGACGAGCTGGTCCACCTGCTCCGGGGTCGTGTCCTCCGACTCCGTCTCCTCCTTGTCCTTGGAGTTCTCGGGCTGCTTCAGGTTCCAGGCGTCGACGATCTCGAACTCGTCGGCGGCCATCCAGAGCGTGCCGTCCGCCACGTCGTTCAGGACGATCACGTTCCGGTTGACCCGGTAGACGAGCTTCGACGTGGGCGCCAGACCCTCCAGCACCTGGTCGACGTCGTGGGCGCGGTCCGGGCAGTTGCGCACGACCTGGCCCGACTCCGCCCAGGCGCCGTAGACGCACCCGCCGAGCTGGACCGGGGCGGCGGGCACGCCCGCCGACGTCGTCTGCCGGGTCGGGTCGCCACCGCCCAGCGGCTGGGAGACCAGGCCCTCGGGGACGGCGACCACCACGACGTCCGAGGCGGCCGACGGCTGCTGCAGCACGCCCTGCGCGCCGTCCTCGACGGGGACGGTGTCCCCGCCGGGCAGCACGAGCGTCGCGCTCGACCGGTCCAGCACCACCGGCTCGTCACCGACGGCGGAGACCTGGACGTCGGCGTCGGCGTCCAGCGGGAGCTCGGACTCCTGGACGTCCTCCGCCACGCCCTGGGTGCCCGTGGGCACGGTGTAGAGCGTGCCGTCGGCGGGGACCGCCAGGTGGACGGTGCCGTCCGTGCCCACCGCGATCGCGCCGCCCGGGCCGGCCTCGACGGTCGGCCTCGTCTTCTTCTCGTCGAACGCGGCCTGGTCGAAGGGCAGCACCCACGCCAGCCCCGACTCCGGGTCGTAGGCCGCCGTGGTCGCGCCGCCGGAGGCGACCTGCACGCCCGGCGGGAACTTCATGGTGCCCTCCAGGGAGAGCAGCGCGGGGTTCACCGGGCTGGCCGAGGAGTCGCCGACGCTGTTCAGCAGCACCCGCTGCGCGTCCTGCTCCACGTCGAAGCCGACGGAGTTGGCCAGGAGGGTGCCGTCCAGCGCCTTGGCCTCGTAGTTGAACCGGCCCAGCTCCTGCTTGGCGGAGTTGGTCACCCAGACACCCGAGTCGTTCAGGTGCACGTCGGCCGTCGCCTCGCCGTCGTACCAGAGCGCGAACCCGACCAGCCCCGCGCCGAACAGGGTGACCGCGCCGACCGACGCGACCGAGCGGCGGTTCTCCATCACGCGCGAGACCAGGCTCATGCTTCTCTCCTCGATCGTCGTCGCCTGGTGCAGGCGTCATGGTGAACGCGACCGCCCGGAGCTCGCACGGGCGGCGCGGGACGAGCCTATCGAGGAGCGGGGTGAGCTGTCCCCGAAACCGCGCACTCGTGCGGGCCCTTCCGAGGCCGTGACCTCGCCGGGACGGGACGGGCGGGCGGCATCAGTACGACGAGGCGCGGCGCTCGACCCAGTGCTTGGCGTCGGCCAGGCCCGCGCCGGTGGCCTCACGGTAGAGCTTGATCGCCTCGATCCGCCGGTCCGAGCGGATGCACCGGTCGATCTCGGCGAGGGTGCCGGGCGCGATGCCCTCCGCGGCGGGCCCTTCGATGCCGAGGTGCTTGATCACGAGGTCGAGCTTGCGCTCGATCCGCTCGGCCGCCTGCCCGTTGGCCCGGGCGTTGCCGCTGATCGTGATGAACAGCCCCAGGAGCAGGACGGCGACGGCGACGGCGACGAGATCAGGTACCTGCAGCGTGAACATGCCGGAACCGTACCGGTGCCGGACACGGCGGACCACCGTCTCGCGGCTCGCCGTCCTGGCGGCCGTGCGGGTCCGGGTCCTGGTCCTGGTGCGACCGGGTGGCGAGGTCGCGGGCGGCGGTGGCGGGCGGCGGTGGCGGGCGGCGGTGGCGGGCGGCGGTGGCGGGCCGAGCCGGGAGACGAGCAGGGCCGGGTTGACCCGCATACCCCGCAGGGGTATATGGTGTGCCGCATACGGTTACCCCCTAGGGGTAGCATCGCACGAGTGGAAGGCAAGACGATGGCGACGAGCGAGTACCAGGTGACGGGCATGACGTGCGGGCACTGCGAGATGTCCGTCCGCGGCGAGGTGGGCCGGCTGCCCGGCGTCGAGCAGGTGGACGTGAGCGCCGCGACGGGCAGGCTCGTGGTGCGCAGCGCCGACGCGCTGGACGAGGCAGCGGTGCTGGCCGCCGTGGACGAGGCCGGGTACGCGGCGGAGCGCCTCTCGTGAACGCGCCCCAGCGCCTCGGGCTGTACGGCGGCGGGCTGGCGGCGCTGTTCGCCGTCACCTTCGCCGTGGCCGGGGCCGTGGTCCCGGACGGCACCGTCGCCGCCTGGTCGGCGACGGCGGGAGGCGACGGGGCGCAGCACGCGGCACCCGTGGGCGTCGGCGGCGGTCCCGACGACGGCGCCCACGGCGGGTCCGGTGCGGACGCCGGGAGTGGTTCCGGCGCGGACGCCCACGGCGGTTCCGACACCGACGCCCACGCCGGTGCACCGGTCCGGGGTCTCTCGCTGGAGCAGGACGGTCTGCTCCTGGGCCCCGTGCGCGCGCCCGACGCCGTCGGCGAGGAGGGCACGCTGTCCTTCACGGTGACGGCCGACGGCGCCGCCGTCACCGACTTCGCCACCGAGCACGACAAGGAGCTGCACCTGGTCGTGGTCCGCTCGGACGGCGCCGGGTTCCGCCACGTGCACCCCACGATGGCGGCCGACGGCACTTGGTCGATCCCGTGGGCCTGGGACGAGGCGGGCAGCTACCGGGTGTACGCCGACTTCGTGCCCGCCGCGACAGGCGAGAACGTGACGCTCAGCCGTACGGTGGACGTCGCGGGTCGGGTGCCGGCCGAGCCCGCGACCCGGGTGTCGGCGTCGGACACGGTGGACGGCTACACCGCCACGCTGACCGGCGACCTGGGTACGGATGGCGACTCGGTGCTCACGGCCCGCATCACGCGGGACGGCGAGCCGGTGACCGACCTGGAGCCGTACCTCGGCGCCTCCGGGCACCTGGTGGCGCTGCGTGCGGGCGACCTCGCGTACCTGCACGTGCACCCCGAGGGGGCCGAGCCCGCGCCGGGGTCGGTGTCGGGCCCGGACGTCACGTTCGTGACGTCGGCGCCCACGCCCGGGCGGTACCTGCTGTACCTGGACTTCAAGGTCGACGGCGTGGTGCGCACGGCGCACCTCGTCCTCGACACGACTGACTGACTGACGCGAGCAGCGGAGTAAGGAGAGGGCACGATGTCCGACGCCCCGTCCCGGACGGACGAGCCGGTCACCACGGTGGACCTGGAGATCGGCGGCATGACGTGCGCGTCGTGCGCCATGCGGATCGAGAAGAAGCTCAACCGGCTCGACGGCGTGACCGCCACGGTCAACTACGCGACCGAGAAGGCCAAGGTCACCACGCCCGCCGGGTACGACCTGGCGGCCGTGGTCGCGGAGGTGGAGAAGACCGGGTACACGGCCGCGCTGCCGGCGCCCGAGGAGGACCCGGCCCTGGCGGCCGGGGACGCCGACGGTGCCCGGGACACCGAGCTGCTCACGCTCCGGGACCGCCTGGTGGTCTCGATCGTGCTGGCCGTCCCGGTGATCGCGCTGGCGATGGTCCCGGCGTGGCAGTTCACCTACTGGCAGTGGGCGTCCTTGACGCTGGCCGCGCCGGTCGTGCTGTGGGGCGCGTGGCCGTTCCACCGGGCCGCGTGGACCAACCTGCGGCACGGGGCGGCGACCATGGACACCCTGGTCTCGGTGGGCGTCCTGGCGGCGTTCGGCTGGTCGCTGTACGCGCTGTTCGTCGGTACGGCGGGCGAGCCCGGGATGACGCACGGGTTCGAGCTGTCGGTGGCGCCGTCCGACGGCGCGGCCAACATCTACCTGGAGGTCGCGGCCGGCGTGACCGTGTTCGTGCTGGCGGGGCGCTGGTTCGAGAAGCGGTCCAAGCGCCGGGCGGGAGCCGCCCTGCGGGCACTGCTGGAGCTGGGCGCGAAGGACGTGGCGGTGCTGCGGGGCGGCACCGAGACCCGCGTGCCGATCGGTGACCTGTCCGTGGGCGACGAGTTCGTCGTCCGGCCGGGGGAGAAGATCGCCACCGACGGCGAGGTGGTGGCCGGGTCCTCCGCGGTGGACGCGTCGATGCTCACGGGCGAGTCCGTCCCGGTCGAGGTGGGTGTCGGCGACACGGTGGCCGGTGCCACCGTGAACGCGGGCGGCCGGCTCGTGGTCCGGGCCACCCAGGTGGGCGCGGACACGCAGCTCGCGCGCATCGCGCAGCTCGTGGAGGACGCCCAGTCCGGCAAGGCCGAGGTGCAGCGCCTCGCCGACCGGGTCTCGGGGATCTTCGTGCCGGTGGTCATCGCGATCGCCGTCGCCACGCTCGCCTTCTGGCTGGGCGCCGGGTTCCCGGCGACCGCCGCGCTGACGGCCGCCGTCGCCGTGCTGATCATCGCGTGCCCGTGCGCGCTCGGGCTGGCCACGCCCACCGCTCTCCTGGTGGGCACCGGGCGCGGCGCGCAGCTCGGCATCCTGATCAAGGGCCCCGAGATCCTGGAGTCCACGCGCAAGGTCGACACGGTGGTGCTGGACAAGACCGGCACGGTGACCACCGGGAAGATGGCGCTGCTGGACGTCGTGGTCGAGGCCGGCACCTCCCGCGCGGAGCTGCTGCGCCTGGCCGGCGCCCTGGAGGACGCCTCCGAGCACCCGGTCGCGCAGGCCGTGGCGAAGGGGGCCACCCAGGAGGTCGGCGTCCTGCCGGTCCCGGAGTCGTTCGAGAGCGTCCGGGGCGAGGGTGTGCAGGGCGTCGTGGAGGGGCACGCGGTCGTCGTCGGGCGCCAGAGCCTGCTCGCCGACTGGTCGCAGTACCTGTCGCCGGAGCTGGCCGAGGCCAAGTCCCGGGCCGAGGCCGAGGGCCGGACCGTCGTCGCGGTCGGCTGGGACGGGCAGGCGCGCGGCCTGCTCGTGGTGGCGGACCGGATCAAGCCGACCAGCGCGGACGCCGTCGCCCGGCTGCGAGCCCTCGGGCTCACGCCGGTGCTGCTCACGGGAGACAACCGGGCTGTCGCCGAGCAGGTGGCCGCGGCGGTCGGCATCACCGACGTCGTCGCGGAGGTGCTGCCCCAGGACAAGGCCGACGTCGTCGCGCGGCTGCAGGCGGAGGGCAAGGTCGTGGCCATGGTGGGCGACGGGGTGAACGACGCGCCCGCGCTGGCCCAGGCCGACCTGGGGCTCGCCATGGGCACGGGCACCGACGCCGCCATCGAGGCTGCGGACATCACGCTCGTGCGCGGCGACCTCGGCGCGGCCGCGGACGCGATCCGGCTCTCCCGGAGCACGCTCGGCACCATCAAGGCCAACCTGTTCTGGGCGTTCGGGTACAACGTCGCCGCCATCCCGCTGGCTGCCCTCGGCCTGCTCAACCCCATGCTCGCCGGTGCGGCGATGGCGTTCTCCAGCGTCTTCGTCGTCGGCAACAGCCTGCGGCTGCGGTCGTTCGGGCGGTCATCCGTGGCGCGTACCCCATAAGCCGCACAAGGGACATGCAACTTTTGCTTGACATCTGGTAAAAGGTCCCTACATTGGTGGATATGCGAGCCGATGACGACGCGCACGCTTCATCCACCGACCCCGTCCTGCGCCTGACCGGCGTCGGCAAGGACTTCTTCGGCACCTCGGTGCTGCGGGAGATCGACCTGGAGCTCTACCCGGCACGGGTGCACGCCCTGGTGGGCGAGAACGGCGCCGGCAAGTCGACGCTCATGAAGATCGTGGCCGGTGTGCACCAGCCGGACGCCGGCACGATCGAGCTGGACGGCGCGACCGTCACGTTCGCCACCCCGCTCGACGCCCAGCGGGCGGGTGTGGCGACCGTCTTCCAGGAGTTCAACCTCCTGCCCGACCGGACCGTCGCCGAGAACGTGTACCTGGGCCGTGAGCCGCTCCGGCGTGGCCTGGTCGACCGGCGCAGGCTGCACGCCGACACCGCGCGGCTGCTCGAGGACCTGGGGCTGACGGGCATCACGCCGGGAACCCGGGTCGGGTCCCTGTCCGTGGCCCAGCAGCAGGTGGTCGAGATCGTCAAGGCGGTGTCGTACGACGCGCGCATCATCTCGATGGACGAGCCGACGGCGGCGCTCGCCGATCACGAGGTGGCGCTCCTGTACGACCTGGTGCGGCGGCTGCGGGACCGCGGCGTCGCCATCCTGTACGTCTCGCACCGGCTCCAGGAGATCTACGACCTGGCCGACACCATCACGGTCCTCAAGGACGGCGAGCACGTGCTGACCGCGCCGGCCGCCGAGGTGGGGCCGGACCGGCTGGTCCGCACCATGGTGGGCCGCGACTTCGCCGGGTTCTTCCCGGACAGGCCGGCCGACCTCACCCCCGGGGAGGTGCGGCTCGCGCTGGAGGGGGCGGGCAACGCGATGGTCGACGGCGTGGACCTGGAGGTGCGGGCCGGCGAGATCGTCGCGCTGGCCGGCCTGCAGGGCTCCGGCCGCACCGAGATCGCCCACGGCGTGTTCGGGATCGCCCCGTTCACCCGTGGTCGGATGACCGTGGACGGGCGGACGGTGCGTGTGCGCTCCCCGCGCCACGGCGTCCGCCACCGCCTCGCGCTGGTCACCGAGGACCGCAAGGGCGAAGGCCTTGCCCTGGCGCAGTCGGTCCTCGCGAACGCCCGGCTGGTGCTCGACGCGGTGCTGCCCCGTACCTCGGACCGCGGCGCCCGCCGCATCCCCGGGCTGCTGACCTCCCTCGACCTGGTCGCCGCGTCCCCGGACACGGAGGTGCAGTACCTCTCGGGGGGCAACCAGCAGAAGGTGGTCCTCGCGAAGTGGCTGGTGACCGAGCCGCGCGTCGTGGTGCTCGACGAGCCGACGCGCGGCATCGACGTCGGGGCCAAGCGCGCCGTCTACGACCTCGTGCGCACGCTGACGGCCGGCGGCACGGCCGTGCTGCTCATCTCGTCCGAGCTGCCCGAGGTCGTGGCGATGGCGGACCGCGTGCTCGTGCTGCGCGACGGCCGGGTCGTCGGCGAGCTGCCCGGCGGCAGCTCCGAGGAGGACGTCATGGCGCTCGCGACGGGGGCGGCATGACCGCCGCCAGGGCACGCCGCCGTCTCGGGTCCACCGAGATCGTCTACCTGGCGCTGGCCGGCATCCTGCTGCTCGCGGGCCTGCTCGTCGCGGTCCGCGGCGGCAACCTGTTCGCCCAGCAGAACATCAGCTACATGCTCACGCAGACCAGCCTGCTCGGGTTCGTCGCCGTCGGGCAGACCTTCGTGGTGCTGTGCCGCTCGCTGGACCTGTCCGTGGGGTACGTGGTCGCCCTGTGCTCGCTCGTCGGGGCGACCACGATGGCCGGCGACCCGTCCCGCGTGTGGGCCGGCGTGCTGGCGGCGCTGGTCGTGGCCGCCGGGATCGGGCTCGCCAACGGCCTGGTGGTCTCGGCCCTGCGCGTCAACCCGTTCATCGCCACGCTCGGCACCGGCCTGATCGTCAAGGGGTTCCTCGACACCCAGTTCAAGGGGCCGGAGGGTGAGGTGCCCGTCGCGTTCCAGACGTTCGGGTACACCCGGGTGGGTCCGGTCCCGGTCTCGACGGTCGTCCTGCTGGTGGTCGCGGCCGCCGCGGTCGTGCTGCTTACGCGCACCCGGGCCGGGTACCACATGTTCGCGGTGGGCGGGAGCCTCGACGTCGCGCGGCTCTCGGGGGTGCGCACGGGCCGGACCCTCGTCCTGGCGCACGTGCTGTGCTCCCTGTGCGCCGGTGCGGCGGGCCTGCTCATCGCGGCCCGGTTCGGCACGGGCAACGCGCTGGTCTACTCCTACGGCCTGGACCTCGACTCGATCGCCGCGGTCGTGCTGGGCGGCACGCTCCTGTTCGGCGGGCGGGGCTCGGTGATCGGCACGGTCGGCGGCGTCGCGATCCTCGCCGTGCTCGACACGTCGTTCAACGTGCTCGACGTGAACCCGTTCTTCAAGGACGTGCTGCGTGGCGTGATCATCGTCGCGGCCGTGGCCCTGTACGCCCGTCGCCAGCTCGACCCGGCGAGCCGGCGCGCCCGGTTCGCTCCCGGCGGCGCGGCTCGGCGAAGGGGGGTGCCCGCATGACCCTGACCGCAGAGACCTCCTCGGTGCGCGCGCGGCGATGGCGCGACCACCTGCTGTCCGGCGGGAGCTGGACCGTGCTCGCGCTGCTCGCGGTGGTGCTGGTCGTGATCGTGGCGATCAACCCCTCGTTCGCGGAGCCGGTCTCCCTCATGGCGTTCGCCAAGAAGGCGGCGCCGCTGGTGGTGCTCGCCGTGGGGCAGTACCTCGTGATCGTCTCGGGGGAGTTCGACCTGTCCGTGGGCTCGCTCGTCGGCGCGCAGGTCGTGATCGCCGCCCGGCTGATGGACGGCGACGAGGCGCTGACCTGGCCGGTGCTGGGGCTCATGCTCGTCGTCGGGCTGGTCGTGGGGCTCGTCAACGGGCTGGTGACGACGCTGCTGCGCGTGCCGTCGTTCATCACCACGCTCGGCATGATGCTGGTGCTGTTCGGCGCGGTCCGCCTCTGGACCGGTGGCGCGCCCACCGGCGCGCTGACCGACGCGTTCCGGGTCCTGGGGCGCAAGGGGTTCCCGGACGTGCCCGGCCAGTTCCAGGTGCCGTACGCGCTGCTCGTGGCGGTCGTCGTGGGTGTGCTCGCGGTGCTCCTGATGCGCCGCCCGTTCGGCCGGTCGCTCGTCGCGGTGGGCGACAACGCGGTCGCGGCCGCCTACAGCGGTGCCTCCGTGTGGTGGCTGCGGACCCGGGCGTTCGTGCTCTCCTCGGTGCTCGCGACCGTCGCCGCCGTGCTCATCGGGGGGTTCGCCGGGGTGACCGCCCAGGTGGGTCAGGGCCTGGAGTTCATGGCGATCACCGCGGTCGTGCTGGGCGGCGTGGCCCTCGGCGGCGGGCGCGGCACCGTGGTGGCGGCGATGGTCGGCGCACTCACGCTGGAGGCCCTGTTCACCCTGTTCAACCAGCTCGCCCTGCCCTCCACGGTCCGTCCGGCCGTGCAGGGCGTCATCATCATCGCCGCCGTGGCCTACGCCGCGCGCCGGAGGCGCACCTGAGCTCGACACCGATCGATGGACCCGCACTCATCAAGGGAGATGGACATGCGACCGATCCGAGCACTGCTGGCGGGTACGGCAGCGGCAGGGCTGCTCCTGCTGACGGCCTGCACCACCGACGTACCGACCGACCAGGGCCCGGCCGCGCAGACCGGTCCCGCCGAGGAGGCCCCTGCAGACTCGGGCGCCTCCAGCGAGTGGTTCGTCCAGGCCGACTACGACCGTGAGCTCGCCCAGCGGGAGATCGAGCCGGAGGGCCCGGCCGACCAGCCGTGGCTCCAGGCCATCGAGCCGGAGTACGTGGACACCGCCGGCATGGCCCGCGAGGGCGGCGACAAGACGCTGTGCTTCTCCAACGCGTCGGTCTCCAACCCGTGGCGGGTGACCGGCTGGATCACCATGCAGCAGCAGGTCGAGGTGCTGCAGGCGGAGGGCGTGATCGGCGAGTTCCGGGTCTCGGACGCCGCCGCCGACGACAACAAGCAGATCTCCGACATCCAGGCGTTCGTCGAGGCAGGCGACTGCGACGCGATCATCGTCTCGCCGTCGACGACGGCGACCCTCACCCCCGCGGTCGAGGCCGCGTGCGAGAGCGGTGCCCCGGTGATCGTGTTCGACCGCGGCGTCGAGACCGACTGCATGGTCACGTTCATCCATCCGATCGGCGGCTACGCCTACGGCGCGGTCGGCGCGGAGTTCCTGGTGGACAACCTGGAGCCCGGCTCGACGGTCCTGGCGCTGCGCATCCTGCCCGGCGTCGACGTGCTGGAGCACCGCTGGGCCGCCGCCGACAAGGTGTTCTCCGAGGCGGACATCGAGGTGGTCGGCGTGGAGTTCACGGGCGGCGACGGCGCCAAGATCAAGGACGTCGTGACCCAGTACCTGCAGCGCGGCGAGGTCGACGGCATCTGGATGGACGCCGGGGACGGCGCCGTCGCCGCGGTGGAGGCGTTCGAGGACGCCGGGCAGCCGTACCCGGTCTTCGTGGGCGAGGACGAGATGAGCTTCCTGCGCAAGTGGGACGAGACCGGGATGACCGCCATCGGCAACGTGTACTCGAACTTCCAGTGGCGCACGCCGGTCCTCGCGGCGCAGAAGATCTGGGCCGGGCAGGAGGTCCCCGCCGAGTGGGTGCTGCCGCAGGAGCCGGTCACCGAGGCGGACCTGGCCGGGTTCCTCGAGGCCAACGCCGACATGCCCTCGCTGCACTACGCGAAGTTCGGCGGCGAGGACCTGCCCGGGTACCCCGAGGTCTGGACGGACCGCTGAATGGCCGGGGCGACCTGGCCGGTCGGCGTCAACACCTGGGTATGGACGTCACCGCTCACCGACCGTTCGCTGGCCGAGCTCGCGCCCCGCGTCGCGGCGTGGGGGTTCGACGTGCTGGAGCTGCCCGTCGAGCAGCCCGGCGACTGGGACCCGCGCCGCGCGGCACAGGTGCTCGCCGACCACGGGCTCGCGGCCAGCGTGTCGCTCGTCATGGGTCCGGGACGCGAGCTCGTCGCCGCCGACGCGGCCACCGTGCGGGCCACGCAGGACTACCTGCGGACGGTGGTGGACGCGGCGCACACGGTGGGTGCGCGCGTGATCGGCGGGCCGGCGTACGCGTCCGTGGGGCGCACGTGGCGTACCACGCCGCAGGAGCGGGCCGCCGCGTGCGCCGAGCTGGTCGAGCAGCTCGCGCCCGTGGTCGAGCACGCGGTCTCGGCCGGCGTCGTCGTCGGGCTGGAACCCCTCAACCGGTACGAGACCAGCCTGATCAACACCGTGGACCAGGCGCTCGCCGTGGTCGGCCCGCTGCCCGCCGAGGGCATCGGCCTGATGCTCGACGTCTACCACATGAACATCGAGGAGCGGGACCTGCCCGCGGCCGTGGAGCGCGCCGGCGCGCGCATCGCGGCCGTCCAGGTGTGCGGCAACGACCGGGGTGCGCCCGGCCACGACGGGATCGACTGGCCCGGCCTGCTGACGGCGCTGGACCGGGTCGCCTACCGGGGGCCGCTCGTCATCGAGTCGTTCACGGCGGACAACGCCACCATCGCCACGGCGGCGTCGATCTGGCGGCCGCTGGCCGCGAGCCAGGACGCCCTCGCGACCGAGGGCCTCGCGTACCTGAGAGGACTGATGCCCGTCGCACAGGTCTGACACGCGCCCGAGGTTTCCACGCGCGCTCGGCGCCGGCACGCCGGGCTGATCAACGCTCCACGTTTCCGCCGGGGTGTCCCGGCGGGTCCGCACGTCGATCTGCCCAGGAGGCAACACGATGACCGCAGCACGACGCCCCCGCTGGGGGAAGTCCGTGGCGGCCCTCGCCGTCGGAGTACTGGCGCTCACGCTCGCGCCCGTCCCGGTGGCCACGGCCGACCACGGACCGCACGCGCAGCCCGGGACCGAGGCCGTGGAGGAAGGCCGCGTCCTGATCTTCACCGCCACGACCCAGTACCGGCACGCCGAGGCGATCACGCAGGGCACCCCGGTGCTCGAGGCCGCGTTCGCCGAGGCGGGCATCGCGTCCGACCACACCGAGGACCCGGCCGTCTTC
Organism: Promicromonospora sp. NPDC052451; assembly: GCF_044547525.1. Taxonomy (NCBI): domain Bacteria; kingdom Bacillati; phylum Actinomycetota; class Actinomycetes; order Micrococcales; family Promicromonosporaceae; genus Promicromonospora; species Promicromonospora sp. NPDC052451. The sequence goes on from NZ_JBIUAP010000003.1 coordinate 241,723, forward strand.
AACGACGCCGACCTGGCGCAGTACGACGCGCTGGTCATGTTCCAGGCCTCGGGCGACCCGTGGAACGCCGAGCAGAAGGCCGCGATGGAGCGGTACCAGCAGGCGGGCGGCGGCATCGTCGCCATCCACAACGCCACCGACATGCGGGGCAGCTACGCCTGGTGGGACGAGATGATCGGCTCGCTGATGCCCGGGCACGCAGCCACGGGGTCGAGCCCCGGGCTGCCCGGCACGGTCCGCGTCGAGGACCGTACGCACCCGTCGACCGAGCACCTGCCGCAGCGGTGGGACCGCGCCGACGAGTGGTACAACTTCTCGACCAACGTGCGCGGCGACGCGCACGTGCTGGCCACGATGGACGAGTCGACCTACGACCCCGGCGAGAACGCCATGGGCTACGACCACCCGATCTCGTGGTGCAAGGCGTACGACGGCGGCCGCGCCTGGATGACCGGCATGGGCCACTTCGGCGCGCACTACACGGAGGAGCCCGACTTCGTGCAGCACATCGTCGGTGGTGTCCGCTGGGCCGCGGGCCTCGCCCCGGGGGACTGCGGCGGCACCGACTGGGGCCAGTTCGAGAAGGTGTCGCTGGACACCAACACGAGCGCGCCGTTCGGGATCGACGTGGCGCCCGACGGCCGGGTGTTCTTCACGGAGCTGGTGCGCGGGCAGATCCGGGTGTTCGACCCGGCGACGCGGACGACGTCCACCGCCGTGACGCTCCCGGTGTACTCGGGCGGCGAGGACGGGCTGCTGGGCATCGCGCTCGACGAGGACTTCGCCACCAACGGGTACCTGTACCAGTACTGGTCGCCCGCGAGCGAGGACGACACCGACCCGGCGAGCTTCCACAACCGGCTGTCCCGGTTCACGGTGACCTCCGGTGCGGGCGGGGCGACGGTGATCGACCCGGCCTCCGAGAAGGTGCTGCTGGAGGTCCCTGCCCGGCGCCTGCCCGACGAGCCGGGGCACACGGGCGGCGGCGTCATCGTCGACCACGAGACCGGCGACCTCTACCTGGGTGTCGGCGACGACGTGAACCCGCACACCGAGCCGTCGGGCGGGTACGCCCCGATCTCGGAGCGGGACGGCACGTTCCACGACGCGCGGGCGACGTCGGCCAACACCAACGACCTGCGCGGCAAGGTGCTGCGCATCCACCCGGAGGACGACGGCACGTACTCGATCCCGGAGGGCAACCTGTTCCCGGAGTCCGAGGACACGTCCGACAAGACGCTGCCCGAGATCTACGCGATGGGCTTCCGCAACCCGTTCCGGTTCGCCCTCGACCCGGCGACGGGCAACCTCGGCGTCGCGGACTACTCGCCGGACAACGGGTCCGACAACCTGGCGCAGCGTGGCCCGGCGGGCATCGCCGAGTGGAACCTGATCAAGGAGCCGGGCTTCTTCGGCTGGCCCCTGTGCATGGGGGACAACGAGCCCTTCCGTGACGTCGACTACCGGACCAGCCCCGTGACCGTCGGCGACTTCTTCGACTGCGACGCCCCGGTCAACGACTCCGTCCGCAACACGGGCCTGACCGAGCTGCCCCCGGCCCAGCCGGCGGACCTGTGGTACGGCTACCAGCGGTCCTCCGTGCCCGGTGCGATCAACCAGGGCGGCGGTCTGGCGCCGATGGGCGGCCCGTTCTACGACTACGACCCCGACCTCGACTCGGACACCAAGTTCCCGCAGTTCTACGAGGGCAAGGCGTTCTTCTACGAGTGGTCGCGGAACCAGGTGTTCACTCTTCAGACCAAGGACCCCGAGGCGGGACCGGGGCAGAGCGACGTCGAGAAGGTCAACCGGTTCCTGCCCGACGAGGACTTCCTCGCGCCCATCGACGCGAAGTTCGGGCCCGACGGCGCCATGTACGTGCTCGACTGGGGCGGCGGCTTCGGCCGGGACAACCCCGACTCGGGCCTGCACCGCGTGGACTACGTGACGGGCTCGCGCTCGCCCGAGGCGACCCCGACGGCGTCGCCGGACTCCGGGCAGGCGCCGCTGGAGGTGACGTTCGACGGGACGGGCAGCACCGACCCCGAGGGTGAGAACCTCACCTACGCGTGGGACTTCGACGGCGACGGGACCACCGACTCCACCGACCCGACGGCCTCCTACACCTACACGGCCGACGGCGTCTACGACGCGCGCCTGACCGTCACCGACCCCGCGGGCAAGGACGGGACGGCCACGGTGCCGATCACCGTGGGCAACACGCGGCCCGAGGTCGGCTTCGGGCTGCCGCCCACGGGCTCGTTCTTCGAGTTCGGCGACACCGTGTCCTGGGACGTCGACGTGACCGACGCGGAGGACTCGCCGGACGGGTCGCAGATCGACGACCAGCGCGTGGTCATCCAGCCGGCGCTGGGTCACGACGCGCACGCGCACCCGTCCGAGCCGCTCCACGGCCGCACGGGCTCGGTGGCCACCTCGCTGGGCGGCGGGCACGGGGCGGACACCAACGTGTTCTACGTGCTCGACGCGCGGTACGAGGACGACGGCGGGGCCGACGACATCCCCGCGCTGACCGGCTCCGACACGACCCTGCTGTTCCCGCGGCAGCGCCAGGCGGAGTTCCACACGGCGCAGGAGGGCACCACGACGGTGCCGAGCCGGGACGTCGAGGGCGGCGGCTCCGTGCTGGTCGGCGCCGACGGCGCGTGGGCCTCCTACGACCCCGTCAGCCTGCACGGTCTCGACGCCCTGACGCTGCGCGTGGCGTCCGCGGCGCCGGGCGTCGTGGAGCTGCGGCGGGACGGGCCGGACGGCGAGCTGCTCGGCACCGCGGAGGTCGCGGGCACCGGGATCAGCGACTTCGCCGACGTGCGCGTCGACGTCCCGGACCCGGGGGAGAGCTTCACGCTCTACGTGGTCTTCCCGGGGGCGGGTGAGCGGCGCCTGAACTTCGTGGAGGCGGTGGGCAAGGGCGCCGCCGACACCACCCGGCCGGAGGTGACGATCACGGCACCGGAGGGCGGGTCGGACCTGGAGCACGGCCAGGTCGAGGTCACGGCGGACGCGACCGACGCGGAGAACTCCGTCAGCCAGGTGGAGTTCTTCGTCGACGGCACCTCGGTGGGCGTGGACCAGACGGCGCCGTACGCGGCGTCGTGGGACGTCACGGCCGACGGCAACTACGAGCTGACGGCGGTCGCGACCAACGACCGCGGGCTCACGACCACGTCCCGGGTGGTCCTCGCGCGGGTCGGCAACCTGTTCGACGGCATGCGGACGTTCAGCAACGCGGGCGGCGAGTTCGAGCAGCTGTCGGCCGGGCGGTACGTCATCGAGTCGGGCGGGGCCAACATGTGGCAGGGCACGGACGAGTACTCGACGATCTTCCGCGAGGGGTCGGACCGGCACTGGTCGGCCACGGTGAAGATCGTCAGCCAGGGCAACTCGGCCGGGTCCGCCAAGGCGGGGATCATCGTCCGCAACGACGTGACCCAGCCGGGTTCGTCGCCGGGCTACGCGGCGCTCGGCATCCGGCCGAGCGGTGGGTACGAGTGGTTGCGGGGCAACGCCGCGGGACAGCTCGTCGCCTCGTCGAACGGCGGCCCGACGGCGTACCCGGCCTGGGTGCGGCTCGTGCGCGACGGTGACCTGTACTCGGCCTACTGGAGTGCCGACGGCGAGACGTTCACCCAGATCGGTGCGCCGGAGGCCCTGCCGGGTGCCGCCGACGTGCAGGACGTCGGCCTGTTCGTCACCGCGCACAGCACGACGGCCCGCAGCGCCGTGGAGTTCCAGGATTTCACGTTCGTCGACGAGCCGGACCCGCCGGCGATCGAGGCCTCGGCGACGAGCCGGTGCACCGGTCCGCTCGCCCGCGTGCTCGTGACCGCGACGAACGTGGGGTCCGATCCCGCCCGGATCGAGCTCGGCACCGTGTACCAGAACGCGACCTTCGGCGACGTGCTGCCGGGCGAGACGGTGTCCCGCCTGTTCAAGGCCGGCTCACGGCAGGCGGACGCCGGGACCGCGACGGTGACGGCGGTCAACGGCCCCCACGAGGTGGTGGTCGAGGCGGGTTACGACGCGGTGCGGTGCCGATAGCGAGGTGACCTGACCGAGATCATCTGACCGGGATCACCTGACCGGGATCACCTGACCGAGATCATCTGACGAGAGGAGCAAGGACGTGCCGAGGACGAGGAGCAGGCCGCGTACCGGGGTGCGTCCGTCGAGCCGGGGCGGTGCCGGCCGCCCCGGACCCCGGCCACCGGTGCCCGCGCGGCGCCGGTGGCCGAGGTGGGGCGGCGTGGCGGTGGTGGCGCTGCTGCTCGCCGTCGTGGTGGTGGCGCTGGGGGTGGCGCTGGTGGTGCGGCCGTGGGAGGCCGCACCCCGCCCGCCGGGCGGGATCGAGGTCGATCCCGCCCGGGTGGCGGAGCTGGAGGCGGCCGAGGCGAGACGGAACACGGAGAACCTCGCCGCGGCCGGGGAGCTGGCGGTCTCGGCGCAGGAGCGCCTGCTGCCGGTCATGGACGGCCTGTACGAGGCGCTCCCGCTCGACGAGGGGGCATCGTCCGGCGTACCCGGCGCGGCGGACGGGGCGCCCGGCGCGGCGGACGGGGTACCTGGCGCGGCGGACGGGGTCTCCCCGGACGCCGCTGACCTGCGCGAGTGGCGGGCCGTCGTCGACGACGTCCAGGAGGACGTCGAGGAGCTCCCGCCCGGCTCCTCCGAGCACAACATCGTGCGCAACGGCCTGCTGCTCTCGACCGGCCTGCTGGGGGACACGCTCGACGTCCTCGAGGTGGCCGGGGCCGCGGACGCCGGCGGCACCGGCCGCCTGTACGACGTCGCGGGCGCGCTGCGCTCGCGGGCCGTCGACGCGTGGGCCCAGGCCGCGGTCCAGCTCGACATGCAGTACATCGCGGCGGACCGCGGGCACCTGCACGCGTTCCTTCCTCTGCACTCGGGCATGTCGACGGAGGGGGAGCCGGAGCTGGGTCACTGAGCGGCGCCGGGACGCTCCGGGCAGGACATCGTCCCGCAGGTGTGTTGCTGTGGAGAGACATCGTCTACTCACAGCAACACACCTGCGTGGGAGTGGTGGTGGGAGTGGCGCCCCGGTCGGAAGGAAACACTTGACCTGGATACCCCACAGGGGTATATCTGGTTCTGTCATGCCTCGCCGAGGTGTGGCAGAAAGGGATGACCATGGCGCACGACCACGCGCACGGCGAGACCGCCGAGCGCCACCATGAGCACGTGCCACCCGCGAGCCACGCGGAGCACGCGGTCCACGGCGAGCACGCAGGCCACACCGGCCACACCGGCCACACGGAGCACGCCGGCGCCGGCCACGCCGATCACGCCGGCCACGCCGATCACACCGATCACGCCGGCCACGTAGAGCACGCCGGCCACGGAGGTCACACCGGTCACGGAGGTCACGGAGGTCACGGCGACCACGTCGCCCAGTTCCGGCGACTGTTCTGGATCATGCTCGTCCTGGCGGTGCCGGTGGTCGGTCTGTCCGGCATGTTCGCCATGGTCCTCGGCTACGAGCTCCCTGACGCCGCCTGGGTCTCCTGGGTCTCGCCGGTGCTCGGTACCGTCATGTACGTCTGGGGCGGGCGGCCGTTCCTGACCGGCGCCGTGAGCGAGCTGCGCTCCCGCAGGCCCGGGATGATGCTGCTCATCGGGCTGGCCATCACCGTCGCGTTCGTCGCCTCCCTCGGGGCGAGCCTCGGGGTGCTGGACCACCAGCTCGACTTCTGGTGGGAGCTGGCGCTCCTGATCGTCATCATGCTGCTCGGGCACTGGATCGAGATGCGTTCGCTCGCGCAGACGACGTCGGCGCTCGACTCGCTCGCCGCCCTGCTGCCCGACGAGGCCGAGCGTGTCGAGGGTGACCAGGTGGTGACGGTCGCGCCGGCCGACCTGGTGGTCGGCGACGTCGTGGTCGTGCGGCCGGGTGGCAGCGTGCCGGCGGACGGCCGCATCACCGACGGCCGGGCCGAGATGGACGAGTCCATGGTCACCGGCGAGTCGCGCACCGTGTCCCGGGGGACGGGCGAGCCGGTGGTCGCCGGGACGGTCGCCACCGACTCCGGTCTGCGCGTGGAGGTCACGGCCACCGGCGACGACACCGCCCTGGCCGGGATCCAGCGTCTGGTGACCGAGGCGCAGAACTCGTCCTCGCGCGCCCAGCGCCTGGCCGACACCGCCGCCGGCTGGCTGTTCTGGTTCGCCCTGGCGGCCGCGGCGATCACGGCGGTGGTCTGGTCGGCCGCCGGGATGCCCGACGACGCCGTGATCCGCACGGTCACCGTCCTGGTCATCGCCTGCCCCCACGCGCTCGGCCTCGCCATCCCGCTCGTCGTCTCGATCGCGACCGAGCGCGCCGCCCGCGGCGGCGTCCTGATCAAGGACCGGCTGGCGCTGGAGAGCATGCGCACCGTCGACACCGTGCTGTTCGACAAGACCGGCACCCTCACCGAGGGCAAGCCCGTCGTCACGGAGGTCAGCACCGCGACGGGCGCGGGTCTCGACGGCGACGCGCTGGTGGCGCTCGCGGCGGCAGCCGAGCAGGACAGCGAGCACCCCCTGGCCCGGGCGATCGTCCGTGCGGCGCAGGAGCGCGGTGCGGTCGTGTCGCAGGCCTCCGGATTCACGTCGTCGCCCGCCGTCGGCGTGACGGCGACGGTCGACGGCCACGAGGTCCGGGTCGGCGGGCCGCGCCTCCTGCAGGAGACCGGCCAGGACGAGCTCGGCGCCGCCGACGCGTGGCGGGCGGACGGCGCGATCGTCCTGCACGTCCTGCGCGACGGCGTGGTGGTGGGCGCGCTGCGCCTCGCCGACGAGGTGCGGCCCCAGGCGGCGGACGCCGTCCGGCGGCTGCACGGGCTGGGCGTGCAGGTGGTCATGATCACCGGCGACGCCGAGGCCGTGGCCCGCTCCGTGGCCACCGAGCTCGGCATCGACCGCTGGTTCGCGGGCGTCCGGCCCGAGGACAAGTCCGCGAAGGTGCTGGAGCTCCAGCAGGAGGGCCGCAAGGTCGCCATGGTTGGCGACGGCGTGAACGACGCCCCGGCGCTCGCGCAGGCCGACGTGGGCATCGCGATCGGGGCGGGCACCGACGTGGCCATCGCGTCGGCGGGCGTCATCCTCGCCAGCGACGACCCCCGTTCGGTCCTGTCGGTGATCGAGCTGTCCCGGGCGAGCTACCGCAAGATGAAGCAGAACCTCTGGTGGGCCGCCGGGTACAACCTGATCTCGGTGCCGCTCGCGGCGGGCGTCCTGGCGCCGGTCGGGTTCGTGATGCCGATGTCCGCGGGCGCCGTCCTGATGTCCCTCTCGACGGTCGTGGTGGCCCTCAACGCGCAGCTCCTGCGCAGGCTGGACCTGCGGCCCGGCTCGTGACCGGTGGGGCGGGGTCGTGACCGGACGACCCCGCCCCGCCCGCAGCCGGGGTGTTGACCGGTCGCCTCCGGCCTACCTACCCTGTCCGGCGGCGCACCGGGCGCCGGTTGCCGGAGTCAAGGGAGACCTCGTGAAGCACCTACCTGCGTTCGGTCCTGTGCCCCAGCTGATGACAGCGGTGTCAGTGATCGCGCTGGCCGTCGGCGGCCTCGTCGTCGGCGGCACCGCGAGCGCCGCGCCCGTCACGGGCGCCACCGCGGCGGGCGACCCGCCGGACGGCGTCGACGTGTGGCGCGTGGACGGGCCGCGCGGCTCCGGGCTCGACGGCGTGCTGCGGCTGGACGATGCCGGGCAGGTCGCGCTCGACGTGGTCGCCGACGGCGCCACGGTGCTCTCGGCGACCCGGCTGGGGCTGCGCGGCAGCGACGGTGACCTCACCACGGGCCTGACGTTCGTGAGCCGTCAGGACCGGCGGGTCTCCGACACGTATGCCATGACGACGGGCAAGAGCCTCCGCCGCTCCTACGACCACCGCGAGTCGGTCTTCACCTTCGAGGACGCCGCGGGCGCCCGGCTCGGCATCGCGGTCCGCGTGGCCCGCGACGGCGTGGCCTACCGCTACCTGCTGGACGGTGCCGGTGAGCACCGGGTGGACGACGAGTCCGGCGCGTGGGAGCCGGCCGCCGACGGACCCGCGTGGATGCAGCGCTCGTACGCCGTGAACTACGAGGCGGAGTGGGCCACCACCACGGCGGCGGAGGGCCACGGGGCCACGAGCGTCGGGTACCCGGTGCTGTTCCAGCAGGGCGACCGGTACGCGCTGGTCACGGAGTCCGACGTGCACGGTCAGTGGTCCGGCACGCACCTGGCGCACGAGCCGGGCACGCTGCGCTACTCCGTCGAGCTGTTCGAGGGGCGCCCGGTGACGTCGTCCGGGGCCTCGGCCGGTGGTGTGGCGAGCCCGTGGCGGGTGGCGGTGGTCGGTGACCTGCCCGGCGTCGTCGGCTCGAACCTGGTGGACGACCTGGCGACGCCCGCCGCGCTGGACCCGGGGGCGGACTGGATCCGTCCGGGCCGGTCGAGCTGGAGCTGGCTCACCGACCCGGCCAGCCCGCGTGACGAGGCGCGCCAGCGGGACTTCGTGGACCTGTCGGCGCGCAACGGCTGGGAGTACGTGCTCCTCGACGAGGGCTGGGACGCCACCTGGGTGCCGCGTACGGTGCGGTACGCGCACACCCGTGGCGTCGACGTGATCGTCTGGTTCCACAACCGCGACCTGCGCACCCAGGAGCAGCGTGACGAGTGGCTGCCCCGGCTCAAGGCGTGGGGCGTGAGCGGGCTCAAGGTGGACTTCATGGACTCCGACTCCCAGGAGATCCACCAGTGGTACGAGGACGTGGCCCGGGACACGGCACGGTACGAGCTGATGCTCAACTTCCACGGCTCGGCGCTGCCCACGGGCCTGCAGCGCACGTGGCCGCACATCATGAGCTACGAGTCGGTGCGCGGCATGGAGAACGGCGTGCACCCCGAGCGCAACGTGGTGGTGCCGTTCACGCGCAACGTCGTCGGCTCCATGGACTTCACGCCGGTCGTGTTCTCCCGTGACAACGACAAGACGTCGCGCGCCCAGCAGGCCGCGATGAGCGTGGTGTACGAGTCGGGCTGGCAGCACATGTCCGACCGGCCCGAGGGGTACGACGCCGAGCCCGCCGCGCTGCCGTTCCTCCGGAACGTCCCGGCCCGCTGGGACGAGGTGCGGCTGCTGGGTGGCACGCCGGGGCGGGACGCGGTGCTGGCGCGCCGGTCCGGCGACCGCTGGTTCGTCGGCGGTCTGCGGGCGGGCTCGGGTGCCCCGCTCCGCCTCCCGCTCGCGGGCCTGGTCGGCGGTGCGGCCGTGGTCGACCTGCTCGCAGACGACGGCACGGACGGCTCGGCCACGGTGCACACCACGGTGCGTGCCGCCGCGGGACAGACGCTGGAGATCCCGACCGCGGACAACGGCGGCTTCCTGGCGGTCGTGTGCGCCGCGACCCGGCCGGGCGCCTCGTGCCTGGACGAGATCGAGGCGCGGCCCGCGGCGACGCTGGACATCGAGCCGGTCGAGGCGGACGTCGAACCGGGCGGCACGGTGGCGGTGACGGCCGCGTTCACGGTGGCCGACCGCGACGTGACGCGGGTGCGGCTGACGCCGGACCTGCCCGCGGGATGGGTCGCGGACCACGGCGCCGAGACGGTGGCCCGGCTCGGCGCCGGGCGGACGGCGCGGGTCACGTGGCGGGTCCAGGTGCCCGCCGACGGGGCCACCGGCACGTTCGAGCTGCCGGTCGACGTGGGCTACCGCGCGGGGCGGGAGCAGTTCACGGCGGCCGGCCAGGCCACCCTCTGGGTGACGCCGCCGTCCCTGACCGGCACGCACCACGTGTCCGACCTCGACTGGATCGACGAGACCAACGGGTACGGCCCGGTCGAGCGCGACCGGTCCAACGGGGAGGCCGCGGGCGGTGACGGCGGCCCGCTGCGGATCGCGGGCGTCACCTACGACAAGGGCGTGGGCATGCACGCCACCGGCTCCGTGACGGCGTGGCTCGGCGGCACGTGCACGCGGCTCACCGCGGTGGTCGGCATCGACGACGAGGTGCTCGACAAGCCGGGCGACACCGGCGTGGGTTCCGTGCGGTTCCAGGTCTACGGCGACGGCGTGCTGCTGACGGAGACGCCCGTGCTGTCCAACGACGACGGTGGCGTGCCGCTGGACGTCGACGTCACCGGTGTGCGGCGGCTGCGGCTGGTCGCGGACGAGGGCGGCGACGGCAAGAACTTCGACCACGCCGACTGGGCGGACGCGCGCGTGACCTGCTGACCGGCCACGACCTGCTGAGGAGCAGGGTTCAGCGAGTGTTCAGCCCCGCGCCGCCTGCCGGTCGCCCGGCCGGCCGGCGGCGGCGCGAGGCTCACCCTCATGAACACACGTCGTGGCACCCGGGCGGGTGCCGTCGTCTCCGCCGTCGCGCTGGTGCTGTCGGGCACCGTCGCGTCCCTCGTCCCGCTCCCCGCCGGGAGCCCGGCCGACGCCGTTCCCGCGCAGGCAGGCCCCGCGCAGGCCGTCTCTCACGGTGGCCCGGGCCTCGGAGGACGCACGGCCGCCGACCGCGCCTACCGCGACCTGCTCGACCACGGTCCCGACGCCAAGATCCTCACGGCGGCCCACCGTGCGCAGTGGCGCTCCGCACCCGAGAACAGCGCGCCCGCGATCCTGGCGGCGTTCGAGGACGGCGCGGAGATCGTCGAGCTGGACGTCCGGCTCACGGCCGACGGCGTGCCCGTGCTCATGCACGACACCACCGTGGACCGCACCACGAACGGGACCGGTCCCGTGGACAGCCTCACGCTGGAGCAGGTCCGTGGTCTCCGGCTCCGCGAGGGTCTGGGCGGCGCGCAGGCGGCGCTCACCGACGAGCGCGTGCCGACGCTGGCCGAGGCGATGCTCCTGGCCAAGGATCGCGGCCTGGTCAACCTCGACAAGGGCTGGCCGTTCCGGGAGGAGATCTGGGACGTGCTGACCGAGACCGGCACGGTGCGCAACGGCCTGTTCAAGTCGGACGCACCCGTGGACCAGGTCCAGGAGTTCCGCGCCATGCACCGCGGCGCCGTCTACATGCACATGGTCACCGACGCGAACCTCGCGGACGTCGACCGGTTCGGCGACGACCAGCCCGTGGCCTACGAGGTCAACTTCGACAGCACCGCGGACGCCGTCGCGCGCCGTCCGTTCCTCGACCGGGTGGCGAGCGGGAGCCGGGTCTGGAGCAACACGATGTGGGACGGCCTGTCGGAGCGGATGACCGACGAGGCCTCGCTGATCGATCCGTTGCGCGGCTGGCAGGCGCTGGTCGAGGGATACCGCACCACGATCTTCCAGACCGACGACGTCGAGAAGATCGAGCGCTGGCTGCGCACCGGGGAGGGTGACCCGCTGCCGCGCGGCGCCGTCCGAGTCCAGGCCGAGGACTTCCTGCCCGGCGAGGGCGTGGGCTACCACGACCTGGAGCCCGCCAACCGCAGCAACCTCCAGATGCGCCCGGGGGAGGGCGTGGACATCCAGGACCTGGACGGTGCCGTCAGCCTCGGCTGGATGCGCGGCGGCGAGTGGCTCACCTACGCGGTCGAGGTGCCCCGGGACGGCACCTACGAGGTGGCCGTGCGCGCCTCGTCGCCCTACTCGCCGGCGGGTACCTACACCGTCACGTTCGACGGCGGTACCGCCGGCCCGCCGGTCGAGGTCGCGAACACCACCAGCCACGCGAAGCAGGTGCTCCAGCCGAGCGGCGTCGCCCAGCGGCTGGAGAAGGGCACGCACACGCTCCGGATCGACCTGCCCTCCGGCGCCTACCAGAACTGGAACCTCGACTACGTGCAGCTCACCCCGCTGCGCCGGTGACGCCCGGGGCGGCCGTGTTGCATAGGCTGCGGGCATGACGACACATCGATCGCACCGGGAGGCGCCGTGGGCGGCCTGATGGGACTCCTGGACGACATCGCGGCGCTCGCGAAGCTGGCGGCGGCGTCCATCGACGACGTCGGCGCGGCTGCGGGGCGCGCGACCGCGAAGGCCGCGGGCGTGGTGGTGGACGACACCGCCGTCACGCCCCAGTACCTGCGGAGCGTCGCGGCGCAGCGCGAGCTGCCCATCGTGAAGAAGATCGCGATCGGGTCGATCCGGAACAAGCTGATCTTCATCCTCCCGGCCGCCCTGCTGCTCAGCCAGTTCCTGCCGTGGGCGCTGCCGATCATCCTCATGGTCGGCGGCACCTACCTGGCGTACGAGGGCGCGGAGAAGATCTGGCACAAGGTCTCCGGCCACCACGACGCCGAGGTGCCCGCCACCGAGGTCAGCCCCGAGGCGGAGCAGAAGATGATCGCGGGCGCGATCCGCACCGACCTGATCCTGTCGGCCGAGATCATGGTGATCGCGCTCGCCGAGGTGGCCGACCAGCCGTTCTGGTCGCGGCTGGCGATCCTGGTCGTGGTGGCCCTGGTCATCACGGTCATCGTCTACGGCATCGTGGCGGCCATCGTGAAGATGGACGACGTCGGGCTGCGGCTCGCCGAGCGGGAGTCCGGCTTCTCCCGGCGGCTGGGCCGGGGTCTGGTCAAGGCGATGCCGCGGGTGCTCGCCGTGATCTCCGTGGTCGGCACCGTCGCGATGCTGTGGGTGGGCGGGCACATCCTGCTGGTCAACCTCGGTGCCGACGGCACGGGCTGGGTGCCGGCGCCCTATGAGTGGGTGCACCACCTGGAGGTGGCGATCCACGACGCGACCGGCGCTCTCGGCGGGACGCTGGGCTGGCTGTTCAACACGTTCTGCTCCGCCGTGGTGGGCCTCGTGGTCGGCGCCGTCGTGGTGGCCGTGCTGCACCTGCTGCCGTCCCGCAAGAAGGCGGAGGAGGCCCCGGCCGGCCACTGACGCCGGCACACCACGGACGCGGCGCGCGCGACCCCGAAGACGTCAGGCGGCGGACGGGGTGCGCACGGTCCCGAACTCGTTGCGGCGGCGCAGCACGAACCCGAGGCTCTCGTAGAGCCGGATCGCGTTCGTGTTGCCCGCCGCGGCGTGCATCAGCGCCCGGGCGCCGCGCTCGTGGACGTGGTGCACCACGTCGAGCACGAGGCGTGAGGCCAGGCCCTGCCCGCGGTACCGCTCGTCGGTGGCAACCGCGCTGATCTCGGTCCAGCCCGCAGGGCGCAGGCGTTCGCCCGCCATCGCCGCCAGCCGCCCGTCACGCCGGATGCCGACGTACCGGCCGAGCTCGTGGGTGCGCGGCAGGAACGGGCCCGGCTTGGCACGGGCCACGAGGTCGAGCATCTCCGGCACGTCGGCCTCGCCCAGCACGACGGCCTCCGGGTCCGGCCGGGCGGCGATCCGGTCGGTCTCGACGAGCTGCACGCCCGCGTGCAGCTCGCCGCGCGTCCAGCCTGCCGGCAGCGCCACCGACTCGGGCGGAGCGGGGAAGTCGGTGTCGTACCCGACCAGGTCGATGATCGCGGCCCACACGTCGGGGTCGTCCCAGGTCCGCACGGCGGCGAAGGGGGAGACGTCGACGGGGTACCGGCGCACGAGATCGCCGCCCTCGGCCAGGTGGGCGTGCTCGCCGGTGAGCGACGACCAGGCGGCGTCGTCCAGCACGGAGTCGTCGTAGGCCGGGGTGTCGAACGCGGGGTCTGTCAGGAGGCTCACGACGTCCTCAACTGCCTGTCGCGGCCCGGCATTCCGCCCCGTCCCGGGGAGGGCGGCGCCTCGGGGCCGGTGGTCCGAGGCCGAACGATGCCGGGCCAACTCTCAACCTGAGGTTGAACCTGAACCCAGTGCCGGCCCGACCTTCGACCCGTGCCTGAACCTTGGCCCGATGACGATCCAGGACCCGCGGAATGCTGCGGGTCCGCGCCAGACGCGGCGCCCCGGATCCGGCCGGGTGCGCGGCCCGACGACGGTCTTCCGGGCCCGCAGCGCCGGCACACCTCCGAGCGCCTGGGCGACGCGGCCGTTGCGGTGACGTGGATCACTTGATATGCATGAGTCATGCATGACAGGACGGCGAACCTGCTCGGCGCGGCGTCCCTGGCGGTGACCGACGTGCTGCTGGGGGCGGCGACCGCGGCTGCCGCGACCGGACCCAGTGGTACGGCGGCCCTGGTGGTGCTGTCCGCGACCCCAGGCCTGTCCACCACCGAGCTCGGGCGCAGGGTCGGCCTGACCCAGTCGGCCGCGACGCGCATGGTGGACGCGCTGGTCGGGCGGGGGCTCGCCGAACGGCGTCCGTCCCTGGGCAAGTGGGTGACCGTCCACCTCACGCCGCAGGGTGCGCAGGCAGCGAGGTCGGTGCTGACCAGCCGGGAGGACCGGGTGGGCGCTCTGCTCTCCGCCCTGGACGCGGACGAGCGGGACACGCTCTCGGGGATCCTCGAGAAGGTGCTGACCGCCGTGTACGGCGAACGGCCGGACAGCCAGTGGCTGTGCCGGCTGTGCGACCGGGAGTCGTGCCTGGACGGCGGTGCGGACCACTGCCCGGTCGGGGCCGCCGAGCGGGAGGCGCAGGCGAGAGCGCCGGAGGCGTAGCCCGGGATGACACCGTGACCGAGGTCCTGGCGCTGCTGTCGGCCCTGTGCTTCGGGCTGACGCACTTCGTCAACGGTGTCGTGTCCCGCACCTGGAACGGCGTGACGGTGGCGGCCGTCGCACAGGTGGGCGGCACGGTGCTCAGCGTCCCGCTCGCCGTCCTGCTGCCCGCGGGGCACCCGACGGCGGGGACCCTCTGGTGGGGCGCGCTGTCCGGGCTCGGCACCGGCGTCGGCGTCGCGTTCCTCTACCGGGCCATGAGCCGTGGGCCGATGAGCGTCGTCGCCCCGGTGAGCGACCTGGCCGGGGTGGCGCTCCCGGTCGTGGTGGGTGTCACGCTGCTGCACGAGCGGCCCTCGCCGCTCGCCGTCGCCGGGATCCTCCTGGCGCTGGTGGCGGTCTGGCTGGTCTCGCGCCGCCGTCCGGCACCCGGTGCGGGCGGCTCGCGCGGCGTGCGGCGCACGGTCGACGGCGTGCCGGACGCGCTGCTCGCCGGTGTGGGCATCGCCGCGCACTTCGTCGCCGTCGCCCGCATCCCCGCCGAGGCCGGGGCGTGGCCCCTCGCGGTGAGCCGCGGGGTGTCCGTCGCCGTCATCGTCGCCCTGGCCGTGGCGCTCGGTGCGCCGGCGCGCCTGTCCCGGCGAGCCACGTGGGCGGCCCTCGTGGCGGGCGGGGTCGGGACGGTCGCCACCGTCCTGTACTGGGCGGCGGTCGCCGAGGGCCTGCTGACCACCACGACCGTCCTGGCGTCGCTGTACCCGGCCGTCCCCGTGCTGCTGGCGGTGGTGCTCCTGCGCGAGCGGCTGTCGGCGGGCCAGGTGTCCGGGCTGGTCGTGGCCGGTGCGGCAGTCGTGCTCATCGCGGTGTAGGCGGGCGCCACGCGGTCCGGCGCCCGCGTCTTCCACTATTACCCCTATTTCTATACGTTGACATAGGGGTAAAGCGCTCCCTACGCTGCGGGCAGCCGGGTCGACGACGTCCCGGCGAGAACACGGACGACGGAGTTCGGACCATGAAGCTCAGCAGTGCCCCGCCGCCGGCGGTCAGCGCCACCCGACGCCAGCAGACCATCAGCGCGTGGATCTTCCTCGCGGTACCGGTGCTGCTGTTCGCGGTCTTCCTGCTGCTCCCGGTGGTCATGGCGGTCGGCCTGAGCCTGACCGACTACGCCGTCATCGGCGACTTCCAGTGGGTGGGCCTGGACAACTACGCCCGCATCGCCGGTGACCCGATCTTCTGGGTGGCCGTGCGCAACACCGCGCTCTACACGGTGCTGTACGTGCCGGCCGGGCTGGTGGTCGCGCTCGGCACCGCGCTGCTGCTGAATCGCAGCACCCGCGTCTCGCGCGTGTTCCGCACCCTGTTCTACATCCCGGTCGTCTCCTCGACCGTCGCGACCGCCGCCATCTGGTTCTGGCTGCTCAACCCCCAGTACGGACTGCTCAACGCGGTGCTCGGCTGGTTCGGCATCGACGGCCCGGCGTGGCTGTACGAGTCCCGCTGGGCCATGATCGCCATCGTCATGATGAGTGTCTGGGCCGGGTTCGGCGCCAACATGATCATCTACCTCGGCGCGCTCCAGGGCGTGCCCGGCGAGCTCGTGGACGCCGCCCGCGTCGACGGGGCCGGGGCGTTCCGGGTGTTCTGGCACGTGACCCTGCCGGCCATCTCCCGGGCCACGTTCCTCATCCTCACGCTGCTGCTCATCGCCGCCTTCCAGGTGTTCGACCAGGCGTACGTGCTGACCAAGGGCGGCCCCGGCAACTCGACCCTCACTCTCGTCTACTACATCTACGACCGCGGGTTCGGCCGGCTGGAGATGGGATACGCCTCGGCACTGTCGTTCGTGCTGTTCCTCGTCATCCTCGTGTTCTCCGTCGCCAACGCCCGCGCCACCGGACGGGAGAACGACCGATGAGCGCGCCCACCAGCCCCGCACCGGCGGGCATCGTCCCCGCCGCGGTGACCGCCCCCGCGCGCCCGGGGTCGGACGAGCGACCCCCCACCGCACGGAGCGTGGCCGGCCGCGTGCTGTGGACCCTCGCCGTCGTGCTGATCAGTCTCACCACCGTGATGCCGCTGGTCTGGACGCTGGCCACGTCGCTGAAGCCGGAGGGCGAGATCCTCTCGTCCTACCTCCGGCTCCTGCCCGAGAACCCCACGCTCGCCAACTACGTGACCCTGTTCAGCGACGGGCCCTTCGGCCGCTACCTGGCCAACTCGGCGATCATCGCGCTCGGCGGCGTGGCCACCAACCTGTTCTTCGGGGGCCTGGCCGGGTACGCGCTGGCCAAGCTGCACTTCCGCGGCCGCGGCGTGGTCTTCTCGCTGTTCCTCGGCTCCATGATGGTGCCGGGCATCATCACGATGGTCCCCACCTTCCTGGTGCTGCGCCGGTTCCCGCTGGTGGGGGGCAACGATCTGTTCGGCGAGGGCGGTGCGGGCTTCATCAACAGCTACGGCGCCGTGCTCATCCCGTTCGCCGCCGGGCCGTTCGCGGTGTTCTTCATGCGCCAGTTCTTCCAGGCGCTGCCCGACGAGCTCGGCGACGCCGCCCGTATCGACGGCGCGAGCGAGTTCCGCATCTTCTGGAACATCTACCTGCCGCTGGCCCGGGCCGGCCTGGCCGTGCTCGGCGTGCTCACCTTCCAGGCCGGGTGGAACAGCTTCCTGTGGCCCCTCATCGCCCTCAACGACCCCGAGATGCTCACCGTGCAGGTGGGCCTGGCCGGGTACGTCAACGAGTACCAGACCGAATACGGGCCCCTGCTGGCCGGGACGATCCTGGCGAGCCTGCCCGTCCTGGTCGTCTTCGTGCTCGCCCAGCGCTACATCATCGAGAACTTCGCCCACTCAGGAACCAAGTGAGCAACACACTGCAAAGGAGCAGAGTCATGAAGCGTGCACCACGGATCGCCGGGGCCCTCGCCGCGGCCGCGGTCCTGGCCGGAACCCTGACCGCGTGCGGCGGCGCGTCGGACGGCGGGTCCGGCGGCGGACCCGAGGAGGTGACCTTCTGGGGCTCCTGGTCCGGCGCCCAGGCCAAGCAGCTCCAGCAGCAGGCCGACGCGTTCAACGAGTCCCAGGACGAGTACGAGGTCACCTACGTGGGCCAGGAGCTCGTCGAGGAGAAGCTGCTCACGGCGCTCGCGTCCGGCAGCGTGCCCGACGTGGTGCTCTGGGACCGGTACGCGACGCCGCTGTACGTGCCCAAGAACGCGCTGGCGCCGATCGACGAGTACCTGGAGGCCGACGGCGTGGACACCGGGCAGTTCTACGAGCAGGCGATGGGCGAGCTCGTCGTCGACGGCCAGACCTACGGCCTGCCGCTGCTCGTGGACAACCGGTCGCTGTTCTACAACACCGAGCTGCTGGCCGACGCCGGCGTCGAGCCGCCCACCGACTGGGCCGGGCTCAAGAAGGCCGCCGAGGCCGCGACCGAACGCGAGGGCGGCACGCTGAGCGTGGCCGGCTTCGCGCTCGACGACCCGGGCCTGTTCAACATCTGGCTGAAGCAGGCCGGCGGCCAGATGTTCAGCGACGACGGCACGACCACCGCCTTCAACAGCCCGGAGGGTCTGGAGGTGCTGGAGTTCTGGCAGGGCCTGCTCGACGCCGGCGTGTACGAGCCCGGCTTCGGCGAGGGCGTCGACTCGTTCGCCGAGGGCAGCGTGGCGCTCAAGTACGACGGACCGTGGGCGCTGACCGCGCTGGACGAGGCCGGGGTGGACTACGGCATCGTGCAGCCGCCCGTCGGTCCCGACGGCGACCAGGGCGCCGGCATGGGCGGCTTCGGCCTGGTCATCCCGCAGGGCGCACAGAACCCTGACGGCGCCTGGGAGTTCATGAAGTGGTGGACCACGCAGCCCGCCAACGGCGTCGACTTCGCCAAGATCTCCGGCTGGATCCCCGCGAACGTGGAGGCCGCCAACGACCCGTACTTCACGCAGGACGGCCGGTACCAGGCGTTCATCGAGACCATGGAGTACGCCCAGGTGCGCTCGAACGTGCCCGGTGCCTCCGACGTCGAGGGCAAGGCCCTGATCCCCGCCCTCGAACGGTTCCTGGGCGGGGAGGTGGACGCGGCGACGGCACTTGCCGAGGCCCAGGAGCTGGGCGACCAGATCCTGGCGGACAACGCGCAGTGAACCCCGAGGACGACGACGCACGCTCCGCGCCCCGAACGAGGCGCGCACCGCGCCCCGAACCATGACGCGCGCTCCGCGCGCCGAACCATGACGCGCGCTCCGCGCGCAGTAAGGACGACCCGAACCACATGAACGCACCGAACCCCTGGTCCGCCCGCGCCGACCTGGCCCAGCGCAGCCTGGACCACTTCTTCGGCACGGCCGAGCCGCAGCTGCTCGACAACACCTACCCCGTCGGCGACAACTCGACGTTCAACTACTGGTGGCTGGCGCACGTGATCGACGTGCGGCTGGACGCCTTCGCGCGGACCGGAGACCCGCGCTGGCTGGCGGCGGCACGGGCCACGAGCGCGAACCTGCGCGGGCGGAACGGGGGTTCGCTGTTCAACGACTACTTCGACGACATGCTCTGGTACGCGCTGGCACTGGAGCGGCTGGCCCGGGCCACCGGGCGCACCGAACCCCTGGACGACGCCCGCGCCATCTGGGACCACGTCGTCGAGCACGGGTGGAACGACACCCATGGCGCCAGCGTGGCCTGGCGCAAGCAGCAGCTCCACTACAAGAACACGCCCGCCAACGGGCCGTTCGTCATCCTCTCCGCGCGGCTGTACGACCACGACCCGCGCCCGGAGTACCTGGAGCGCGGGCGCACCGCGTTCGACTGGATCACCGCGACGCTGGTGGGGCCGGACGGGTTCGTGGAGGACGGCATCAACCGCGAGGGCGACGGGCGCGTCGACACGCAGTGGCGCTTCACCTACAACCAGGGGCTGTACATCGGCGCGGCGGTCGCGCTGGACGCCGTGCGGCCCGAGCCCGAGCTGGTCGACCGGGCCGTCCGGACCGCCACGACGGCGCTGCGCGAGCTCGCCCCCGACGGGATCGTGGGCAGCGAGGGCGGCGGGGGAGACGAGGGCCTGTTCAAGGGAGTGCTGTACCGCTACCTGGGCATGCTCCTGGACCGCCTCGGGCCGACGGCGCCCGCCAGCGGGCCGCTCGTGGAGTTCGTGCGTACCAGCACGGACCGCCTGTGGCAGACCGCACAGCGCGACGGGCACCTGCTGGCCGGCGACGACTGGCGGCACCCCGCGCAGCCCCCGGTGTTCTACTCGACCCAGCTCAGCGCGATCATGGCGCTGGAGCTGCGGGCCGCGGTGGAGGCGCGGCGATGACCGTGGTCCGGGGTAGATTCGTGGGTCGTCTCCCACCGGTGAAGGGGCATCCGTGAGCCAGCCGCTCTACGTCGAGGTGTACCAGCAGCTCCGTGACGCCATCCACGCGGGCACCTACGGTGTCGGCGACCGGATGCCCGCCGAGGCGGAGCTGACCAAGCAGCTCGGCGTCAGCGCCATCACGCTCAAGCGGGCGATGGACCTGCTGCGCTCCGAGGGCTACATCACGCGCCGGCCGCGGCTGGGCACGGTCGTGGTGAGTGCCACCGCGACCGGCCCGGCCGGCCCACGGTCCGGGCCGGCGCCGCTGATCGGGTGCGTGCTGACCGACTTCGACGACACCTTCGGCACCCGGGTCCTGTCGGGCCTGCTGGACGCGTCGGGCACGGCGGCCAACCTGGTGGTCAAGCGGAGCCTGGGGGACGGCGAGGCCGAGGGCGACCTGGTGCGCGCGCTGGTGGCCGACGGCGTCCAGGGGCTCATCCTGGAGCCCAGCTCCTCGCAGTACGTGCCGCCCGCGGTGCTGGAGCTGATCACCCGGTCGTTCCCGGTGACCATCCTGGACCGGGTGTTCGACGGCGTCCCGGTGTCGTCGGTCTGCTCCGACAACGTCTCGGCGGGCCGCCAGGCGGCCGAGGTGCTCTTCACCGCGGGCTACGACCACGTGGGCCTCGTCTCGGCCGCGAGCACGGTGTCGACGGTGCAGGACCGGCTGGACGGCGTCGTCGCCGCGCACGCGACCCGGCACGTCCCGTTCGACCCGGCGCACCAGTACCGCCAGGTGCGCTCGACCGTGCCGGGCAGCGGTGTGGCGCCCGACGAGGACATCGCCGGGCTCGAGAAGTTCCTGGCCGCCAACCCCGGCCTGACGGGTGTGGTCGCCACCGAGTACAACATCGCGGTGCTGCTGCGTGAGGCCGCCCAGCGCACCGGGCGGACCGTGCCGGACGACCTCGGCATCGTCTGCTTCGACCACCCGGACGCCTTCTACGACCAGGCGCGCTACCGGTTCACCCACATCCGCCAGGACGAGTCCCGGATGGGCCACGAGGCGGTCGCGCTCGTGCTGGCGCAGCTGCGCGACGCCGGCCAGGTCACCAAGGTGACGCTGCCCACGCAGCTCGTGCCGGGCAGCTCGACCCGCTGAGCCGCGACCTCGCCCAATAGGTGTATTGCACCCATTTCTCCTGTAGGTTTTGGGTGAATTCACGAGCGCCTGGGGGCAACGCCGCACCCAGGGGGAGGAGTCCATCGATGTCGATGCTTCGTCGTACCCGGAATGCCCTGCTGACCGCCGTCGTGGCGGTCGCCCTGACCGCCGGGGGCCAGCCAGCGGCCCTCGCGCACGCCGGCCCGCCCGGTGCGGACCCCCAGGCCGCGGGGGCGGCCGACGTGGCGCGCGCCCGGGTGGCCACCGAGGTGCTGCTGGAGTCCTACGACCAGGAGAAGGCGTGGTTCCCGTCGAGCTGGTGGAACTCGGCCGTCGCGCTGCAGACGATCGGCGACTACATGCTGCGCACCGGTGACCGCAGCTACGTGGACGTGCTGGACCACAGCTTCGAGACCAACAAGGGGCCGTTCCCGGCGGGCGAGCGGTCCACCGACGAGATCTACGGCAACTTCACCAGCCGCGCCATCGACGACGCCGGGTGGTGGGCGCTGAACTGGGTCACCGCCTACGACCTGACCGGCGAGGCGAAGTACCTCGACATGGCCGGCACCATCGGCGAGTTCATGCACGGGTTCTGGGACCCGAGCACGTGCGGTGGCGGGATCTGGTGGAACGAGGAGCGCACCTACAAGAATGCCGTGACCAACGGCCAGTGGGTGCGGCTGACCGCCGAGCTGCACAACCGGATCCCGGGCGACACGGTGTGGCTCGACCGGTCGCAGGAGGCGTGGGACTGGTACGTCGCCAGCGGCATGATCAATGCCGACGGCCTGGTCAACGACGGGCTGACGGACGCCTGCGCCAGCAACGGCGACACGGTCTGGAGCTACAACCAGGGCCTGGCGATCGGCGCACCCCTGGAGCTGTACCGGGCCACGGGTGACCCGGAGCTGCTCGCGCAGGCGCGCCGCCTGGCCGACGCCGCCCTGGACTCCACGGCACTCGTCACCGACGACGTGCTGACCGAGTCCTGCGACCGGGTGGACCGGTCCTGCGACGACAACCAGAAGCAGTTCAAGGGCATCTTCATGCGGTACCTGATGGACCTGGCGGACACCACCGGCGACCAGCGCTACCAGGAGTTCGCCGCGCACCAGGCCGAGACGATCTGGGCGGCCGACCGGGACTCCTCCGACCGCCTGGGGCAGCGCTGGGCAGGCGGCACGAGCGCCGACCACCCGAACGTCTTCGACTGGCGCACCCAGGCCAGCGCCCTCAGTGCCCTGATCGCGGACGTCCCGCAGGACGCCCCCGCCCGGTCGCTGTCCGCGACCATGTCGCCCGACCAGCTCGTGGTGATGCCCAGCCCGGGTGCGACGTCGGCCCTGCGGACCGAGGTCGGGGTCGCGGCCACGTCGGACGGCCGCCGCCCCCTGCGCGTGGACGTGCGGGTGGACGGCCCGCGGGGGTGGACCGTCGACCCGGACCGTAGCCGGCTGACGCTCGCCACCACGGGGGACGGGACGCCCACCCGGGCGGTCGTGCCGCTGGACGTGACGGTCCCCGCCGGCGTGGCGGACGGCAGCTATCCGCTGACCGTGACCGTCACCGCGGGGCCGGGTCTGAGCTGGACCACGCGCGCCACGGTGCAGGTGGCGAGCGTGGTCGACTTCGACGCGGGCAGCACCGAGGAGGTCGCGTGGCTCTGGGACGCGGGCGGGTCCGGCCTGAGCCAGGCGGGCAGCCGGTTCGCCGACGGCACCAGCCGCTTCGTCTACAAGCTCCCGTTCCCGGCCGAGGCGACGTCGGCCGAGGCGACCCTCACGATCGACAACCAGTACGTCGTGGCCCTCGGGCCGGACGGCGAGAGCTGGACCACGGTCCTGGCGGAGGACGAGCAGGTCCGGGACGGCTCCAACAAGGCCGACCACACCCTCGACCTGACGCCGTACCTCGGGCCGGACAAGGCGGTCTACATCCGCGTGACCGACGCGTTCCCCGCGGACGGCTGGGGCGGCGGGGTCTACCACGTCTCGGCGACGTTCGGGACGGACTGAGGTGCTGCCAGGATGAGGCCATGAGCGAACTCGATGTCACTGCCGTCGTCTCCGAGGTCGAGGCCCAGGAGGCCGAGCTGGTCCTGCCCTCGTTCACGCACGAGCAGGCGTGGGACCTGGGTGTGCGGCTGGTCGGGCTGGCGACCGAGCGGGACCTGCCCGTCACCGTCGACATCCGCAAGGGCACCCAGCAGGTGTTCCACGCGGCGCGCCCCGGCACCACGCCAGACAACGACTCCTGGATCGAGCGCAAGGTGCGGGTCGTCTACCGGTTCGGCGCGTCGTCGTACCTGGTGGGTCTGCGCGCCCGGGCGAAGGGGAGCGACTTCAACGCCGACCACGGTCTGCCCTTCCAGGAGTACTCCGCGCACGGCGGGGCCGTGCCGGTGCGGGTGGCCGGGGTGGGCATCGTCGGCGTCGTGACCGTGTCGGGTCTGGCGCAGCAGGACGACCACGCACTCGTGGTCGAGGCCCTGCGCGAGCTGATGGCGGCGTAGGCGCGTCCGGTCGTCCCGGCCGCCGTCGGGTCACCCCGCATGGGGAGTTATATCCATGGTGTGACCTGCACGGACACCGTATCCTCACGCTTCGGTGACGGTACTCGACGGCGGTCGGCGACGAACAGGACGGAGGTCTGGTGATGGTGGATCTGCGGGTTGATCTGGATGCGGTGCGTGAGTTGGGGTCGAGTTTGTCGGTGGTGGCGGGTGAGTTCGAGAACGCGAATGCGAACAGTGATCGGATTGCGGGTGCGGTGGGTCATGAGGGGTTGGCGGGGGTGGTGCGGGATTTCGCGCACAAGTGGGATGACACGCGGGGCAAGATGACGGAGAACTTGCGCAAGCTGGCGGAGGCCTCGACGCAGGTGGCGCAGGCGTTCACGGATATTGATAGGGATCTGGCCAGGGCGATGGAGGGCGATGAGGCTGCTCCTTCGTCGGGTGGTGGCCCGGGTGGTGCGCTGTGAGGCCGTCGGATTGGTCGCCGGTGGGGTTGGATGTGGATCCCACGCCGGGTGATCCGGTGTTGGTGCTTGCTGGTGGGCAGGAGTATCTGGAGGTTGCTCGGTCGATCGATGATGCGGCGGGGGCGATGTCGCGTCTGGATGTGGCGGGGACGGTGTCGCAGGCGGTGGATTCTCTGATGGGTGCCAAGGAGGACACCATTGGTGAGATCCGTCGGGCGCATGCGCGGTATGTCGCGGCGGGGGACGCTCTGGTGGGGTATGCCTCGGCGTTGGAGCGGGTGCAGGGCGAGACGCTGGCGGCGTTGGACCGGGCGCGGGACGCCCAGGATCAGGCTGCCTCGGCGTCGGGGTCGCAGGACCGGTGGCAGGAGCTGGCTGATTCGGCGAAGGACGAGACCGAGAAGCAGGAGTTCCAGTCGAAGGCGGATCAGGCCGGCAATGATGCCGACCAGGCTGCTGGGGCGATCAGTGCGGCCAAGAGCACGATCGAGTCGGCGGTGTCGGATCGGGATCGTGCGGCGAACGCGGCGGTGGACCGGATCGAGGAGATCACCTCTTCGGATGATCTCAATGATGGGTGGTGGGACAACTGGGGTTCGAAGCTGGTCGCGGCGATTGCTGATATCGCGGACATGATCTCCACGATCGCGGGGATTCTGGCGATCGTGGTGGCGTTCATCCCGGTGGTGGGTCAGGCGTTGGCGGGGGTGTTGATCGTGATCGCCGCCGTGGCGGCGATCGTGTCGGCGGTTGCGAATATCACGTTGGCTGCCACGGGTGAGCGGTCGTGGGCGGAGGCGGGGATCGCGATCGCGGGTGCGGCGTTGTCGTTGATCGGTCTGGGTGGTGCGGCGAAGGCTGCGATGGGGTTGTCCAAGAGCATCGCCAAGGGCACGTTCAAGCAGGGGTTGAAGAACGGGTGGTGCAAGTTCGGGTTCGGGAAGTGTTTCGTGGCCGGGACGATGGTCCGGACTCCGGACGGTCCGCGCCCGATCGAGGAGATCCGGGTGGGGGACAAGGTCTGGGCTCATGACACGGTCACCGGTCGGGACGAGCTGGGTCTGGTGGTCGAGACGTTCGTGCGGACCACCGACGAGCTGTTCCACCTCAGGATCAACGACCAGGTCGTCTCGACCACGGCGGAGCATCCGTTCATGGTGGCCGGGCGGGGGTGGACCGATGCGGCGTTCCTGAAGGAAGGTGACCTGCTGGTCACCCCCGAGGGAACCACCACACCCGTTCAGGCCATCGAGATCGAGCAGCGGCCCGAGGATCAGGTCGAGACGGTCTACAACTTCCACGTCGAGACCTACACCACCTACTACGTCCACGCCGGTGAGATCAGCATCCTCGTCCACAACGCCGTTCATGCGAACGCCCTGAAGAAGAACCACACGTACAAGATCAACGGCGGCAGCTACAAGGTGGACGGTCTCGGCCGTCCCGCCGGGATCGACGTCAAGCTCACCAAGAGCTCCATCGGTGGCAAGACCAACCCCTCGGTCAAGCCGCTCGGGTACGACCCGTCCATCCATCAGGCGGGTCACCTCCACGGCGCGCAGCTCGGCGGTCCGAACGACCATGCCGCCAACTTCGTCTCGCAGTACAACAGGTCCAACAATCCCTGGCAGCGGGCCATCGAGGGCGAGGTGCGCAAGGTCGTCGAGAACGGCGAGGACGTCGTGTATAAGGTGACACCGCAGTATGACGGAGCGTCGGAGATTCCCCACTCGATTCATTTCAGCGGTCAGGGGTCGAACGGGTACCAGCTCGACTACACCCTGTCGAACTCGAACCTTCCCCTGCTCAGCCAGGAGATGAAGGCCGGGAACATCTCCGTGAACCAGCACGGCTTTCTCTTCGGGACGAGGTAACAGATGGCAAGCCTGGACGAACTCATCGACGCGGGCGGACTGGTTCCCCCCGCCGACGCCTACGACTGGGAGCAGGCCGAGGCCACCCTCCAGGTCGCCCTCCCGGAGGACTACCGGGCCCTGGTCGACGCCGGCGGCGCCGGCCTGTGGTTCGACTACGTGCGCGTCTACGCCCCGGGTGAGCGGTACGAGGACCGGAACCTGCTCGACTCGCTCGGCGTGTTCGAGGACCTCAAGATCTTCTGGGACAACGGCTTCTCCGACCCGCCGGAGGACATCGGCGAGGACACGAAGCTGATCGCGTGGGCGAGCACGGGCACCGGCGCCACCCTGTTCTGGCGGGTCGACCCCGGTGTCGCCCCGGCGTCCTACCCGCTGTACGTCCAGAGCGCCGACGGCGACTGGGAGCGGCTCGAGATCACGACGACCGACTTCCTGCGCGGGGTGCAGCAGGGCACGGCCGGCAGCGAGTACTTCTCCGAGGCGTTCCTCGACCGCACCCAGACGTTCCGTCCCTACCCGGGGTAGAACGCCACGACCCGACGGCCGCGGGGCTGCGGGGACGACGTCCACGCAGCCCCGCGGCCTGCCTCGGCTCGTTCAGGCCACCGGGCGCCACGGGCCGTCCGCGGCGCCCGGCACCTGCCCGCGGGTCCACCAGCGGGCCTCGTACAGCCTGCCGTCGTGCACCGCGAAGTCGCCGGCGACGAAGATCCGGGACGGTGTCCACACCGCCGTGCCGTCGACGGCCTCGGTGACCTCCTGCCACGCGCCGTGGGCCGAGGTGCCCGGTGTCTCGCCCCGGGTCCACCAGGATGCCAGCCACACCGATCCCTCGAACACGACCTGGGCGCCCGCCGTGTAGGTCTCCGTGGCCGACCAGGCCGGAAGCGCGGGTTCGGGCCGCACGCCCGGCGTCGCCTCCACGCGCAGGTGGTCGAGGTTGATGTTGCCCGTGTCGGTGGCGGTGTGGTGCAGCAGGATCTCGTGCCGCCCGGGCGCCAGGGTGACCTGCAGGGCGGGGGAGTGCCCCCAGCGCCGCCACCGGTCGGCGTCCTGCCCCAGGTTGGGGAAGGTGACTGGCCGGTCCGGTCCGCCGTCGACCGACACGGAGAGCTGCCGGTCGAACGGTGCGACCACCATGCCGTTGGCGTAGCGGAACGAGATGTCGACGGCCGAGGGAGCGGCCGCCTCGTACGTGAACCGCACCCCGGCTCCCGTGCGGGTCAGGTCACGGACGAACCCGGTCCCCGTGTAGCCCGGGTGCTCCGTGGTGATCCGCGCGCCGCCCACCAGCGTGGCGGTCTCGGCCTCGGCGACGTGCTCGGCCCGCAGCGCCCCGACGGCGGCCCGGAGCCGGTCCAGGGCAGCGGCGTCGCCCGCGGCGCCGGCGACCCGTTCCGCGAGATCGTCCAGCGACCCGGCCAGCGCGGCGGCGTCGCCCGTGCGGGCGTGGGTGGCCGCGGCCGCCGCCGGCTCGCGCAGGGCGGCTGCCGTCGGGTGGTCGACGGCGCCCGCCTGCTCCGCGTCCCGGACCAGCGACAGCACGCCGAACACGCCCACTGCCTCGCCCAGGTACGGGACGACGGCGGCGTCGACGGCCGCGCCGACGTCGGCCGGGACGTCGTCGGTACCGGAGGTGAGCGCGACGTGACGCACCGCCTGCAGAGCGAGCCGGGTCGTCGCGAGGTCGTGCCGCTCGGCTGCCTCCAGGGCGCGTCGCGCGTGCCGCACGAGGAGCGCGGACCGGTCCGGCGCCACACGGCGGTCGCCCACCAGGTCGAGCAGGTCCGCGTCGGGGTAGGGCAGCAGCGCGACGTCGACGGCCCGGCCGGCGTTCCCCGCGGCGTCGACGACGCTCAGCGCGTTGCGGGCGTCGTAGGTGACGTCGTCGGCCGGGATCCGGGCGGTGAACGTCCTCGTGCCGCCGCCCGCGACGCGGCCCGTGGCCCCGTCGACGGCCTCTCCGTCCACGGCGAGCCCTGCCTGGCCGACGGTGGTGCCGCTGTTCCGGACGGTCGCCGTGACGGTCACGACCTCCGCGACCGGGTCGTAGGACGCCTCGGGCGACCCCTGGAGCCGGAACGTCGGGGCCGCGTAGCGGGGCAGCTCCGCGAGGTCGGTGGCGGTGGCCGGGCGCAGCCGGACCGCCTGGCCGCCGGCGGCCGTCATGGCCGCCTCGATCGTGTCGGTCCGGTCCACGAGCGCGCGCTTCACCTCGACGGCCGTCGGGTTGCCCTTCCAGGACGCGTCCGCGGCGTCGGACCAGATGTCGGCCACGTAGGTGGTGCCGCGGTCCAGGAACCCGAGCGGTACGCGGACCGCGCGGTCGTGCTCGTCGGTGATCGAGCCGACGTACCAGACCGGGCCGCTGCGGCGTGCCGTGACGGTGTGGTCGCCGAGCTCGGCGTCCAGCACGTGCGACTCGTCCCAGCGCGTGGGCATGTCCCTGAGGTAGTCGAACGCGTCCGCGTGCTCCGCGTAGTTCTCCGGGGTGTCCGCGAGCATCTGCAGCGGGCTGGAGAACGTCGGGTAGAGCGCGAGCTGCGCCGTCGTCGTGGTCTGCACGCGCGTCTTGAGGTTCGCCGGGTCCCAGGTCACGGCCAGCACGCCGGGCGTGTAGTCCGCCGGGCCGCCCATCCACCGCGTGAACGGCAGGATGGTGGCCTGCTCGGGCGGGTTGCCGCCCGCGCCCATGTAGTTGTGCTGCTCCATGCCCGCCACGCCCTCGCCCGTCATCATGTTCGGGTAGGTGCGTGACAGCCCCGTCGGCTTGATCGCCTCGTGCGCGTTGACCGAGATCTCGTGCCGCGCCGCCGACTCGATGACGCGCTGGTAGTGCCTGACCGCCTCCTGGTCGTAGTGGCTGCGGTTGACGCCGCCCAGCTCGAACCGTGTGGCGTACCCGGTCTTCAGGGCGTGGATGCCCCACTCCTGGTACTGGTCGAAGATCTCGTCCATGTGCTCGTCGTAGTAGTCGACGTAGCCGCGCGTCTCGTTGTGCGCCATGAAGCCGACGCCGTTCGCCTCCGCGTAGGCCAGCACCTCGTCGATGTCGACGTCGGCCTGCGGCGTGACGAAGTCCTGCCCCTTCCACTCGCCGCCCGCGTTCTGGTTCCAGCCCTCGGCCAGCACGTACTTGGCGCCGGCCTCCGTGGCCAGGTCCACGTACTCCTTGATGCGCTCCGTGGTGGCGCCGTGCTTCGGCCCCGCGTTCCACGTCGTGTCGCGGCGCTGCAGCTCCCACCACACGCCCACGTAGGTGCCGGGGTCGATCCAGTCGGTCGTGTCCGCCGTGCCGTCGCCGTCGGAGTCGACGTCGCAGATGGCGCACGGCGGGTTGAGGTTCTCGATCAGGTGCGACCCGGCGAGGTCGCCGGCGGTGCGGCCGACGGTCACGGTGCGCCAGGGCGTGCTGAACCCGTCGGCGTCGACGTCGATCACCGCCTTGTCACCGTTCGGCAGCGCGATCAGGTCCGAGACGAGGGTGCCGGGCGTGCCGCCACGGACCACGGTCATGCTCGGGAAGTCGATCAGGGCCGCCTCGTGCACGGCCAGGAACAGGTCGTCGGAGCGGGACATCGTGATCGGGGTCTGCGCCGAGGCCACGTCGGGCAGGGGCTGCGTGCGGTAGTGCTGCTCGTCGGCGCTCCATCTCGTTCCCGCGGGGATCGAGTACGCCGTGGTGTCGGCGGGCAGCGCGAACTCGGTGGTCTCCCCGGCCACGACGACGCCGTCGCCCAGTGCCTCCTGCTGCGGGAAGCGGTAGCGCAGGCCGACACCGTCGTCGAACACGCGCAGGACCACGTCGAGCTCCACGCCCGAGGCCTCGTGCACGGCGTGGACCGTCAGCTCGTTGGCGTGGTTGCGCACCCGTGCGTCGTTGCCCCAGGCCGGGGTCCAGGTCTCGTCGACCTCGTCGCGGTCGGTGGAGGTGATGCTCAGGCCCGCGGTGAGGTCGACCGCGGGATCGCGCAGCGTGAGCCCGAGACCCGACGGCGCCACGACGGTCGTGGTCCTGTCCCGCACGACCTCGTACGTCAGCGTGCCGTCCACGACGCCGACGGTCGCCTCGATCGACCTGTCCGGTGACGCGACCCGGTGTCCGTCGAGCGTGCCGGCCCGGTCCTGCGCCGTGACGGCGCTGGCGCTCGTGCCGGGTACGGCGGGAGCCCCGGCGGCGACGACCGCCGGGCCGAGGAGCAGCACGGCGGTCGTCGCCGCGGTCAACGCCGCCGCGGGGTGGGGTCTGTACCGGGGTCGCCGGCCTGCCTGAGCTCGCGAAGGTGTATCCACTGTTCTCTCTCCCGGACGTCGGTGTCGCAGCTGGGGATCCGGTTGCCTCGATGCAGACGGATGCTGCCGTGAGTTTTTCGGGGGTGCGCTCCGGTGTCAAGGTGTGATGTCGTCGGTGGACGCGACACAGGGGAGGCCTGGATGCGCTCGTTCGTGGTGACCGGAGGTGGTCGTGGTGTGGGACGTGCCGTCGTGGAGCGGCTGGCCCAGGACGGCCACGTCGTCGTCCTCGACCTCGTGGGCGAGCCGGGGGAGCCGCCCAGCGGCGACATCAGGAGGCTCACGGACGACCCGCGCGTCACGCTCGTGCGCGGCGACGCCGCGGACCCCGGGACGGCCCGCCGGGCGGCCGACGCGGCGGAGGACCGGGCACCCCTGGCCGGCTGGGTCAACAACGCCGCCGTCTTCCGGGACCTGCCGGTCACCGCACCGCCCGGCGAGGTGCTCGCCGCGGTCAGCGCCAACCTCGCCCTGGCGATCACCGGCTGCCACACCGCCGTCGGCCACTTCCTGCGGTACCGGCGGCCGGGCGCCGTCGTCAACGTCTCCTCCCACCAGGCACAGCGCCCGGTGCGCGGTGCCCTGCCCTACGCCACCGCCAAGGGCGCGATCGAGGCGCTGACCCGCGCGGTCGCCGTCGACCACGGGCCCGCAGCGATCCGCACCAACGCCGTCGCCCTCGGGTCGGTGGAGACGGAGCGCTACGAGCGGTACCGGCAGGAGCACCCCGACGTGGACCGGCAGATGGCCGCCCTGCACCCGCTCGGCAGGGTCGGCACGGGGCGCGAGGTGGCCGACGTCGTCGCGTTCCTGCTCTCCGACCAGGCGGGCTTCGTCAACGGCGCCGTGCTTCCCGTCGACGGGGGACGAGCCGCCCAGGGCGCCGACCCCGAGGCAGTCTGACGGGCGACCGGGCCGGGAGCGGCGCGGACGCCGGCTGCGGGATCAGCGCCGCGGGATCAGCGCCGCGGGATCAGCCTCCGCCGTCCGCCGTCACGTCCCGGACCCACGCCCCGTCCTGCGGACGGAAACCCATGCCGCTCAGGTACGCGTGCTCGCTCGGTGCCGCCCGCGGCACGACGACGCGGTCGAAGCCCTTGGCCGCGAAGATGCCGCTGCGCCGGTACACGAACTCGCCCGGTGTCAGGTCGCGGAACCGCTTGGACACCCAGTCGAGCTCCACCACGCCCGCGCCGTCCCCGGCGTCGCGCACCTCGACGACCCCCACGGTCTCGTCGCCGCGCTGCACCAGGAACGCCGACCGCTCCTCACCGGGCTCCGGGACGGCCACGAACCCTGGCGCGAAGCCCGCGATGTCCGCCGCGTGCGTGCGCAGCACGTGCAGCAGGTACGCGTCGTCGGGCGCCACCTCCACCACCTCGTAGACGGCGGCGTCGTGCCGCTCGCGGTTCAGGCGCCACAGCCAGTAGACGTTGATGAGGCTGATCGCGGCGTTCATCGCGACGAACGGCCAGATGCCGGCGATCGCGTTGTAGGCCGTGGCCACGACCGAGCCGGTGAGGTTGAGCCAGCGGAAGCGGAGCACGCGGGCCTGCGTCAGCGACAGGACGACGAGGGCGGAACCGACCCAGCCGGCGATCTCGAGCCAGGGGAGCATGTGCTGACTCTAGGCGGGCCTGCGCCGGTCCGGCGGCGGCCGGGTGCGTCGCGCGCGTCACCACGACCAGCCGCGCGCGCTGAGCTCCAGCTCCTCGCGGAGCCGCTCGTCCGCGGCGGACCGCTGGTCCGCGCGCAGCGGGTCCGCGTCGGTCGGCAGCTCCGCCAGGCGGCACGCCTCGCGCAGCAGGGCGTCGTAGGCGTTCTGCACCGCGAACCAGTGGTGGGCGCGCGCGTACAGGCCGGGGTCCTGCTCGACGCGGCGCAGCTCGGTCGCGAGCTGGCCGAGCCGCGACTGCAGCCGCAGGGTCACCAGCGGGTCGGGCGCCGGCCTCGGGCGCGTCAGGAAGGTCCAGACCATCGATCGTCACCGCCACGTCGTCGTCGCGGAAGGGGGACTCCTCCAGCGTAGGTCGACGACGGCGCCGGGGCTATCCCGCTCCGGGGCGAGACGTCGCCGGTCCGCGCCCGTCCGCCAGCACGTCGGCGGCGGCGGGCGGGCGCGGACCCGCGCGTCGGTGCGGGTCAGTCGGAGTAGCAGAGGTCTCCCTCGCAGCCCGCCCGCACGTCCGAGCCGTGCACGCCCATGACGACGGCGCCCCCGGTGTCGCTGTCCCCGATCTGGGTGTTGACCGGGCCGGTACCGCCGATCACGACGTTCGAGTCGTCGTAGGTGACGACGTTGCGATGACCCCGGCTCCGGACGGAGACGTCGTCGAACCCGTCGGCCCCGACGACGAGCGCACCGCGCCCGGTGGCCGAGGACTCGCCCTCGTCGGTGACCGTGGCCTGCCCGGCCGGTGCGGGGCTGGCGACCCGGCCGGCGACGGGGCCGACGAACGCTCCGGCGGGACCGCCCCGGTCGCGGTGGGCACCACTGTTCCCGGTGCTCTGCCGGGCGGTCACCTCCTCGTCCTTACCGTCGTCGCCGTCGTCCTGCCCGTCGTCTTCCTGCTCGTCCTCCTTCTCGTCCTCCGTGTCCTCCGCGTCCCCCGAGTTGCCCGACCGGACCACCGACCCGGTCACGTCGACCGCGTTGAGACCGCTGGAGTCGGTGTCGCCCGTGTTCGCGTTGATCCGGCCGTCCCGGCCCAGGAACACGTTCGAGTCGTCGTAGGTCACCACCTGGTCGTCGCCGACGACGCTGACCGAGTGGTCCTCGAAGCCGCTGATCGCGATGGGCCGGTCGCCGGCGGAACCCAGGAGCAGCCCGCCGAACGTGTCGTTCTGGTGCGACCCTGTCGTGGACTGCCCGGACCGCAGCGACGAGCCGTCGGACCCGAGGGAGAGGACACCGCTGGAGGTGACCGCGCCGGTGTTGGCCACCAGCTCACCGTTCTCGCCGATGTAGACGATCGATCCGTCGGCCGCGAGCACCTGGTAGGTGGTGCCGTGCGTACCGCCGCTCCGGGGCTCCCGTCCCATGGGCACGACGACGACGGGGTCCGCAGGGCCTGCGGCGTCGGTCGTTCGCCCCTGGTCGGGTGCGGAGCGCACCGGGCGTGGTGGCGTGCCCGCGGCCTGCGGCGGTTCCGTGAGCGGGGCCGCACCGCTGGTACGTGCGGCCTGGGGCCCGGTATGCGTGGCCGACGGCGCGGTGCGGGCGCGCCCGGCACTCGGGGCGGGTGCGGCCGGGGCGGGTGCGGCCTGGGCCGGCGCGAAGGTGGTCTCGGCGGGCCGGGCCGAGCCGTCCGGCGCGAGCATCAGCACGACCGGTGGCGTGTCCGCCGGTGGTGCGCCCGGCGTCGTCACATAGACGTCGCCCGCGGGCGCGGGCGCGGTGGCCGCGGCCGCGGGTGGCGCCGCTGTGGTAGCGGTCAGGACGTCGTGCGCCACCCAGGCGCACATGCCGGCGACGCCGAGGATCACTGCGCAGGCCTGCGGGCTCAATCCTCCGGCCCGACGGTTCTCGGAGCTCATCCCGTTCTCCTTCCAGCCGCGCGAGGGCGCCGCCGGGTGGGACCGTGCCGTACCGGATCGGTGGCTCGCTCGATCGCGGGGTCCCGGCGATCTTGGGGCGGGTCGACGGACCGGACGCCGCTCGCGTCGAGTTCTCATGGTCGCGCCCGGGCGTGGTGCGCGCGGGCGTTCCACGGAGCCCACCGCGCGGCCGGCGACGCTGCGCCCGGCCGCGGAGCCTTCCGCGGGGACGGACCAGGGCGGGCGCGCCGGGCCGGTGCGCGGCAGTGCCGCGGGTCGGGTCCGGGCGCACCGCCTGGTGCTGCGGTACCCGCGACGCTACGCCGGGGAACCCAGGGGCGCCCCCGGGGCAGCGGGTGAAGTGGACCCGTCGGGCAGCACCAGCTCCCCGTCGACCCGGACGGGCACGACCGCCGGTCCGTCCCGCAGCTCCGGTGGCAGGGCGTGCTGGGGCGCCTGCTGCCAGGCGACCGGGCGCAGGAACCGGCGGATCGCCGTCGCGCCCACGGAGGTGTGCAGCGTGTTCGTCGACGGCCAGGGTCCGCCGTGGTGCTGGGCCCAGGTGACGGCGACCCCGGTGGGGAAGCCGTCGTACAGCACCCGCCCGACGCGTCGGGTGAGCGCGGCGCGCGCGGCGGGCAGGTCCCGGTCGGAAGCACCCCCGGTGAGGATGCTGCCGGTGAGGGACCCCTCGACCCGTTCGACGACGGCGACCGCCTCGGCTTCGTCGCGGTAGCGCACCACGACGGCGAGGGGGCCGAAGCACTCCTCGACCAGGCGTGGCGTGACCGACCTCGCGGCGACCTCCAGCAGGGCCGGGCGGGTGGTTCCGACGTCCTGGCTGTGCGGCGCACCGCCGTCGGCCGCGACGTCGGACCCGGTGTGCCCGCCGTCGTCCCGCCCGCGTGCGACGACGGCGGCGTCTGCCGACCGGGCCACCACCCCGTCCGCGTAGGCCCGGGCCATCCCCGCCGTGAGGGCGGGCAGGGCGGGCGCCCGCTGGACGGCGCGGCCGAGCGCGTCCACCAGGGAATCCCCGGCGTCGCCTGCGGGCACCAGCACGAGCCCCGGTTTGGTGCAGAACTGCCCGCCGCCCTGGAGCACCGACGCCGCGAGCCCCGTGCCGAAGCTGTCGGCGTTCTCCCGCGCGCCGGCCGGCGTGACCAGGACGGGGTTGATGCTGCTCAGCTCCCCGTAGAACGGGATGGGCGCGGGCCGCGAGGCGGCGGCGTCGGCCAGGGCCCGCCCGCCGGCGAGCGACCCCGTGAACCCGGCCGCCCGGATCGCGGGGTGCGACACGAGGGCGGATCCCGCGTCGAACCCGTGCAGGAGCGCGAACGTGCCCTCGGGCGCACCGGCTGCCGCGACGGCCCGCTCGGCCAGCCGCGCCACGCGCTCCGACGTCGCGGGGTGCCCGGGGTGGGCCTTGACCACGACGGGGTTGCCCGCCGCCAGCGCCGAGGCGGTGTCGCCGCCGAGCACGGAGAAGGCGAACGGAAAGTTGCTCGCCGCGTAGACGGCCACGGGACCGAGCGGCACCAGCATGCGGCGCAGGTCGGGGCGCGGGCCCATGGGGGTGTCGCCCGCGTGGTCGATCGTCGCCTCCAGGTAGCCGCCGTCGCGCACCACGCGCGCGAACGTGCGCAGCTGGTAGGCCGTGCGGGTGAGCTCGCCGCCGAGCCGCGCGGGCCCGAGGGCGGTCTCCCGGTCGGCCTCGGCGACCAGGGCGGCACGCTCGGCGTCGAGGGCGTCGGCGAGCGCGTCCAGCAGCTCCGCGCGCCGGGCGCGGGGCCACGCGGCGAGCTCGTCGGCGGCCGCGGCGGCCCGGTGGGCCACCTCGTCCAGGGCAGCGGGCAGGGTCTCCCGCACGGGCAGCTCCACGACCTGGCCCGTGCGTGCGTCGCGGCTGGTCACGGCCTGCGGATCGGGCGCCGCGCCCGGCGTCGTCACATCCATGCCGTCGACCCGTCCCGGCGCACGGGCACCGTGCGCTCCCAGTGCACCCAGTCGTCGGTGGCCAGCGCGGACTCGTCGATCTCGATGCCCCAGCCCGGTCGGTCCGGCCGCAGCTCCAGGTGCCCGTCGACCGGCACGTACGGGTCGTGGCACCAGGAGACGTCGTCCGGCTTGTACTCGAGGATCGAGAAGTTCCACGTGGCCGCCGCGAAGTGCACGTTGGCCGCCGTCGCGAGCGGGCCCATGGGGTTGTGGGGCGCCACGGGCACGTCGTGCGCCTCGGCCAGCGTGGCGATCTTGCGCATCTGGGTCAGCCCGCCCACCACGGCGATGTCGGGCTGGACGATGTCGGCGCCCTGCACGGTCAGCAGGCCCAGGAACTCGTTCGGCGAGTACAGGGACTCGCCCGTGGCGAGCGGCACCGTCATCTCCGCGCGGATCCGGCCCCACGCCGGCAGGTACTCGGGGCGGATGGGCTCCTCGAGGAACAGCGGCTCGTTCGGCGCCAGCGCCGCCGCGAGGTCCACGGCCTGGCGCGGCTCCCAGAGGCAGCCGTGCGCGTCGAACGCGAACTCCCACTCCTCGGGGTGGCTCTCGCGGATCTGCCCGAACCAGTCGCCGAGCTCCCGGGCGACCAGCCCGAACCGCGACCGGTGCAGGTCGCGGCGGTAGGGGCTGAGCTTGAACGCGTCCACGCCGTGGTGCTCGTGCAGCGTGGCAGTGCGCTCGACCAGCTGCGGTACGTCGGGCGCGTCGTACAGGCCCGCGTACACCCGCACCCGGTCGCGGACGGCGCCGCCGAGCAGCTGGTACACGGGCACGCCGGCGGCCTTCGCGGCGATGTCCCACAGGGCGTGGTCCACCGCGGCGATGGCGGCCAGGCCCAGCGCTCCCTGCGGGAACCGTGCCGACTGGTGCAGCAGCTGGTTCACGTAGGCGACGCGGGTCGCGTCGAGGCCCGTGACCTGGTCCGCGATGTACTCGATGATCGCGGGGTAGGCGAGGTCCGGGCCGTGGTTGTAGATCTCGGCCCAGCCGTCGAGGCCGCCGTCGGTGGTGATCCGCAGCAGC
Organism: Promicromonospora sp. NPDC052451; assembly: GCF_044547525.1. Lineage (NCBI taxonomy): Bacteria > Bacillati > Actinomycetota > Actinomycetes > Micrococcales > Promicromonosporaceae > Promicromonospora > Promicromonospora sp. NPDC052451. The sequence continues at coordinate 278,409 of NZ_JBIUAP010000003.1, forward strand.
ACCCGCGGGCGGTTGCCCACCCGCTGGAGGTAGGTGGTCAGCCGGGCGATCTTCGTTCCGGTGGTCATGCCGAGGCCTTCCAGTCGTCGAGGATGCGCGTGATCGCGGCGCGGTCGGGCTCGCCCAGGGTGGTGCTGGGCGGCCGCACGGAGCGGTCGCACAGGCCCATCTGGTGCATGGCCTCCTTGACCACCGACACGTTGTCCGCCGACCGGTCCCGGGCCCGGAGCTGCTCGAACTCCCGGATGCGCCGCCACACCGCGGACGCGCGGGCGGCGTCGTCCTGCCGCAGGGCGTCCAGGAGGCCGAACGAGACGTCGGGCGCCACGTTGACCAGGCCCGAGGTGAACGCGCGGGCGCCCGCCTGCCACGCGGACGGCGCGTAGGACTCGGCGAGCCCCGCGATCCACAGCAGGTCGGCGTCCGTGTCCTGCACCGTCTCGGCGAACGCCACCGGGTCCGGCACGGAGTACTTGATGCCCACTACGTTGGCCGCGGCCTGCGCCAGCGCCGCGATGTCGGTGCCCCGGATCACGGGCGAGCTCACGTAGGGCAGGACGGCGAGTCCGGGCACGGCGTGCGCGACGGCGGCCGTGTACTCGACCCAGCCCTGCCGTGACATGTACGGCAGCACCGGCTGGTGCACCATCACGGCGTGCGCGCCCAGCTCGGCGGCCGCCCGCGCCTCGGCCTGTGCGGTGGCCGGGTCCAGCCCCACGCCGACGACGACCACGGCCCGGTCGCCCGCGGCGTCGGTGACCGTGCGGGCGACGTCGGCCCGCTCCTGCGGGCTCAGGGCGTAGAACTCGCCGGTGTTGCCGTTGGGTGTGATGGCGCCGAGCCCGGCGTCGACCAGGCGCCCGGCGAGCCGCCCGGTCAGGGCGAGGTCGACGGAACCGTCGGGCGCGTAGGGGACGACGGGGATGCCGACGACCGTCCGCAGGCGTTCGACGACGTCGTGGTACCCGGTCATGATTCTCCGTTCTGAGGGGTGTCCTGCTGCTCGACGGGCTTGATGCGGACCCAGAAGCCGTAGACGGCGGCGCTGACCAGGCAGCTGATCGCCGCGAACACGAGCGGCCACAGGTAGGAGCCGTCCGAGGCCGTCAGGGCCAGGCCGATGGCGATCGGGCTGATCAGGTTGCCGAGCTGCGAGCCGAAGTTCTGGAAGCCGGCCAGCGAGCCCACGCGCTCGGGACTGGGGGAGACCTCGGCCGGCAGGCTGAGGATCGCGGCACCCGCGAACGAGTGCGCGGCGCTGGAGACCGTGAGGATCACCATGAGCACCACGTTGCTCTCCACGAACGGGCTGAACCCGATGCACGCACTGAGCACGAGGCCGGAGATGATCGGCACCTTGCGCGCGACGTTCGGGGACAGGCCGCTCGCGAGCATACGGTCGGAGACGATGCCGCCCAGCACGGTCGAACCGATGGCGATCACGGCGGGCAGGGCGCCGACCATGCCGAACTCGGCCTCGGTGAACCCGCGCTCGTTGAGCAGGTAGCTGGGGTACCAGGTCAGGAAGAACGCACCGGCGAGCGACCGGAAGACGTAACCCAGCAGGAGCGCCCAGGTCTGGTTGTCGCGCAGCAGCGTGCTCCAGCGCACCTCCTCGCCGCTGTGCCGCACCATCTCGGCCTGGTCGGAGCGGATGTGGTCGAGCTCGGCGGCGTTGACGCGCTGGTGGTCCTGCGGGGCGCGGTAGATGGCGAGCCAGCCCACGATCCAGAGCAGGCCCACGGCACCGATCACCACGAAGGTCCAGCGCCACCCGGCGAAGACCGCGATCGAGGTGACGATCGGGATGGACAGGGCCGACCCGATCTGCTGACCCATGTCGAACAGGCTGGAGGCGAACGCCCGCTCGCGGCGCGGGAACCAGGTGGAGACCACCTTGATGTTCGCCGGCTGCACCGGTGCCTCGCCGATCCCCAGGCCGAGCCGGAAGACGATCAGGCTCGTCACGCCCGTCGCGACGGCGGTCAGCGCCGTCCAGAGAGACCACCAGCCCACGGCGATGGGGTAGATGACGCGCGGTCCGAACTTGTCCAGGAGCCAGCCCGACGGCACCTGGAACAGGGCGTAGGTCCAGAAGAACGACGACAGCAGCACGCCCTGGACGGCCGGGCTGATGTGGAAGTCCTCCGCGATGAACGGCAGTGCCACGCTCAGGGCGGCGCGGTCGAGGTAGGCGATCGTGAGCCCGAGCGCCGAGAACGCGACGATCGTCCAGCGCATCTGGCTGCGCCGGGCACGGGCCGCGACGGGCGCGGGCTGCTTTGTACTATTGAGCATCGTTGCTCCTCCATCGAGTGACGTGCGTGCTCCGCCATGGAGCACACGTTCCAGAGGTGCGGCCCGGGAACTTGGCGGTGAACGGGCTGCACCTCGCGTGCGTACCGCTCCTGCCGGCCTGAGGCACTGTGGCCGGCCGGCGCTCGCGGCTCAGATCCTGCGGGTCAGTCGGTCGCACCTCCCTGGTGGAGCCGGTCGAGGAAGCCGGCGATGTGCCGGCGGGTCAGGTCGGCGGCGAGGTCTGCGTCGCCCGCCTCGGCGGCGTCGAGGATCCGCTCGTGCTCCTGCGCCTCGTCGCGCCAGCTCGGCTGCCTGGCCCACGTGGTGACCGCGGCGAGCGCCGTCTGGTCCCGCAGGCCCTCCAGCATGCCGATCAGGATCGTGTTGCCGGACGCGCCCCACAGCGCCGCGTGGAACGCCCGGTTGGCCAGGCTGCGCTGCGCGGGTTCCGTCGCCCGGGCAGCGCGTTCCAGCGCGGCCCGGGCCGCGGCCGTGTCCATGCCGCGCAGCACGCTGCGGCGGGTGGCCTCGGGCTCCAGCAGCAGGCGGGTCTCGTAGATGGCCACGGCGTCCTCCTGCGTCAGCTCGCGCACCCGCACCCCGACGTAGGGCCGCACGACGACGAGCCCGCTCATCTCCAGGGTCTTGAGCGCCTCGCGGACCGGTGTCTTGGACATGGCGAGCTCGGTCGCGATCTCCGCCTCGACCAGCGGCTGTCCGGCGGCGAGGCGGCCGCTGAGGATGCCCTCCTTGATGGTCGCGAGCGCGTGCTCGGTCCGGGAGGGGAGGGCGGCCGGGGGAGTCGTGGTCACGTCGTACATCATATATGACGGCGGGGGATGGTTGGTCCTGTCCGTCGTTCAGCAGACGCCGCTGGTGGTCATCGGGTGCTTGCGGGTCGCCCATGGCCTGCTGAACGAATCTCAGCGGGGTGGGCCGGGCGGCTGTCGGCTGGCACCTGAAGGGTGTCCGTAAACTCCCGATATGCACAGAGGTGATGGGGAAGCGGCAGGTCAGGGCGGTGCCGGCGGGCGGGCGGCGGGCCGGAGGGTAGGCGCCGGGGTGCTGCCCGGGCCGGTGCGGCACCTTCCGGCCGGCGTGTTGAGGTGGCTCGACCGGTTTCGTGAGCAGGCGATCGACCGGGGCGTCCCGGCGGACGACGTCGACCGGTGGCTGGGTCTGGCCCGGCCGATGCTGCGGACGGCGCGCGACGGCGGCGGCCCGGCCGTGGGCCGCCTCGGCACGCCCCTGATGCTCCCGCCGGACGTCCCCACGCCCGCCACGGTGTACGGACCCGACCGCTCCGACGAGTACCAGCTCATCGTCACGCTCGACCTCGCGGCGATCCCGCCGGGTGCCACCGACCTGCCGCTGCCGCCCGGTGGCCACGTGCTCCTGTTCGCGAACGTCGAGCTGGACGACGTGGTGCTGCCGGGCGGCGCCGTGTACGTCCCGGCGGGAGCTCCGGTCGAGGCGCGGGAGGCCGCGCCCGACTACGAGCCGTACGAGTTCGACTCGCCCGCAGACCTGGACGCGACCCTGCGCCGGACCGGCGACCTTCGGCTGGTCCCCGGGGTGTCCCTGCCCACCTGCCCGCTCGACGCCGAGAGTGCCGCCGGGCATCCCTGGGCCAGCGTGCTCCAGGAGGTCTGGTCCGAGCAGTCCGACGGCGGTGGCGAGTGGCAGCTCGGCGGGCACGCCTACGACTTCGACGGGTACGGGGACCCTGCTCGTGCCTCGGCGTACGAGGGCTCCGGCGAGCACCGCTCCCGCCCCGAGGACTGGGTCGTGCTCGCGCAGTGGGTCGGGGTGCCGATGGGCGTCCTGTACTGGACGATCACGCGCCAGGACCTGGAGGCGGAGCGGTTCGACCGGGTCCTGGTGCAGATGTACGCCAATCCCTGACGGCCTCGCCAGGGGTCGAACACGCGTTCGAGTACCATGGCCGTATGTCCCAGCCCGGCGCCACGATCCTGCACGCCGACCTGGACGCGTTCTACGCGTCGGTCGAGCAGCTGCTGGACCCTGCGCTGCGCGGGCGCCCGGTCGCCGTCGGGGGCGGGCCGCGCGGGGGCGTGGTGCTCGCGGCCTCCTACGAGGCCAAGGTCCACGGGGTCCAGGGCGGGATGCCGGGCTGGCGAGCAGCCCGGCTCTGTCCGGACCTCGTGTTCGTGCGGGGCCACTTCGGGGAGTACCAGCGCCTGGGTGACGCCGTGATGGCGGTCCTGGCCGACCTCACGCCGACGGTCGAACGGATCTCGATCGACGAGGCGTTCCTCGACGTGTCGGGGGCGACGCACCTGTTCGGCCCACCCGCCGCGATCGGGGCGCGGATCCGTGAGCGCGTCCGTGCCGAGGTGGGTCTGCCCATCTCGGTCGGTGCCGCACGGACCAAGCACCTCGCCAAGATCGCCTCCCAGGTGGCCAAGCCGGACGGGCTGGTCGTCGTCGACCCGGGCGCCGAGCGCGAGTTCCTCGACCCGCTGCCCGTCGGCCTGATCTGGGGCGTGGGTCCCGTGACCGGACAGCGGCTCGCCGACCTCGGCATCCGGACGATCGGCGAGCTGGCGCGCACCCCGTCGTCCGCGGTCGAGCACATCCTCGGGCACGCCGTGGGCCACAAGATCAGCGCGATGGCGCAGGACCAGGACGCCCGCCGGGTCGTGACCAGCCGCCGCGCCCGCTCCGTGGGAGCCCAGTCGGCCCTGAGCCGGCGCGCTCCGGAGCCCGAGGACGTCCGGGCGGTCCTGGCGCACCTGTCCGACCGGGTGTCGCGGCGCCTGCGGGCCAAGCAGCGCGCGGGGCGCACGGTGACGGTGGCGGTCCGGTTCGCGGGGATGCAGCGGGCGACGCGGTCACTCACGCTGCCGGTCCCGGTCGCCGCCACGCTCACCCTCACCGAGGTGGCGGTGCGGCTGGCCTGGTCCGCCATCGAGGACGCGGCCCCGTGCGAGATCACGCTGCTCGGCGTCTCCGTCTCGAACATCGTGGACCAGACGGCGGTCCAGCTCGAGCTGGACCTCCAACCGCCCGACCCGTGGCGGCCCGGCTCCGGGCCGGGCGTGGCGCGCAGTGCGGTCGACGAGTCGGTGGACGCGATCCGCTCGCGGTTCGGCACCGACGCCGTCGGCTACCTCCCGGTGGTGCTGCGCCGTGGCGGCGTCGTGCCCGACGAGTTCCGTGAGCTCGCCGAGCACGACCTGTGAGCGCGGCCCCGGTCAGTCCGTGGCGTGCAGCGCCGCCAGGATGCCCGCGCCGTAGCGGTCCAGCTTCGCCTGTCCCACGCCGCTGATCCCGCTCAGCGCGTCCAGGTCCGCCGGCCGTTCGGTGGCCACCGCGCGCAGCGTCGCGTCGTGGAACACCACGTAGGCGGGCACGCCCTGCTCCTTGGCGGCCGCCGCACGCCATGCGCGCAGCCGCTCGAAGACGCCCTGGTCGGCGTCCGACAGCGCCGCGGCCTCCGGGCGGGTCCCGCCCGCGCGGGCCGGCCGGCGGGCGCCGCCCTGGGGGCGCGGGTCGCGCCGCATCCGCACCTCACGGCGCCGGCCCAGCACCTCACCGCTGGCCTCCGTGAGCAGCAGGGTGCCGTGGTTCGAGTCGACCTCCAGCAGCCCCTGGGCCAGGAGCTGGCGGGCCACCGAGCGCCACTCCGCGTCCGAGAGGTCTTCCCCGACCCCGAACACGGTGAGCTCGTCGTGGTTCCACTGCGTGATCTTCGGCGTCGCCTTGCCGCGCAGGATGTCCACCACGTGCCCGACGCCGAACCGCTGGTTGCGCTCGCGGTCCAGCCGGTACACCGCGGACAGCAGCTTCTGGGCCGCGACGGTGCCGTCCCACGCCTCCGGCGGGTTCTGGCACGTGTCGCACGCACCGCACCCGCCCGGATGCTCCTGACCGAAGTAGCGCAGGAGCTGGGCCCGCCGGCACTCGACGGTCTCGCACAGCGCCAGCATGGCGTCCAGGTGCGCCGAGAGGCGGCGGCGGTGGGCGAGGTCTCCCTCCGACTCCGCGATCATCCTGCGCTGCTGCACCACGTCGGCCAGGCCGTAGGCGAGCCATGCCGTCGACGGCAGGCCGTCGCGCCCCGCGCGGCCGGTCTCCTGGTAGTAGCCCTCGACCGACTTGGGCAGGTCGAGGTGCGCGACGAACCGGACGTCCGGCTTGTCGATGCCCATGCCGAACGCGATGGTGGCGACCATGACGACGCCGTCCTCGCGCAGGAACGTCGACTGGTTGGCGGCGCGCACGGGGGCCGGCAGCCCCGCGTGGTACGGGAGCGCGCGGATGCCCTGCTCGGTGAGCTGCTGGGCCGTCTTCTCGACGGATGCGCGCGACAGGCAGTAGACGATGCCCGCATCACCCGCGTGCTCGGTGCGCAGCAGGTCCAGGAGCTGCCGGCCGGGGTTGTCCTTGGGCGCGACGCGGTAGGTGATGTTGGGCCGGTCGAAGCTCGCGACGAAGTGCCGCGCGTCGGCCAGGCCCAGGCGCGTGGCGATCTCCTCGCGCGTGTGCCGCGTCGCCGTGGCGGTCAGGGCGATGCGGGGGATGCCGGGCCAGCGTTCCGCCAGCTCGCTCAGGCGCAGGTAGTCGGGGCGGAAGTCGTGACCCCACTGGGACACGCAGTGCGCCTCGTCGATCGCGAACAGCGCGATGGTGCCCTGGTCGAGCAGGCGGGCGGTCGACTCGACGCCGAGGCGCTCGGGCGCGAGGTAGAGCAGGTCGAGCTCGCCCGACCGGTAGGCCTGCTCCACCTCGCGTCGCTCGTCCGGGTTCTGCGTGGAGTTGAGGAACCCGGCCCGGACGCCGAGCGCCGCCAGCGCGTCGACCTGGTCCTGCATGAGGGCGATCAGTGGTGAGATCACCACGCCCGTGCCCCGTCGTACCAGGGCCGGGATCTGGTAGCACAGCGACTTGCCGCCGCCGGTCGGCATGAGCACGAGGGCGTCACCGCCGCCCGTGACGGTCTCGATGATCTCCTGCTGGTCGCCGCGGAAGGCGTCGTAGCCGAACACGTCGCGCAGCACGTCCAGCGGGGTCGGCGCCAGGTCGAGCGCGGGTGCGGTCGGGGCGCCGTCCGGTGAAGTCATGGCCGCCAGTGTGCCAGGAGCCGGTGACACCGGCCGCCCTGGTGGTGTGGACCCTGTGGACAACGGTCGACGTCCACCGAGTCGGGGCGCACGGCGTGGCGCAGCACGTGTCCGGGCGGTTACTTGGACTCGACGTGACCGACCGAGCCGCCGACGTCGGCCAGAGCGGTGCTCGCCCGTGCCCACGAGGGATCGGCCGGGTCCAGCGCGGTGCGCAGGTACGCCGTGGTCAGGCGGGCAAGGACCGCCACGCGCTCCGGGTTCTCGTCGGTGGTCTCGGCGGCCTCCCAGCCCGAGATGCCGCCCAGGCCGTGGGCCGCCCCGGACAACGTGAGCAGGTCGGTGGCCCCGGGCGCGTGGGTGTAGGCGTCGGTGAACCAGTCGGGCCCCCGGCTGGTGAGCTGCGACTGGTCCGCGTCACCGGCCACGACCAGCGTGGGCGTCGTCAGCTCGGCGAACGACGGGTTCATGAACGGGAAGTGCTCCCGGGCGAACGGCTGCAGCTCGTCACCCGCGAGACCGGCCGTGGCCAGCAGGACGCCGGCGCGCACGCGCCGGTCCGTCCAGTCCGGACCGGGCCGGCCGGCCTCGTCCAGGACGCGCGCGCCGAGCAGCATCTGCACGGTCTGCCCGCCCCAGGAATGGCCGGCCGCGGCCACGACATCGCGGTCGACCCGGCCGGCGAGGCCCGGGACGGCGTCCTCGACGGTGCCGAGCTGGTCCAGGACGCTCACCAGGTCCTCGCGTCGCCGGGCCCAGACCTGACCGAACCGGGGGTCGTCGAACGTGATGCCGTCGCGACGCGAGTCCAGGTGCGTGGGCTGCACCACGACGAACCCGCGGGAGGCCCAGAACGCGGTCAGGGGCGCGTACCCGTCGTAGGACCAGCCGTTGCCGTGGGAGAACAGGAGCACCGGCAGGTCCGTGCCGGTGACAGGGGCGGAGACGCGCACCTCGAGCGGGCGGGCGCGGCCGGGGGAGTCGAGCGTGACCGGCGCGACGGAGACGACGGGTTCGCCGTGGCCGACGACGTCGTCCAGGGCGCGGACGATCGGGGTACCGATGGCTGTTGCGGGGGTGGTGCTCATGGTGGGTGTGCCGTCCTTTGCATGGAGGGCCTCCGCCCGGGAGAATGGAAGCGGAGCGCCGTTCCGGATCATACGGAGCGCTGTTCCGTTTAGCAAGCATCGACGAAGGTGACCCATGACGACGTCTGACCCCACCCCGGCCGACACGACCTCCCGCGCGCGACGCGCCGACGCCCGGCGCAACGAGCAGGCGCTCCTGGACGCCGCGGCCGCCGTGTTCGTCACGGACGGCGTGGACGCCCCCGTCCGGCTCATCGCCGCCCGTGCCGGGGTGGGCATGGGCACGATCTACCGGCACTTCCCGACCCGGCCCGCGCTGGTGGTGGCCGTCTACCGGCATCAGGTGGAGGCGCTCGCGGAGGCCGGGCCGGCCCTGTTGCGCGAGGCGGGGGACCCGGGCCAGGCCCTGCGCCGCTGGGTGGCGGGCTTCGTCGACTTCCTCGTGACCAAGCACGGACTGGCCGATGCCCTCGGGGCCGACGCGGGGGAGGGCGCGAACGCGCTGCACGAGTACTTCATCGACCGGCTCGTGCCGGTGTGCGACGCGCTGCTGGAGGCCGCGGTGGGCCCCGCCGCCTCGGGCCGCGTGACCGGCTACATGCTCATGCGCGGCATCGGGAACCTGTCCATCGGCGGGTGCGACGCGCTGCGCTACGACGCGTCGCGCCTGGCCCAGCTGCTCGTGGCCGGCGTGCTCGCCGAGGGTGGCGACCAGGGGCCGGCGTGCGGGGAGGTCTCGCCGGTGCCGGGCGCGCGCTGAGGCGGATCCTGGCGCGCGGCCCAGGTCACACGCTTTTCGATTCGGAACCGACGCGTCCTGCGTGCTATGTTTTTCCACGCACCGGGACGGCGGAAACGCCGGGATCGGTCCACCTGTCCGGGTGGCGGAATGGCAGACGCGCTAGCTTGAGGTGCTAGTGCCCTTTATCGGGCGTGGGGGTTCAAGTCCCCCTCCGGACACCACTGATGACCTGCGGAGATGTTGAGTTGCGGGTCTCTCGTGAGCACCGCGTGTACTCACTGCTGCGTGTATGACGCCCTCGCCCTGCTCCAGGCGGGGGCGTTCTTGTCTCTGCGACATGTCGCCGGCATGTCGTTGCTCCGTGCCATCGTGCCTGATGAGCCTCTGATCCGGTGGCCGTGCCGGGTACCGGACCAGCGTCACGACCTGTTGCCGGGCTGGTGGCCGCTGGCGAGCTCGTGGGCCTCGGCGGCGAGCTCCGGCCAGTCCTCAGGGTCCGAGATCGTCACCCAGTCGGCGCCGGGGTCGTGCCTGAGGAGCACCGCGATGTCGCGCTTGATGAGATCTTCCGCGCGGCCGGCGGGCAGGCGGACGGCGAGCGAGGTGCCCGCCAGGAAGGCGAATGCTGTCTGGCGGACCACGAGGGCTCCGTCGCGCACCGTGACGTCGAGGTCCGGGTCCTGTTCGAGAGCGGTTCGGAGAGCTTCGTATCGGGCGTCCGCGGTCATCGTGCTGTCTCCTGTCGTGCACCTGGGGTGGTCTGACGACCATCTCGTCGATCCTATGGCTCGATCTCCGGGCCCACCGGGCTGGCTCGATCTCCGAGCCCACCGGGCTCGGCCCTGGTGAACGGGCTCGGGTTGTGGTCACGGGCCCGTGCCTCGACCACAAGAGCGCACGGCGTCGAACCGATCCCGCGAGCCCGAGGCGTCATCCGGTCGTGTCGAACGGCAGGTGCCCGTCCAGCCTGTCCCGGATGACGGCCGTCACCTCGGCCAGGGCGTCCAGCTGCTCCGGCGTGAGCGCGTCGATCACGAGGCGCCGGGCGGTGGCGAGGTGGCCGGGCATGGCGCGGACCAGCGCCGCTCGGCCGGTCTGCGTGAGCTGGACGTTGGTCGCTCGCCGGTCGTCCGGGTCAGGGGAGCGGTGGACGAGGCCGCGCTTCTCCAGCCGTGAGCACACGTGCGACAGCCGCGGCAGGGTGGCGCTCGTGGTCTCGGCGAGGGCGGTCATGCGCAGCGTGCTCTCGGGGGCGAAGCGCAGGGCGCTGAGCACGAAGAACTCGAAGTGGGTCATGTCCGAGTCGCGCTGGAGCTGGGAGTCCAGGGCCGTGGGGAGCAGCTGGCACACGGTGACGATGCCCAGCCAGGCGTCGGACTCCTGCTTGGTCATGCGGGCGACCTGGAATGCCATGGCCTCATCGTACGTTACTTGATGCGACAACCAAGTGTGTGCGACCGTGTGGGCACTCGACCCATAAGTTGTCGCAACAACCAAAGGATGGACGACATGACGACGGTGACGATCATCGGGGCAGGCAACATCGGCGGCGCGGTCGCCGCGCTGGCGAGCAAGGCGGGGGCGGGGGTGCAGGTGCTCGCCCGGGACCCGGAGAAGGCGGCCACGGTCGCCGCACCGCTGGGCGCCGAGGCAGGCCGGGTGGGCGACGCGATCACGGGCGACGTGGTGGTGCTGGCGCTGCCGTACCAGGCCGTGGCCGAGGTGCTCGACCAGTACAAGGGCCGGCTGGCGGGCAGGACGCTGGTCGACGTGACCAACCCGGTCGACTTCTCCACGTTCGACGACCTCGTGGTGCCCGCCGACTCCTCGGCCACCCGGGTCATCCAGGACGCGGTGCCCGACGCGCACGTGGTCAAGGCCTTCAACGCCAACTTCGGGGCCACGATCGCCACCGGCGAGGCGGGTCCGCTGGTGACGGCGGTCCTGGTCGCGGGCGACGACGGCGCGGCGAAGCAGGCGGTGGTCGACCTGGTGACGGCCGCGGGCCTGCGGGCCGTGGACGCCGGTGCGCTCAAGCGGGCGCGCGAGCTGGAGGCTCTCGCGTTCCTCGGCATCACGCTGGCCGCCGCCGAGAAGACCCCCTGGACCGGCGGATTCACGTTGATCTGATCATGCTGGTCTGAGGCTTCACGACCGGAACACGAGTGAGGGAGCAGGAAATGGCACGCATCACAGTCCTGGGTGGTACCGGTTACGCGGGCGCCGCCCTGGTCGCGGAGGCGCAGCGGCGCGGTCACGAGGTCACGGCGGTGAGCCGCACGGCACCCGACGCCCCGGTGCAGGACGTCGAGTACGTCACCGGCTCGGTGCTCGACGCCGACGTCCTGGACGCCGTCACCGCAGGGCGCGACGTCGTCGTGGTCGCGCTGTCGCCGCGGGGCGACATGGCCGGGCGGATCGAAGGCGTGGTGGAGGACCTGATCGGGCGGCTCGCCGGCACGCCCGCCCGGCTGGGCTACGTGGGCGGGGCGTCGTCGCTCCACGTCACCGAGGGCGGGCCTCGGCTGTGGGACGTCACCGAGGACCAGCTCCCGGCCGAGACCAAGCCCGAGATCCAGACCGGCCTCGACGCGCTCGAGCTGCTCCGCTCCAGCCCGGCGGGTCTGGACTGGTTCTACGTGAGCCCGCCCGCCGACTTCGGCGCGTGGCTCGGCACCCCGGACAAGGGCACCTACGTGCTGGGTGGTGACGTGCTGCTCCGGGCCGACGACGGGACCTCCACCATCTCCGCGGCCGACCTGGCGCTGGCGGTCCTCGACGAGATCGACACCCCGGAGCACCACCGCTCCCGGTTCACGGCCATCCACTGAGGGCCGAGGCGGTCGTCGCCGGTCGCCCGGACACCCCTGATCGGGGGTGACCGGGCGACCGTGCCGGAGCCGCACCCGCGGGCCGGACGGATCGTGGCTTCAGGTACGGGGGCTGGTTGCCGCGTCCCCGTTCGATCCGGCAGGTGCTGTCCGGCGGGCACGCCAGGCGACCAGGAGCAGGACGAGCGCCAGTGCCACCTCGATGCCGAGCCCCGTGCCCACCCCGACGGCGTCGCGCAGCGAGAAGTGGTCGAAGTGGCGGACGTGGAAGGTGAAGTGGGTGGCGGCATAGATCAGGTAGCCGGTGAGGGCGGACAGGACCACGTTCCGGTCGAGCGTCCAGGCGGCGACGTAGAGGACGGCGGTCAGGGCCAGGCCGAGCCCGCCGATGTCGGTGACCAGGTGCTCGTTGTACGGGGGATCGAGGCGCACGGTGGGGAAGCCGTCGTAGAACGAGCGGGGGAAGAAGTACTGCCAGACCGAGACGAGGGTCTGCAGCGCGGCCAGGAGGAGGAGCCCTGCCCGCAGCCAGGTCGTGGAAGGTCCAGGTGTCATACCCGTCAGACAACGAGCGCCGCCGATCGGTGACACGGCGCCGACGCCTTGCTGTGTGACTCCGGTCACGCCGGGCCCCTGTCACGAACCGCGTACCCGCGTGGTCGATGTGGTGTACACGGCATCGAGCGACGGGAGTGACGATGAGGATCGCGGTGGCCGGTGGTACCGGCGTGGCCGGACGGCTGGTGGTGGACGAGCTCCGGACGCGGGGGCACGTCCCGGTGGTGCTCTCGCGCGGGCAGGGCGTCGACCTGCTGACCGGGGCAGGGGTGGACCGGGCGCTGGAGGGTGCCGAGGCCGTCATCGACGTCAGCAACGTGATCACGATGCGCAAGGCGGTCGCCGTCGGCTTCTTCGACAGGGCGGGGCGGCACCTCCTCGATGCGGCGCGGCGGGCCGGGGTGGGACACCTGGTGACCCTGTCGATCGTGGGCGTCGACCGGGTGCGCAACCCGTACTACGACGGCAAGCTGCGCCAGGAGGAGATCGTCCGCGACGGGTCGGTGCCGTGGACCATCCTGCGTGCCACGCAGTTCCACGAGTTCGCCGGCCAGATGCTCGGCAGCGTCGCGGGGCCGGTCGCGGTGGTGCCCACGGCGAGGGTGCAGCCCGTCGCGGTGCGTGAGGTGGCGCAGGCACTTGCCGACCTGGTCGTCGAGCCGGCGCGAGCCATGGCGCCCGAGTTCGCCGGCCCGCAGGTCGAGTCGCTGGCCGACATGGCGCGCCGGCTGATGGCTGCGGGTCGTGCCCGGCGGCGTCCGGTGCTGCCGGTGTACCTTCCCGGCGGGATGAGCCGCGGTGGCCTGCTGCCCACGGGGCAGGGCCCACGCGGTACGCAGACGTTCGCCGAGTGGCTCGGGCAGCAGACCCCGGCGACGCCCGCCTGACACGGTGGGCGCGAGACGCCGCGGCGCCGGCCATGGCGCCGCGGCGTGCTCGACCCTGGCGGCCAGGTCTCCCGCGCCCGGCGAAGGGCGAGGAGCGTCAGGAGCCGTCGGGCAGGGTCAGGCCCAGCCGGATCTGCCCTTCGGCGGTCGCGACGATCGTGTCGCGGACGTCGCGGGGCTCCCAGCCCAGCACGGACCGGGCCTTGTCGTTGCTGATGACCGGGATGCGCCCCTGGAGTGCTGCGGCGTCGGCCAGGGCCGGGTCGGTCCGGGCGGCCTCGCGGACCTGTTCGACGGTCAGCTCGGTAGCGGGCAGCAGGTCGGCGGCCGCGGGGTAGTGCTCGCGCAGGATCTGCGCCATGTCGAAGAAGCTGATCGCAGGTCCGCCGACGGCGATGAAGCGCTCACCGGCGGCCTTCGGGTGCACCATGGCGCGCAGGTGGGCGTCCACGACGTCGCGGACGTCGACGACGCCGAAGTACATGACCGGGACCAGCGGCATCTGCCCGGTCAGCATGGCCTTGACCAGGCCCACGGAGGCCGACGGCCGGTCACCGAGCTGGGGACCGAAGATGCCGGTGGGGTTGATCACGGTCAGCTCGATGTCCCCGTGGGCCTGGACGTCGTCCCAGGCGGCACGTTCGGCCAGCACCTTCGACCGGTGGTAGGCGGGCAGCCCGGGGGTCTGCGGGTCGGTCCAGTCCAGCTCCGAGTAGTGGTCGTCCGGCTTGAGCGTGTAGCCCACGGCGGCATAGGAGGACGTCATGACGACGCGCGGGACCCCGGCCCGGCGGGCCGCGGCGATGACCCGCAGCGCGCCGTCACGTGCGGGGCGGATCAGCTCCTCCTCCGTCTCCGGAGGCGTGAACGGGAAGGGCGAGGCGTGGTGCAGCACGTGGCTGACGCCGTCCATGGCCTGCGCCCAGCCGCGGTCGTCGCTCAGGTCGGCGACGGCGAACTCCAGCCGGCCGGCCGGTTCGACGTCGGCCTGGCGGAGCGCGGACAGCACGGTGGCCTGCTGCTCGGGTCCGCGGACCGTGACGCGGGTGCGGTGCCCCTCGCGCACCAGCCGCGCGACCGTGTGACTGCCGAGGAACCCGGTGCCGCCCGTGACGAGCACGGTACCGAGCGCGGTACCGGGCTCAGTGCCGAGCTCAGCGGGGGACGGGGTGATGAGGTCTTCTGTGCTCAACGTGATCGGTCCTTCGTCGTGGATTCGAGGTGAGCGCTGGTGATGTCGTGCATGACGCGCGTGACGGCGTCGATCGCCTGCGCCTCGGCATCCGCGTCGCCGCGTACGCGGGCGTCCCACATGTCTGCCTTGCCGCGCAGGTACCTCAGGCGCACCTGGAGCTGTTCGATCTCGGCGGCGAGCTTGCCCGCCTGCGTGGTGAACAGGTCGCGTTGCTCGGCAGCGGCGGAGGCGCCCTGGGCGAGCAGGTCCAGGTAGCGGCGCAGGCCGTCGACGGTCATGCCCGACGAGCGCAGGCAGGCCAGCGCCTCGATGCGGTCCACGGCCTCGGGACCGTAGCGGCGGTGGCCGCTGGACCCGTCCCGGGGGATCTCGCCCAGCAGACCGATCTGCTCGTAGTAGCGCAGCGTCGGCTCGCTGAAACCGGACCTCCGGGCCATCTGCTGGATGGTGAGGTCCGCGGTGTGCTCTCTGGTCGCTCCTGCCATGCCGACAGCCTCCGATACCTCAAGCGCTTGAAGTCAAGCGGGACCCGGAGACCCACGAAACCGAACGACGAAGGCCCCCGCCACCTGGCGAGGGCCTTCGTCGCGTACCGGCGCCGGACGGCTCAGCGGCGGGCGTCGACCGCGAACGCGTCGATCACCGTCTCGGAGAACGTCGCGCCCGCAGCGTCCCGGGCCTCGGAGCGCAGCGAGACCGTCGACGCCCCGCGCGGGACGGTGACGTTCGCGGTGTAGGCACCGGCCGTCCGCGTCGGGGTGACGCGGACAGGCGCCCAGTGCGCGCCGCCGTCGGCGGAGGACCACAGCTTCAGGCTCGTCACGCGTGCGGTGCCGGTCGCGCCGTCCTGGTGCGACACCCTGAGGTCGAGCGCCGTGGTGCGCCGGTCCGCGGTGTTGTACTCGTCCAGCCCCCGCACCCCGTAGTCGAGCTGGAGCAGCGGCAGCACCTCAGGGGTCCTGGTTGCTCCCGAGGTGAAGCCCCACTCGGTCGTCACGTCGGTGGACAGCGGCCACCAGGGGGTCTCGCGCTGCGTGTCCAGCCGGATGCGGAACCGCTCGCGGGCCGAGCCGACGTCGTGCGTGGCGAAGGTGCCGAACGTGTCGTCGGTGAGCAGCTCGTCGCCCCGCCAGACGCGGAACCGGCCCGTCGACGCCTCGTCGGGACCCCACTCCTGGGCATGGCCCGCGCCGTCGACCCGGTAGGGCAGGTCGATCGCCAGCGTGCTGCCGTCGCGGTGGACGGCGGCGTCCTGCGGCGCCGCCGGCGACTCCCAGAACCCGCCGTGGTGCACCTGGGCGTTGTAGGTCTCCTGGGGCTGCCGCCCGGGGGAGTAGGTCGTCGCCGTGCCGTCCACCCACGCGGGCCAGGCGTTCAGGCCCTGCGCGGCGGTGGCGCCGCGCTGGAACTGCACGCCGGGCTCGGTCGAGTAGTAGACCGTCCGGTCGCTCACGGCTCCGGTGGTCCACGACTGCTGCCAGCCGCTCATCGTGCTGCCGCTGGTGATCGTGACCCGCTCCGCGTTGCGGAGCCCGGGCGCGAACGGCTTGAACGACCGTAGCTCGGTCTCGACGGCGGCGAGGTCCCTGGCCGAGGGCCGGTAGGTGAGCGAGCGGGGGATCGTCGTGCCGTCCTCGGTGTAGCCCAGCACGTACTGGTAGGACGGCGTCGCGCGGCCCGTGCCCCGCAGGGTCGCACCGCGGTGTGCCGCGTCCACGAGGGCCAGCCCGAGGTCGCGCTCGAGCGTGAGCGTCGGCAGGGCCTGGTCCTCCATGGTGTTGATCGTCCGGTTGTCCACCTGGTGGTAGAACGGGCCGGGTGTGGACCCGTACACGATCAGCGCGACCGCGCCGGCGTCCTTCGCGGCCCGCGACTGCGGGTTGAGCGACAGGTCCCCGGTGTCCTCGACCAGCACGACCGCGCCCTGGGCCCGTACCTCGGCCAGCTCCTCGGGCGTGCCCGTCCCGCCGTCCACGAGCCGCGCCGCCATCCGGCCCTCGTACCGCGGCGAGCGGACCGCCCAGCCGAGCTCGCGGGACACGTCGAGCGGCTTGCCCCGGCCGGTGGCGGAGACGTCGAGCAGCGGCTGGTCGAGCAGGTAGCGCGACGCGACCGTGGTCCCGCCCGTCAGAGGGCCGTCGCCCGGCAGCACGTAGGCGGTGAGATCCATGCCGCCGGTGTAGTCGCCGGTGCTGAACGAGACGTCGGTGACCACCGGGCCGACGCGGCCGGGCAGGTCGCGGACCAGCTCGGAGGACAGGGCGCGGGGAGCGACCTTCTGCGGCGTGTCCATCCGCACCGGCACGGCGGTGCTGCCGTCCAGCACGAGGGTCACGTCGCCCGCCGTCAGGTCGGCGTCCCGGGCGAAGTTGACCACGCCGTCCAGGAAGGCCGCCTCGGGGGACACCGCGTCGAAGAGCTGGCCCAGGACCGCGTACCGGCCGGCAGGCAGGCGCACCTCGGCCACGCCGTCGGTGAACTGGAACCACTGGTTCACGTTCGGGTCGTCGATGCCGTGGACCCAGCCCGCGTCGGGGTTGCCCGCGGGCAGCCCGCCCAGGCGGCTCGCCTCGATGCGCAGCGTGTACATGTCGGGGTCGACCTGGAAGGCCAGCACGGTCCGGACGGCGGGGAAGCCGGCCCCGCTCGCACGCAGCACCCCGGCGAAGACGTCGGGCTCGTCGACGCGCGGGTCGATCGTCACGTCGACCGACGCCGTGCCGTGGGCCGGGATCGCCAGGGAGTCGGCGGACAGCGACGTCAGACCCGCGGGGACCGGCTCGCCGTCGGCCGCGTTGACCGAGAGGGCGAGGTCCACCTCGACGGCCGTGTCCGAGTCGTTCGTGTACGTCACCGTCTCGGTCCGCGGCTCCTGGTCGGCCCGGGGCGAGCCGAACAGGCCGAACGAGAGCGACGCCGGTGTGGCGTAGACGGTCTCGGCGATCGCGCCGGGCACCCAGGCGCGCCCGGCGCCCTCGGCGAACACCGAGTTGCCCGCGGGCTGGGCGGAGCCCATGAGCACGGACTTGAGGGCCTCGCCGTCCAGGCCCGGGCGTGCCTGCTTGAGCAGCGCGGCCGCGCCGGCCACGTGCGGCGTCGCCATCGAGGTGCCCGACATGGCCGCGTAGTGGTCGCCCACCGGCACCTCGGGGCTGGTACCCGCGGCCCGGGCGGCGACGATCCCGTCGCCGGGCGCCGCGATGTCCGGCTTGATCGCGTGGTCGCCGGCCCGGGGCCCCATCGAGGAGAAGTACGCGATGGCGTCCGAGTCCGTCACGGCGCCGACCGTCAGGGCGCTGTCGGCCGTGCCGGGCGTCGTGACCGTGAACGGCGTGCCCCAGTTGCCCTCGTTGCCCGCTGCGATGGTCACCAGCGTGTCGTAGCGCTCGGACACCGCGTCCACGGCGAGCGCCGCCGGGTCGGTGCCGTCGGTGTAAGCACCACGGACGCCCAGGCTCATGTTGATGACGTCGGCCCCGTTGGCCGCCGCCCACTCCATGGCGTCGATGGCCCAGGACTCCTCGCCCTCGCCCTCGTCGTTCAGCACGCGGCCGTTGAGCAGCCGGGCACCGGGGGCCATACCGCGGTTCTCTCCGTCCGACGCCTCGCCGCTGCCCGCGATGATCGAGGCGACGTGCGTGCCGTGGCCGAGCGCGTCGCCGGCGCTGCCCGACCCGGTGAAGTCGCGTTCGAGGGCCACGACGCCGCCGTCGAGGTCGGGGTGGCTCGTGTCGATGCCGGAGTCCAGGACCGCGACGGTGACCCCCGTGCCGTCGACGCCGGCGTCCCACGCGTCGGTCGCGCCGATCTGGGGCGCCGAGTCGGCGTCCGAGGTCTCGAGCGGGGCGTCGAGCCAGACCTTGGTCACGGTCTCGCCCTCTTCGGCGGCGTCGACGAGCTCGCGGGCGTCGTCGGCCGGGACGTCGCCGGCGACCGCGTCGATGGACTCCAGGGACCGGTCGACGTCGACGCCGAGGGTCTTCCAGGCCGGCACGCCGGCCCGCGCGGCGCGGGCGCCGGTGGTCCCGACGATCACGGGCAGGTCGGTCCCCTCGTCCTGCGCCGCGTCGAGCGCGGCGACGTCGAAGAGCCTCAGGTCGAGCCGGTCCGGGACCAGGGGCGCGACGTCCGAGGGGACGACGAAGTAGTGGCCGGCCGCGTCGCCGAAGGCCTCGTAGGTGACCGGGCGGCCGTCGGGGCGGGGTGCGGCCTCGAACCCGACGGTCGGAGAGCCGTCGGCGCCGGTGCCGGTGGTGACGCGGTCGCCGGTCACGAGGACGACGTCGGCGTCGGGGACCGCGGGCGGCGACGCCGCGCTCGCGGCCGCGTCCGGTGGCGTGGGGCTCTCGGCGGCCGCCGTCGGCAGGACGCCCACGACGAGTGCGGCGACCGTGGCCGCGACGACTGATCTTCTCGTTCTCACGACGATCTCCAGGGTTCACGCAGTGTGGTCCGCGCGGAAGGCCGGACCTGTCGGGCAGACGCTGGCATGCGTCCTGACCACTGCCGTGACGCCCGTGTGTCGAAAACGTTTCAACCCCTCTGGCCGAACGGGGTGAGCTGTCGGGTGCGACGGAGCCCGTCCGGCCCGTGGGCCGGACGGGCTCGCGTCCTAGGCGTGGGACCCGGTCGCCCGCCAGGCGTCGTAGTCGACGCCCTTCTCCTTCGCCAGCTCGCGCAGCCGGTCCTCGGTCGGCGGCCGGAAGAGCTTCGGCCTGATCGAGCGGTCCTGCTCGGCGTACCTCCGCTGGAGCTCCGCCTGGTCCGCGGCGCCGGCCCGCGCCGCGGTGAGGACGGCGTCGGTCGCCACGCTGCTCGTCCCGGTCAGTACGCCGCTGACGAGCGGGAGGTAGCCGGTGGAGTGGCCGAGCCGGTTGGGGTGGTAGGACTCCTGGACGGGGTTGGAGAACCCGTTGATCCACTCGGTCGAGTCGCACACCGCGTGGCCGGTGAACCGGCTGACCGGGTTGACGAACGTGAACCCCCGCGCGGACGCCGCGGAGGAGGTGACCGAGTTGATGAGCACGACGGCGTTGTTGAGCGCCGTCTGGTCCTCGGGGCTGAAGAAGGTCGCGAGGTTGCAGTCCTCACCCATGAAGATCTTCGGGTAGCCCACCACGACGACCTTCGCGTTCGGTGCCCGCGTGCGGATCGCGCCGTACACGGCGCTCAGCCGGCCCGGGAGCGTGCCGTTGATGAACGAGCGGGCACCCGCCACCGCGCCGGCACAGTCGCTGGCCCACGCCGGGAGGGCGCACTCGGTGAGCACGTCGGCGAAACCGGCGTCGTTGCCGCCCACCGAGATGGTCACGAAGCGGGTGCTGGAGCTCAGGGCGCTGAGCTGGGTGTTCTGCACGTCGGCCACGACCGCGCCCGAGCAGGCGCGGAAGTTGAGCGTGTAGCCCTTGGCCGCCGCGGTGAGGCTGGCGTAGGCGTAGGTCGAGCGCAGGCACTCGGTGCCGTCGTCGATGTAGGTCCTGGTGCCGGTTCCGGAGGAGTAGGAGTCGCCGAGGGCGACGTAGGACTCGCCGGCGGCGTACGACGGCGGCGCCGGTGTCGCCGTGAGTCCGATGGTGGCCAGGCCGGTCGCCGCGATGGCTCCGACGATGCGTAACAGGTGTCGCTTCATGGACAGCACCCCCGCAGGTATGCCGGGCCACCTCTGATGACCCGGTCTATACCTTTATAGGCGGCACTTCCAGAAAAGGGCAATGGATCGTTAATGAACAGTGTGTGATCAGTCAGGAACGCCTCAGGCCCGCCGGCGTCAGGCCGCGTTCGCCGGTGTGAGCCCGAGCAGCAGCAGGCTGTTCTGCCAGAGGGCGTCCAGGTGCGAGGGGTCGTTGAACACCTTGGCGAAGAGCACGAGCCCTTCGAGCTGCGCGACGATCGCCTTGGCGGCGCCGTCCACGTCCTCGACGGGGCGCTCCAGGTCGCCCGACTCGACGGCCGCGGCGAGGCGGGTGCGGATCATGTCGATCTGCTCGTCGAAGATCTCCTGGAGCCGTACCCGTACCGGCTCGTTCTGGGAGCTGACCTCCAGTGCCAGGTTGCCGAAGAGGCAGCCCGTGACCCACCCCGTGCCCGCGCGGGCGTCGATCTGCATCTGGGCGGTGGCGTCGAACAGCCCGCGCAGCCGTTCGAGGATCGTGCCAGGGCCGTCCAGGATCTGCGCCCAGACGCCCTGCTGCCAGGACCAGTGGCGGTCGATGACGGCCAGCGCCAGTGCCTCCTTGGACGGGAAGAAGTAGTAGAAGGACCCCTTGTTCACGCCGGCGTGCGCACAGAGCTCCGCGACGCCGATCGAGCCGTAGGGGCGCTGGGAGAACAGTTCCACGCCCGCTTGGATCAGGCGTTCTCGACCATCTGAGCTTCTCGGCATGTTGACAGTATACGACCGGTCAACTATAACGGGAAGCGGTCGGTAGTTGACCGACCGTCTACTAGATCGAACGACAAGGAGCTCAGGCAATGAGCACTCGCAAGGTAGCCATCGTCACGGGGGCCTCCCAGGGCATCGGTGCAGGCCTCGTGGTCGCGTACCGGCAGCTCGGGTACGCCGTCGTGGCCAGCTCGCGCACCATCGACCAGGAGGAGGCGGACGACCTCGCGGTCGTCGCGGGAGACATCTCGGACCCGGCGACGGCGGACATGATCGTCAAGACCGCCGTCGAGCGCTTCGGGCGCGTCGACACGCTCGTGAACAACGCCGGCGTCTTCATCGCCAAGCCGTTCACCGAGTACACCGCCGAGGACCTCGACACCATGGTCGCCATCAACGTCGGCGGCTTCTTCCACCTCACCCAGCGCGTCATCCCGCACATGCAGGCGTCCGGCGGCGGACACGTCGTCAGCATCACCACCACCCTCGTCGAGAGCGCGCTGTCCGTGTTCCCCTCCGCCCTCGCCTCCGTGACCAAGGGTGGTATCGCCTCGGCGACCCGCGCGCTGGCCATCGAGTACGCGGCGCAGGGCATCCGTTTCAACGCCGTCTCGCCCGGCGTCATCAAGACCCCGATGCACCCCGAGGAGACGCACGAGGCGCTCGCCGGCCTCCACCCGATGGGCCGCCTCGGCGAGATCGACGACGTCGCCCGCGGCGTCGTCTACCTGGAGCAGTCGCCCTTCGTGACGGGCGAGTTCCTGCACATCGACGGCGGGCAGATCGCCGGCCACTGAGCCGTGACGGGGCGGCCCGCCGGGCCGCCCCGTAGGTCCCGCCCGCCATCCCGTCGTCGAACGACCGAACCAGGAGACCCTTGTCATGACCCACCCCGAAACCGCCACCGCCACGATCTCGGCGCTGCTCGACCGCTGGGCGGACGGCATCCGCCGCCGCGATCTCGAGCAGATCGCCGCCCAGTTCACCGAGGACGCCCTGTTCCAGGGTTTCGACCCGGAGCCGGCCTTCGGCCGCGACGCCGTCATGGCCTACTACGGCAAGCAGCCGGTCGGGCTCACCGCCGATCACACCGTGCTCCACACCCGCGAGCTCGCACCGGGCGCCGCGCTCGGATACGCGGACGTCACCTTCCGTCGCCCGGACGGGCCGGTGCGCGTGCACCTCACCGTCGTCGCCGTGGAGCGGGACGGACGCTGGCTGATCAGCCACTACCACGTCTCCCGCGTGCTGTAGGGACGCGCGACGGCCCGGATGACGTAGGGCGCCGGCAGCGGTTCCCCGCGTCGGAGCCCGCACCGTGACACGCGAGCGGGCGGCGGCGACGCGTGCCCGCCGGCCGCAGGGTGCGGGCAGCAGCGGCTCAGGCCAGGAAGGCCTCCAGCAGCGCGGCGAGCTCGCGGGGCCGGTCCTGGGGGATGATGTGCCCGCAGTCCGGGACGACGTGGCCCACGATGTCGTCGGCGAGACGGCTGAGCTGACGGAACGTCGCGTCTCCGACGGGGGCGGCGCCCACCGTCATGACCGGCATGGTGAGCCGACCCGCAGCGGCGTCGGCGATCTGTGCGGCGCTCGCGGGCAGGGCCCGGTAGTACTCGAACGCGGACCGCAGCGAGCCGGTCCCGGCGTAGGTGCGGTGCACCTCGGCCCGGAAGGCGGCGTCGACCCCGTGGCCGCGGGTGCCCGCCCGGAGAAAGAAATCGAGGTAGGGGGCCTCGTTGCCCGCCAGGACGTGCTCGGCCAGGCCCGGCACGGAGTGGAACCCGAACCACCAGGGGGCGCCGTCGCGCAGGAAGTCCTCGGCGCCCGGCAGGGTGCCCACCAGTCCCTCCATCGCGACCAGCCGGCGGACGCGTGCGGGCGCGGTCAGTGCCAGGAGCGTCGCCGTCGAGGCGCCGAGGTCGATGCCCACCACGTCCGCCGTGGCGACGTCGAGGGCGTCCAGGACGGCGACGGCGTCCGCCACCGTGGTCGCGGCGTCGTACCCGCCGGCCGTGCGCTGCGAGTCGCCCAGCCCGCGCAGGTCGGGCGCGATCACCGTGCGCGCGGCGGCGAGCCGGGGGATCACGGGTGACCACACGGCCCAGGTGTGGGGAAAGCCGTGCAGCAGCAGGACCGCCGGGCCGGAGCCCGCGATCGCGACGTTCAGGTCGACGCCGTGGGCGGTCACGGTCCGTACATCGATGCCGGTCATCTCTCGTCCTCCGGTAACCATTGGTGACAACGTCACCGTAGGTAGGGTGGTGCCCGCGCGGAAGAGCGCACTTCGGTGAAAGGTGGTTACCCGGTGGTGACGACGAGTGGTGCGGGCACCGGTCGGGGGGACCTGTTCGACCCGGCCTGCCCGACCCGGCAGCTCCTGGACCGCGTGGGCTCCAAGTGGACCGTGATGATCGTCAAGCTGCTCGCCGAGGACGGCGGGCGGGAGTTGCGGTTCGCCGAGCTCGACCGCCTCATGCCCGGGGTGTCGCACAAGATGCTGTCGCAGACGCTCCGGTCGCTCGGCGCGGACGGGCTGGTCGCACGCCGGGTCGAGGACGCCGTGCCGCCGCGCGTGTTCTACGCGCTCACGCCGCTGGGCCGCTCGTTGTCGGGGCCGCTGGAGGTGCTGCGTGAGTGGGCGGAGGAGCACATCGCCGAGATCGACCGGGCGCGGACGGCGGCGTCGCGCTCGTCCTGAGAGGAGACGGCCCGGGGTCAGGCACCCGCCGCCCGCGGAGCGGCGACCGACCCTCGTGCCCGCAGGGGCATCGGCAGGCGGTGGACGACGGGAGCCGCCGTGGCGGGGGCCGCGTCGTTCCCCTGGGCCACCAGCTCCAGCAGCAGCTCGACGGCGCGTCGCCCGAGAGCGCGGTGGGGGAGCGCGAAGGTGGTGAGCCCGGGCCTGAGCCACCCGGCGACGGAGGCGTCGTCGAACGAGACGACGGAGACGTCGTCGGGGATGGTCAGGCCGGCCTCCTGGGCGGCCTGGTACGCGCCGAACGCGAGGCGGTCGTTGAAGCAGATGAGCGCGCGCGGCGGGCCGCCACCTCCGGCGACGATCCGCTGGAACGCGTCCCAGCCCTGCTGCGGGAGCCACGCGGGATCCTCGTACCCGGAGCTGGGCCGGACGCCGGCGGCCTCCAGGGCGCCCAGGATCCCGGTGAGCCGCTGGTGGGCGGCCACGGACACCGCCGGCCAGTCGTCCGCTCCCGGGCCGGCGCCGATCAGGTGGATCTCCCGGTGGCCCGCGTCGAGGAGCAGCTGGGCGGCCTCGCGCCCGGCCCGCTCCTCGTCCGGCACGACGCTCGGGACGGTCGCCCCGGGCGGGGCGACGAGATTGAGCAGGACGGCGGGGATGCGGTCGACGTCCTCGGGCAGGGGCCGGGACCGGGTGAACATCGAGGCGAGGATGATCCCGTCGACCTGCCGGTCGAGCATCGCCTCGACGAGCTTGGCCTCCTCGGCCGGCTTGCCGCCGGTCTCGCCGATGAAGAGCATGAACCCCTGCTCCCGGCCGGCCTCGATCGCGCCCTTGATCATGTCTCCGGCGAGGCGGGAGGACGCCACGCTGTCGGACACGAACCCGAGCGTCCTGGTGGTGCCCTTGCGCAGCCCGACCGACACGGCGTTCGGCCGGTAGCCCAGGTCCTGGGCCGCGGAACGCACTCGTGCGTGCACCGCCTCGGAGATCCGCAGCTGGCGACCACGACCCGTCATGACCAGCGAGGCCGTCGACGACGACACCCCCGCTGCCCGCGCGACGTCGGCGAGCGTGACCCGCTTGTGTCCCACGGCCCTCCTCTCGTCGCCTGAATAGTAGCCAGACCGGCGGCCCCGCCGGTGCGGCGCCCGTCCGGGGATCGCCCGCTCGACACTTGACAGGTTCGAGCGACCGCGCCCATATTTGGCGATGCTAAGTCGGTTTAGCAATCCAGGCAAGGAAGCTCTGGAGCCCGAGCAGAGGGAGATGACGGTGTCTCGTCGACGAGGAAACATGCGTACACGGCTGGCGGCCGTACCCGTTCTGGGACTGACCACCGCACTGGTGCTGTCCGCCTGCACGCCACCCGGGGGCAGCACCTCCGACGAGCCCGGCGGGTCCGCGCCGTCCGGGCAGACCGCCGCCGGTGCGCCCACCTGCGGTTCGCAGGACGTCACGCTCGACTCGTACGTCGAGACGGGCTTCCCGCTGTTCAAGGCGCTCGCGGACGAGTTCACGGCACAGCACCCGAACGTCACCTTCGAGATCCGCGAGGACCAGTTCGCGGTGCTCACCCAGAACGCGCCCCGCGTCCTGGCGGACGACCCGCCGGACCTCATGCGGCTGCCCCAGGTGTCCGAGCTCGCCTCGGACGGCCTGCTGCTCGACCTCGACGGCTACGCGCAGGCGCTCGGCTGGGACCAGTGGCCGTCCTCCCAGCTCGAGCAGATGCGGGTCGACGACGAGGGACGGCGCGGTGACGGCCCGCTGTACGCCATGGGGCTCAACTTCTCGATGACCGGTGTGTTCTACAACAAGGACCTCGCGGCGCAGATCGGCATGGACGAGCCCCCGGCCACGCTCACCGAGCTCGACGCGCTCATGCAGGCGGCCAAGGACGCCGACCTCACTCCCGCCGCCCAGTTCAACGGCGGTGCCACCGGCGGCCTCGCCTTCCCGCTCCAGGGCCTCATGGCCTCCTACGGCGACCCCTCGGAGATCAACGCCTGGATCTACCAGCAGCCGGGCGCGACGATCGACACCCCGGCCGGCCGTGAGGCGGCCGAGCACCTGCAGCGCTGGATCGACGCCGGGTACTTCGCCGAGGACATCAACTCGATGGACTACGCCACGATGATGAGCCGGTTCATCGACGGCCGCAGCGTCTTCATGTTCAACGGCGACTGGGAGTCCGGAAACCTCGACGAGCAGATGCCCGGCCAGGTCGGCTTCTTCCTCATGCCGCCCGTCGAGGAGGACGGCGGGATCGGCGCCATGTCCGCCCCGCTGACCTACGGCATCTCGGCCCGGGCGGAGCACCCGGACTGCGCGGCGTTCTTCCTGGACTGGATCGCCACGAACGACGAGGCGCGCACGATCGCCGTCGAGGTCGGCGGCTCGCACCCGATGGGCCCCACCGACGCCTTCATGCCCGAGGTCGACCCCGACACCGTCACCGCGCAGACGCTCCAGGCGGGTGCCGCCGTGGGCGAGAACAACGGCGCGATGGACTTCATCGCCAACGCGACCGGCTCCATCTACGCCAAGAGCTGGACGCCGAACCTCCAGAAGCTGGTCGCCGGCGAGCAGGACCCGGCCGGACTGCTCGGCTCCGTCCAGTCGGACTACGAGAGCCAGATCGGCGGCTAGGCCACACCATGACGCACTCAGCGCACGCCGGCCTCGCGCCGGACCGCCGCGCGGCCGGACCCGTCATGCCGCCGGTCAGCAGGCGTCGCGCCGGCCGGACGCGGCGCCTGCGCCAGGCCGGCACGGCCCTGCTGCTCCTCGTGCCCGCCGCGGTGGCCTACGGCATGTTCGTGATCCGCCCGATCCTCACCACGATGCAGTACTCGTTCTACGACTGGAACGGCATCTCGCCGTCGACCTGGGTGGGCCTGCAGAACTACACCCGCATCCTGACCGACCCCGAGCTGTTCGGGCCGATCCTGCACGCGTTCGAGCTCATCGTGTACTTCAGCCTCGTTCCCGTCTGCCTGGGACTGCTCGCCGCCGCGACCATCCGCAAGTTCGCGACCAGCCGGGTCGCGGTGGTGGCACGCGTGATCCTCTTCCTGCCCCAGGTCATCCCGCTCGTGGCGGCGGGCATCATGTGGACCTGGCTCCTGTCCACCGACGGCCTCGTGAACCAGCTCCTGCGCCTGGTCGGGCTCGGGTCGGTCGCCCGCGCCTGGCTCGGTGACTTCGACACCGCGCTGCCCGCCGTCGGCCTCATCGGGGCATGGGTCTCGCTCGGGCTGTGCATGGTCCTGCTGCTGGCGGGGATGACCAAGATCGACCCGGCACTGTACGAGGCCGCACGGCTCGACGGCGCCGGAGCGGTGCGCGAGTTCTTCGCCATCACCCTGCCCAGCGTGCGCCAGGAGCTCGCGGTGTGCCTGACCGTGACCGTGATCAGTGCCCTGGCGAGCTTCGACATCATCTACATCTCCACCCAGGGCGGGCCGGGCAACAGCACCCTCGTACCCGGCCTGGAGATCTACTACCTGGCCTTCTTCGAGCGCGAGGTCGGCCAGGCCTCGGCGCTCGCGGTCGTCCTGATGGTCCTCGTCCTCGCGGTCGTGCTGCCGCTCCAGCGGGTCACCCGCGGGAGGGAGTCATGATCACCTCGGCACGCGAGAAGCTGACCGGCCGCATCCTGCTGGTCCTGCTCATGGCGTTCACGATCGTGCCCTTCGTGAGCCTGTTCATCACCGCGCTGCACGAACCGGGCACGTACCCGGGAGGGCTCGCGCTGCCGGAGACCCCCTACTGGGGGAACTTCGTCACGGCGTTCCAGTCGGCCGACATGGCGGACATGCTGGTCTCCAGCGTGCTCATCGAGCTGGGCGTCGTGCCCGTCGCGCTCCTGATCGGCACCCTGGCCGGGTTCTCGCTCGGGCACCTGCGACCACCGGGACACCGGGCGATCTTCATCGCCTTCCTCCTGGGGCTCACGCTCCCGTTCGAGGGCGTCGTGGTACCGCTCTACTACCAGATCCGCGACCTGGGCCTGCTGAACACGCGCTGGGCGATCATCCTGCCGCTCATCGGCCTCTACATGCCGTTCGCGGTGATGTGGATGCGGGCGCACTTCGTCAACATGCCCGAGGACCTGTCCGAGGCCGCGCGCCTCGACGGCGCCTCGACATGGCAGCTCTTCACGCGGATCCACGTGCCCCTGTCGATGCCCGCGCTGTCCTCGCTGGCGATCCTGCTGTTCCTGTGGACGTGGAACCAGTTCCTCCTGGCCATCGTGCTCGTCGACGACCCGACCAAGCGCACGATGGCCGGCGCGCTCGGCGCCTTCCAGGGCCAGTGGGGGACCGACATCCCGCTGCTGTGCGCGGGGTCCCTGCTGATCCTGACGCCGACGCTGGCGGTCTTCCTGGTGTTCCAGCGGCACTTCGTGGCCGCGCTCATGCAGGGCGCGGTCAAGGGCTGACCCGACGGCCGGCCGGCGCCCGTCGAGGGGCGCCGGCCACTGCCTTCCCAGCCGACGCCCGGCGTCACGACCGCTTGCGCTGGGCGAGCAACCACTGGAGCGTCTCCGGGTCCTCCAGCGTCGGAGCGGCGGCGAGGTGCCGGTCCGGCAGCGAGAACGCGTCGTCGCCGTACTCGGTCCACCGGGCGAGGTGGGCGATGCGCTTCTGGCTCAGCCCGCGGGCCTCGTACGCCGCGACGAGACGGTCGTACGACGCCCGCGCGTTCGCGACCGGCAGCAGGTGGTCACCGGTGCCGTGGGTGATCCACATCGGTACCTCGGCCGCCGCGATCGGCGCGAGCTCGTCGGCGTCCGCGGGGAAGCCTCCGGTGAGCAGTCCGCCGGCGAACAGGTCCGGTCGCGTCGAGAACGCCTCCCACATGAGCTGTGAGCCGTACGAGACCGAGGTCGCGTACACGCGCCGTCGGTCCACCGCGAGGCGGGACGTGAGGTCCTCGACCAGCTCGACGACCTGCGCGCCCTCGACGGTCTTGCCGACGCGCCGGTTCTGCGGGGCGACGACGATCACGTCCTCGTGCGTCCTGGTCCACTCGCGCTGGTTCCACGCCAGGGCGAGCATGTCCGAGGCGAGCTGGACGCCGCGGTTCTGCCCGTCGTAGCCCATGCCGTGGCCGGGCAGCGCGACGACGAGCGGGTACCGCTTGCGCGGGTCGTAGCGGTCGGGCAGGCGGTAGTCGTAGAGGAGCTCACCGGTCTCGGTCTCCAGCGACCCGCTGCGGAACTGGTCGACCTCGCGGTCGATCGGCTCCTCGGTGATCCGGTGCGCGGTCTGCGGCGCGGCGGCCGAGACCACGGTGCCGCGCGGGCCCATGACGTCCGCCAGCTGGGTGACCTGGGTGAGCTGGTCGGGGTTGACGCGCACCGAGCACAGGAACGTGGGGCACAGCGAGGTGATGACGGTCCAGCCGCCGTTCGGGTCGTCGGCCAGCTCGAGCACCACGTAGCGCCCGGGCCGGCGGGGCCGGTCGGTGTCGAGCAGCCGCGCGGGGTCGTCCGTCGTGTAGACGTCGGCGATCCGCCGGTCCACGAGGTTCCCGAGCTCGGACGCCGGGTCGAAGCGGAAGTTGTACCCGGAGTCCTCCACACGGAACGCCGACGGGGAGAGCCTCCTGCCGTCGACCCTCGTCGGGTACTCGATGACGACCTTGGTCACCTGCTGGCCGAACGAACCCACCTCCGTCACGGGTGTGACGCCCAGGACCTCGTGCCGGGCGCTCCGGTCCGCCGTCGGGGGTTCGGCGGCTCGTGCCGCGGTGGCCCCGCCCAGCACGAGGACGGCGGCCAGCACTGCTGCCAGGGGCCGGGTTCGAGGGTGGGCACGACGATGTGATGCGCGCATGCGGGTCTCCTTCGACGGCGCGGGAACGGTGCACACTGACGGTCGGGCAACTGTGCTAGACCGATTGAGCAAGGCTAGCGTCCGCGGTCTCGACCGGGAAGGGGAAGGCTCCCTGAGGCCGGCTCCCGGGCCACCCGACGGTCCCGCGGCGCGGCTCTCGACCGTGGTGCCTCACCCCGCAGGACGGGGCGTGACGGGACCGCTTGCGGGTTGCGTGATCGACGTCGTGCGCACAAAGTCGCGATCACTGCGTGTCGCGAGGGAGAAGGAGTCGACGTGTGACGTTCTGGATCTGCTGCAGGTGCGGGCTCGAGCACGAGTCCCGTCCCGAGGTGTGTGCCGTGTGCGCGGACGAGCGTGAGTTCGTGGCGCAGGAGGGACAGTGCTGGACCACGCTGGACCGGCTCAGGGCCGACGGGCGGTCCATCCGCGTGGAGGAGCTGGAGCCGGATCTGTTCGGTCTGACGACGGTGCCGGACGTGGGTATCGGCCCGACGGCGAAGGTCGTGCGCACCGCGGGCGGGAACCTGATGTTCGACGTGCCCGGCTACCTGGACGACGAGGCCGTGGCCGCGGTGCGGGACCTGGGCGGGCTGGCGTACATCGTGGCCAGCCACCCGCACATGTACGGGGTGCAGGTCGAGTGGAGCCGCCGCCTGGGCGGTGTCCCCGTGCTGGTCAGCGAGGCGGACGCGAGCTGGCTGGCCCGCACCGACGACGCCGTGGAGCTGTGGAAGGGCGACCGGGAGATCCTGCCCGGGGTGACGCTGAGCCAGCCGGGTGGGCACTTCCCGGGGTCCGCGGTGGCGCACTGGGCTCCCGGGGCCGGGGGCCGGGGTGTGCTGCTGAGCGGGGACACGATCTTCGCCAACCCGGACCGCACGTCGGTGTCGTTCATGCGTAGCTATCCCAACCGGATCCCGCTGTCGGGGCCGGTGGTGCAGCGGGTGGCGCACCACGTCAGCCGGTTCGCGTTCGACCGGCTCTACAACAACCTCGACGGCGTGATCCCGGTCGACGCCCGGCAGATCGTGCTGCGCTCGGCGGACCGTCACGCGGCGTGGGCCCGCGGCGACTTCGACCATCTGACCTGACACCGGTCCCCAGGGGCCGGTCCGCGGAGCACGGCGGGCCGATAGAGTCCCCGCCGTGAGCTACGGGTGGAACGACATCATCACGTCGGTGCACGAGGGCGCGAACGGACCCTGGACGTGTCCGGAGTGCGACGAGTTCGCCGTCGAGCTGGGGCAGCGGTTCGTGCGCCGCGGTGTCGTCGAGTCGACGCTGCTCTGCCTCGCCTGCCAGGCGGGGGCCGACGCGCCCGCCCCGTAGCGCCTCGGGGGCCGCCGGCCAGGTGGTGTCGTTGACCGGGCAGGTCCAGGGCGCCTAGGCTGGCGGCCGGTTGGCGAGGGCGTTCTCAGGACCGGGTCGAAGAAGACTTCGCGGGGCTGCGTCCGACCACCGCACCGTCCGTGGCCGAGCACGTGGCCGACGGCATCGCCGGGGCTCCCGGTGTGGCACAGGGAACTGAGCACGTGGATGTCCGTACGTCGGGATGACAGCGCTGACATTCACCGCTGCGGGGATGTGGGGCTCGTGCCGAGCACCACCGGCAGGCCGAGCACCACCGAACGACCGAGCACCACCGAACGAAGGAGCGAACGATGAGGTTCACCAGAGCTGCCGCCACGGTCGTCGCGGTGGCCTGCGCGCTGGGGGCGGCGACCCCTGCCGGCGCGCAGGACGCCGCCGCGACGTCGCAGCGCACGCAGGTGCAGCGGGCCGTCGCGTCGTACGACGCGATGCAGGAGTACATGGCCGCGGACGACGGCACCGGCCTCTACCGCGAGCGGTACCCGAGCGGTGCCGAGGACCGCACCTACTCGTTCGAGTGGCCGCACTCCCAGGCGCACGTCGCGACGCTCGACCTCACCGGGCTGCCCGGGCCGCTGGGGCGGTCGTTCGAGGACGACCTCGCGGACGTCGCCCGCGGGCAGGAGCACTTCTGGAACGCCGACGGCGGCACCACCGGGCTGCCCGGCTACGACTCGTACCCTCGCGCCCCGTACGGCGGTGGCGGCGACATGTTCTACGACGACAACGAGTGGGTCGCGCTCGCCAAGGTGCAGCAACACCTGGCGACCGGCGACGAGGCGGCACTGGCACGCGCCGAGGAGATCTTCGAGCTCGTCGTCTCGGGGTGGGACACCGATCCGTCCCACCCGGCGCCCGGAGGTGTGTTCTGGACCCAGGCCACGTGGAGCACCGACCGGAACACCGTCTCCACGATGCCCGGCGCCCAGCTCGCCACCCGGCTGTACATGATCACGGGGGAGCGGCACTACCTCGACTGGGCGCTGCGGATGGTGGGGTGGGCCGACGAGCACCTGCTGGCGCCGAACGGCCTCTACTGGGACAACATCAAGCTCGACGGGTCCGTCGACCGCACGCAGTGGTCGTACAACCAGGGCGTCCCGGTGGGTACCTACACGCTGCTGTACGAGGCGACCGGCGACGAGCGGTACCTGGACAAGGCCAAGGCGATCGCGGCGGCGTCCTACCGCTACTACGTGACCGAGGGGCGGCTGGACGGCCAGCCGATGTTCTTCAACTCCATCTGGTTCAAGAACCTCCTGCTGCTGGAGTCCGTGACCGGCGGCACGACCTACCGCACCGCCATGGCGGACTACGCCGACCACCAGTGGCGCACCGAGCGGGAACGCACGACCGGGCTGTTCAACGCCGGGGACGAGCACACCGAGCTGCTGGAGCAGGCGGCCATGGTGCAGATCTACGCCACCCTGGCGTGGCCGCGCGAGCAGGCGTCCATCCTGTACTGACGCACTGCTGAGCGCGCACGGTGATCGCGGAGGCCCCTCGGCGGCGTCGTCGCCGAGGGGCCTACCTCTGCCCGGCGGCGTCAAGGGCATGGGCCAGGGTGGCGACGGCGACGTCGGCGACGGACCGCAGCTGCCGGGTGGGCACGTCCGCGCGGCTCAGCACGGCCAGCGACTGGTTGACCGCTGCCAGGTGCAGGGCGAGCCGGTCCGCCTCCTGGGGGTCGAGCCGCGTGTGCGCGAGGGCTGCGCGCAGGCGGTCACGCTGTGCGCCCAGGGCCTGTGCGGTGCGCCGCGCCATCCCCGGGGGAAGGGCGGGGGCCGCCATCGTGGACTGCGCCACGAGGCAGCCGGTGGGCAGGGCTGGATCGGCGATGCGGTCGAGCGTGACGTCGTAGAACCTGGCCACCGCGTCGAGAGGGCTGTCGGCAGCGGTCGCCAGCGCGCGGTCGTACCGCTCGCCGTAGCGCTGCGCGTACCGCTCCAGGCAGCTCAGGAAGAGCTGGCTCTTGTCGCCGAACGTGGCGTAGAGCGAGCTGCGGTTGAGCCCGGTGGCGGTGGTGAGGTCACCGAGGGACGTCTCGGCGTAGCCCTGGCGCCAGAAGGTGAGCATCGCCTGCTCGAGCGCGGCGTCGACGTCGAACTGCTTCCTGCCGACCATGGTCGGGTCCTCTCTGGCGGGCCGTCCGCGCCGGGTGCGGCGCGCCTGATCCATGTTGGACCAATCGGTTCAAGATGGCTACCGTGTGTTCGTGACGACTCTACGAACGCCCTCCGCCGTCCCGGAGGCGGCAGCGTCCGGCGCGTCCCCGACGCCGACCACCGTGGCTGATGTGCCCCATGACGACGTGCCCGGGTTCCGGCACCGGACGCTCGACGTCGAGGGCGTGCGGCTGCACCTCGTGGACGGGGGAGACCCGGCGGCGCCCGCGATCGTGCTGCTCGCCGGCTTCCCGCAGACCTGGTACGCGTGGCACAAGGTCATGACCGACCTGGCCCGGACGTACCGCGTCATCGCCTTCGACCTGCCGGGCCAGGGCCACTCCGGCCG
Source organism: Promicromonospora sp. NPDC052451 (assembly GCF_044547525.1). Classification (NCBI taxonomy): domain Bacteria; kingdom Bacillati; phylum Actinomycetota; class Actinomycetes; order Micrococcales; family Promicromonosporaceae; genus Promicromonospora; species Promicromonospora sp. NPDC052451. The sequence continues at coordinate 311,909 of NZ_JBIUAP010000003.1, forward strand.
CCCGGCCGATGGCTACGACACCGGGACGGTCGCGTCGCGCATCCGGTCGGCCGTGCACGAGCTCGGCCTGACGCGCTACTGGCTCGTGGCGCACGACGTGGGCGCGTGGGTCGCCGCCCCCTACGCGCTGCGCGGCGACGGGACCGCGCTCCTCGGCGTCGTGCTGATGGACGCGGGGATCCCCGGCGTGAGCCTCCCGGAGGCCGTTCCGCTCGACGAGCGGGCGGCCAAGCTCGCCCACTTCGCGTTCCATGCCGTGCCCGACCTTCCCGAGACGCTCATCGCCGGCCGGGAGCGCGAGTACGTGGAGTGGTTCCTCACCCGCAAGTCGGCCGTCCCCGGCACGTTCGGCGAGCAGGACGTGGCTCGTTATGCGCGGCTCCTGGCCGCCGACGGCGGTCTGCGGGCCGTCCTTGCGTACTACCGCGCGATCACGCTGTCCGCCGCGCAGAACCGCGAGCTCGCGGAGCGCGGGCAGGTCCGCGTCCCGCTGCTGGCCGTCTCGGGCGAGCAGGGCTCGATCCCGGACATGGCGGCGGCCCTGCGCCCGATCGCCGCCGATGTCACGGGGGTCCGCATCAGCGGCTCCGGCCACTTCATCCCCGACGAGCAGCCGGAGCTGCTGCTCGAGGCGCTGCACGGCTTCTTCTCCCGGTGGGCCTGACGCCGGCGTCTCAGGCTCGGCCTGTCCCTGACGCCGGGCGTGATGCCGGCGTCAGGGGCCGTCGGGGCTGGTTCCGCGCAGCCCGCTGAGCGCCGCGTCGATCGCTGCGCTGGCAACTGCGGGATCCGTACCCGTGCGCGCGAGCAGCGACGTTCCCTCGGCCAGGACGAGAAGGAGCTGCGCCTGCGCCTCGGGGGTGGACGCCGTGGTCACCTCGCCACGGCTCTGGGCGGCGCGCAGAGCGTCCGACACGTGCTGCACGAACTGGCCGAACGACCGCCTGACGATCGCCGTCGCCTCCGCGTCGTACGGCACGAGCTCGACCGCGGTGTTGCCCATCATGCACCCGTGGGGAGCGCCGGGATCGTCGGCCGCGCCGCCGAGCTGCGCCGGCATGACCAGGAGCTCGCGCAGGGCGGGCAGCAGCGGCACGCTGGCCAGTGCGGTCTCCAGGGCTCGTTCGTACTCCGCCCAGTACAGCTTCACGGCTTCGAGGTAGAGCAGCCGCTTGTCGCCGAACGCCGCATAGAGGCTACCGCGCTCCACGTCGAGGCCGTCCACCAGGTCCTGGATGGACGTGCCCCCGTAGCCCGACGCCCAGAAGATGCCGCGCGCACGGTCCACAGCCACCGCCGTGTCGAACCCGCGCGGTCGTCCCGTCCTCGCCATGGGCACAGGCTACGACATCTTGACTGGTCGTCCAAGAAGTCCTACGTTAATTCTGGAACGCCCGCACGGAAGTCGGTGACACGGCTCGGCAGCCGCAGGCCGGGCGGGCAGGACGGCGTGTGCCACGGGGCACCGCCCAGGACGGGAGACGAGATGAAAGACCTTCGTGCGTACGGCTCGTACGCTGTCGTGACCGGGGCGTCCTCGGGCATCGGGGCGGAGTTCGCCCGCCAGCTGGCCGCCGCCGGGCTCGACCTGGTGCTGGTGGCCCGTCGCCGCGACCGCCTCGCGGCGCTGGCCGCCGAGCTCGCCGACCGGCACGGCACCGCCAGCAGGGTCGTGGTGCTCGACCTTCTCGACGACGGTGCGGTGGCGGAGCTGCGGGCCGCCGTCGCCGACCTGGACGTCGGCATGGTCGTGGCGAACGCCGGTACGTCGGTACCGGGCGTCCTCACGGAGCACTCGCTGGCCGACGAGCTCGACGTGCTCACGCTGAACGGCACGGTGACCCTGCAGCTCGCCCACGGCTTCGGACAGGACTTCGCGCGCCGTGGCCGCGGCGCCGTCGTGCTGCTGTCGTCGATGATCGCGGCGGTCCCGGTGCCGTACCAGGCCAACTTCGCGGCCGTGAAGGCCTATGTGTCGTCGCTCGGGCAGGCGCTGAACCACGAGCTCAAGCGGGACGGCGTCGACGTGCTCGTGCTGTCTCCCGGCCAGACGCGGACCGAGGGCCTGGACAACACCCCTGGGATCGACTTCGACAGGCTCGTGGGCCGCAAGATGGACCCGTCCCGGGTGGTCCGCGCTGCCCTGGACGGGCTCGGCAGGCGCGCCCACGTGGTCCCGGGCGTCGTCAACAACGTCGCGGACCTCATGAGCAGGTACCTCATGCCCCGGCGCCTGTCGGTGCGGATGTACGGCAGGTTGATCGGGGGAGCGCTCGTCGGCGACGCCCGGAGCGTCGCATGAGCCGCGCCGTCGTCCGGGAGGGATTCGGTGGTCCCGAGGTGCTCCACGTGCGCGACGTCGCGGAACCGCACGCGCGTCGTGGCGAGGTGCGCGTCAGGGTCCGGGCCGTCGGGCTCAACCCGCTGGACTGGCAGCTCGCGTCGGCGCCCGGCCTGGCAGCGGCGTTCGGCGTCCCGACCCCGAGCGGGTTCGGGTGCGACCTCGCCGGGGTGGTCGACGAGGTCGGGCCGGGCGTCGTGGGGTTCGCGGTGGGAGACCGCGTGTACGGCGGGGTCCTGGCCCGTGCCGCTGCCGACCACCTGGTCCTTCCGGTCCCGCTACCTGCCCCCGACGTGCTGCTCCACACCCCGGAGGGCATCGGTGACGACACGGCCGCCGCGCTGCCCACGCCCGGGCTGACCGCCGTCGCTGCCGTGGACGCGGTCCGTCTGCGCCCCGGTGCACCGTCCTGATCGGTGGCGCCGCAGGTGGCGTGGGTGTCCTGGCGGCTCAGATCGCCAGGCTCCGGGGGGCGACGGTGCTCGGTACAGCCTCTCCCGGAACCTTCGGCTTCCTGCAGGGGCTGGGCGTGGTACCCGTGGCGTACGGCCCCGGCCTCGCCGACCGGGCGACTGCGCTGGCCCCGGGCGGGATCTCGGCGGCGATCGACCTGTTCGGTACCGAGACCGTCGATGCGGCTCTGATGCTCGGCGTGCCGCCGGACCGGATCTCGTCGGTCGCGGGCGGCCCGACGAGAGCCGGCGTGCGCGCCACGGGCGCCCATGCCGCCGACCCTCGTGCCCTCGAGCGGATCACCGACGCGATCCTCGCCGGCACGGTCACGGTGCCGATCGCGGAGTCCTTCCCGATCGATCGGGTCCGTGACGCCGTGGCCCGGCAGGCGGAGCGGCACACCCACGGCAAGATCGTCGTGCGTCCCTGACCGTGCCGGGACGACCTCGTGCCGGATCACACTGTGAGTGCCTCGCCCCGCAGCAGGGGCACCAGCTCCCGGCCCTGCCGTTCGATCTCGGGCAGGTACGGGGTGTCCGACAGCACGAAGTGGGTCACGCCGAGCCGCTCGTACCGCCGCAGCGCCGCCGCGACCTCCTGCGCCGTCCCGACCAGCCAGGTGGTCCCGGCCCCGCCACCTCCGGCGCGTCCGGGCGCCGTGTAGAGGATGTCGTCCAGGACGTCGCCCCGCTCGGCCAGCTCCAGCAGCCGGCGCTGCCCGACGGCGGAGGCCCGGCCCCACGCGCGACCACCGGGCTGCTCGTGGTCCGCCTGTGCGGCGAGCTGCGCCACCTTCGCCTCGGCGTCGGCCCACGCCTGATCGGTCGTGTCCCGCACGAACGTCGTGATGCGCAGGCCGAACTCCAGCGGCGGGTGCTCCCGGCCCAGCTCCGCCTCCAGGGTGCGCAGGCGGTCGATCCGCTCCGCGATGCCGTCCAGCGGCTCGCCCCAGAAGAGCTGCACGTCCGCCTCCGTGGCGGCGACCCGCTCGGCCGCCGCCGACGCTCCGCCGAAGTAGAGCCTCGGGTGGGGCCGCCCCGCCCGGACCACCGGGCGCAGGTCGAGCGTGGAGTCCGTGACCTGGAAGTGCTCGCCCGTGTAGGTGACCGACTCCTGCGTCCACAGCCGCCGCACGATCTGGAGGAACTCCTTGGTGCGCGCGTACCGGTGCGCCTGGTCGCCCTCGGCGTCGCCGTACGCGGCCAGGTGGTCCTGGCCCGAGACGATGTTGATCCGCACCCGTCCGCCCGAGAGATGGTCCAGCGTGGCCGCCGACGACGCCAGGTGGGCCGGGCGCCAGTAGCCCGGCCGGACGGCGATCAGCGGTTCGAACGTCGTGGTCCGGGCGGCCAGGGCCGTGGCCACGGTGAACGTGTCCGGGCGGCCCCAGCTCGTGCCGAGCAGCGCACCGTCCCAGCCGTGCTTCTCGAGCCGTGCCGCGTGCTCGGTCAGGGTGTCCAGGCTGTTGTGCCCGTGGGTGGCGTCGTCCCCGCGGTGGCCGGGGTGGGTCTGGTTGGGGATGTACCAGAGGATGTCGTCGGCCATGTCAGGCTCCCGCCGCCGTGCCGGCTGTCGCGTACCGGTTGGCGGGCCGTTCCAGCCCGTAGTGCTCGCGCAGCGTGGTGCCCTCGTACTCGGCGCGGAACAGGCCGCGCTCGCGCAGCACCGGCACCACGTGGGTGGTGAACTGCTCCAGCCCGGACGGCAGCGCGGCCGGCATGATGTTGAACCCGTCGGCGGCCTCGGCGTCGTACCAGTCCTGGAGGGTGTCGGCGACCTGCTCCGGGGTGCCCGCGAAGGTGCGGTGACCGCGGCCGCCGCCGAGCCGGCCGATGAGCTGGCGGACCGTGAGCCGTTCGCGCCGCGCGAGCCCCACGACGAGCGTGTAGCGGCTCTTGGCGCCCTCGATCTCGTCCTCGTCGGGCAGGTCGGCCGGCAGCTCGCGGTCCAGCGGGAGGTCCTCGGGCGCCAGCCGCAGCGTGCGGGCGAGCTGCCGCCGCGCGTACTCGGGGAGGATCAGCTCGTCGAGCTCACGCTCCTTGGCGCGGGCCTCGGCCTCGGTCGCGCCGATCACCGGCACGATGCCGGGCAGGACGCGGACGCCGTCGGCGTCCCGGCCTGCCGCGACGGCGCGCGCCTTGAGGTCCCGGTAGAACGCCTGGGCGTCGCCGAGCGTCTGGTGGGCGGTGAAGACGGCCTCCGCGTACCGGGCCGCCAGGTCCTTGCCGTCCTGCGACGACCCGGCCTGCACGATCAGCGGCCGGCCCTGCGGCGACCGCGGGACGTTGAGCGCCCCGGCGACCGAGAAGTACCGGCCCACGTGCTGCGGCGGGTGGATCTTGGCGTTGTCGGCCCAGACGCCCGCCGCCTTGTCGGCGACGATGGCGTCGTCCTCCCACGAGTCCCAGAGCTTGAGGGCCACCTCCAGGAACTCCGCCGCGCGCGCGTAGCGCTCGGCGTGCGCGGGCTGGTCGTCCAGCCCGAAGTTCCGGGCGATGTCCGGGCCGGCGGTCGTGACCACGTTCCAGCCCACGCGGCCCGCGGACACGTGGTCGATCGACGCGAACCGCCGCGCCAGGTTGTAGGGCGAGTTGTAGGTGGTCGACGCCGTCGCGACGAGCCCGATCCGCTCGGTGGCCGCCGCGAGGGCGGTGAGCACGATGAGCGGGTCGAGCGTGCCCGACGGGCGCCGTCCGACGTCGCCCTGCAGCCCCGGCCCGTCGGCGAAGAAGATCGAGTCGAGCCGTCCCGCCTCGGCGATCTGCGCGAGCCGGCGCAGGTGGGCGATGTCGTGGCCGGTGGCGTCGGGTCCGGTCTCCGGGAGGCGCCAGGACGCCTCGTGGTGGCCGCTGCTCATGAGGAACGCGTTGAGGTGGAGCCGTCCGGGGCGGTGGTTCGCGGTCATGGGGTGTCCTCTCGGTCCAGGCCGAGCGCGCCGAGCAGCTCGGCACGCAGGGTGCGGTGCGGTCCCTGGTCGACGTCGTCGGCCGGGGCGGTGTGCGGAGCAGTGCGCGGGCCGGCGGGCGGGGTGCGGCGCTCCAGCACGATCCGTCCCTGGTCGAGGACGACCACGCGGTCGGCCAGCACGATCGCCTCGTCGACGTCGTGGGTGACCATCAGCACCGTGGGCCGGTGCCGCCGCAGCAGGTCGCGCAGCAGGTCGTGCATGCGCAGCCGGGTCAGGGCGTCCAGCGCGCCGAACGGCTCGTCGGCGAGCAGGAGCTCCGGGCTGCGGGCCAGTGACCTCGCCAGCGACACGCGCTGCTGCTCACCACCGGACAGCTCGTTCGGCCAGGCCCGCTCGCGCCCGGCGAGCCCCACCTCGGCCAGCGCCGCGCGGCCGGCGTCGCGGGCCCGGGCCGGCGGGGCCTCGTGGCCGAGCACGACGTTGTCGAGCACCCGTGCCCAGGGCAGCAGCCGCGAGTCCTGGAAGACGACGGAGACGTTGCGGGGCACCTGGACGTCGCCCGATCCCTGGACGTCGTGGTCGAGCCCGGCGAGCGCCCGCAGCAGCGTGCTCTTGCCGGACCCGGACCGGCCGAGGATCGCGACGAACTCACCCTCGGCGATCTCCAGGTCGAGCCCGTCGAGCACACCGGCGGGCGTCCCGTAGGTCCGTACCAGGTCGCGCACGACGACGGCGGGGTGCCTCGCCCCGGTGGGCCGCCCGGCCACGGTCGCGCTCAGTCCTCCAGCGTGCGTCGCCATGTCAGCGCCCTCCTCTGCAGCAGGCGGACGCTCCAGTCCGCGGTGTAGCCCAGGACGCCGTAGACCACGAGGCCCACGACGATGACCTCGGTCTGCCCGTAGGTGCGCGCGAGCTCCATCATGTAGCCGATGCCGGCGGTGCCGTTGACCTGCTCGACCACGACGAGCGCGAGCAGCGAGCCCGTCACCGCGAAGCGCAGCCCGAGCAGGAAGCCGGGCAGCGCGCCGGGCAGGACGACGTGCGTGATGAACTGCCGGCGCCCCAGGCGGAGGGTCTCGGCGAGCTCGACGTACCGCTTGTCGATGGACCGCAGCCCGTTGTGGGTGTGGATGTAGACGGGGATGAACACGCCGAGCGCGATCGTGATGACCTTCATCTCCTCGCCGATGCCGAACCACAGGATGAGCAGCGGCAGCAGGGCCAGGTTCGGGACGGCTCGCTTGACCTGGATCGGACCGTCCAGCAGCGCCTCACCGGCGCGGCTCAGGCCGGAGACCAGCGCCAGGACGACGCCCGCCAGCACTCCCCAGAGCAGGCCCTGCGCGGCCCGGGCCAGCGAGACGCCGAGGTTCTCCAGCAGGTTGCCGTCGACCGCGAGGCCGACGCCGGTGGTCACGACCGTCCACGGGGCCGACAGCACCCGCGGGTCGACCAGACCGGTGGCCGAGCCGACGGCCCAGACCACCAGGAGCAGTGCGACGCCTGACCCCGCGGCCAGGGGGACCGGCGTGCGCAGGCCGAGCCGGCGGACCTGCGGGCGGACGTCGGACGCCGGCTCGCCCGCCGCACGTGGCACGGTGGCCCGGCCGGCCTGGACCACGGCGGTCATGACGCGCTCCAGGCCTGCTCGGCGGACTCCCCGGCGACGGGTCCGAACCGCTCGTCGAAGAGATCGGCGGCCCGTAGCTCCGGCCGGTCGAGCTCGGCGGCGAGCAGGTCGATCGTGTCCTGGGTGCGCTCGATGCCAGCCGTGAGGTCGGACGGCACCTCGGGCCGTGCCGCCGTGTCCATGAGGTACTGGGCGTCGTCCTCGGTCAGCCCCTGGTCCTCGACGTAGTACTGCTCCTTCCAGATGTCGGGGTGCTCGTAGATCCAGACCCGCGCCTGGGCCCACGCGGCGACGTACTGGCGCAGCGCGGCCGCCTTGGCGGGGTCGCGCACCACGTCGGTGGGGCCGTAGAGGTGGCTGGGGTCGTCCCGCAGGCCGTGGCGCAGGGACGTCGCGCCGTCGGCGGCGTACTTGTCGAGGTAGCGCAGCAGGGCGGTGCCGCCGACCGGGGCCACGTCGATCTCGCCCGCGGCCAGCGCGGTGGGATACACGTCGCCGGTGGACGGCAGCTCCACCAGCTCGACGTCGTCCTGGTCGAGGCCGGCCGACCGCAGGGCCTTCAGCACGAGCGCGCCCTGGGCCTGCCCGGGGCTGAACGCGATGCGCCTGCCGCGCAGGTCCGACAGGTCGTCGAGCTCGACACCGGGAGCGCCGGCGAGCTCGTAGACGGGGTGATCCGCCCAGTCCTCCCGGTACTGGGAGGCGTAGATCTGCACGTCGAGACCGGTCCAGGCCGCGTGGACCGGCGGGATCTCGGCGACCGAGCCGATGTCGAGGACACCCGCGTTGAACGCCTCGACCGTCTGCGGGCCGCCGGAGATGTTGGCCCACTCGATCTCGAAGTCGAAGTCCGAGTCGATCTCGTCGCCGGCCAGCTCGAACGCCTTCTGCGTCGTCGGGTCGCCGATCGCGAGCGTGGTGCCCGGGGGGACCTCGGTGGGCAGCTCGGCGTCGAGGGAGAGGGTTCCGGCGGCGTCGTCGTCCGCCTGCGCGCCGACGGCGCAGCCCGAGGCGAGCAGCACCAGGGCCGCCACGGTGGCGGTCACGGTGGCGGTGAGGGCGCCCCGGCTCGTGGCCGAGGCACCGGGGTGGTGGGGTATCGGGGCGTGCGATCGCTGGCGTGGTGCGGTCATGGCGAGCTCCTCGCGTCGTGGCCGGTTCTCCTGGCGAGGGCGAGGTATAGGCGCGAGCGCCCGACCTGACCAGAGCCTGGGCGATTGCTCTCACTATTCGGACATCGGCTGCGCAGGGCCGGGTGGTGGACCACGCCTCCCGCGGTCGCCGCCCGCCGGCGCCGACCGGTCCGCGGCGGCCGATAACCTACGCACATGCGAACGTCGGCGGCACCCGCACGCCGGCCGCTGGTCGGCCGCGAGACGGAGCGACGACGGCTCGACGAGCTGATCGACGCGGCGGGAGCCGGGCGGGGCGGACCCTCGTGCTGCGCGGCGAGGCAGGCATCGGCAAGAGCGCCCTGCTCGAGCACGCCGGCCGGACGGCCGCGGGATCTCGCGTGCTCCAGGTCTCCGGGGTGCAGCACGAGGCCGGGCTGCCCTTCGCCGCGCTGCACCAGCTCTGCCACCCCCTGCTCGGCCACCTGTCCGAGCTGCCCGCGCCGCACCGCGAAGCGCTCGCGGGCGCCTTCGGCCTCGGCACGGCGCCGCCGGACCCGTTCCACGTCGGCCTGGCCGCGCTCGGCCTCCTGTCGGCCGCCGCCGGCCGGCAGCCCCTGCTGTGCCTGGTCGACGACGCCCAGTGGCTCGACGCGGACTCCTCCCGCGCGCTCACGTTCGTCGCACGGAGGATCTCCGCCGAGCCCGTCGCGCTCGTCCTCGCGGTACGCCTGCCCGAGGAGCCGACCGAGCTGGGCGCGCTGCCCGGCCTCGACGTCGGCCCGCTCGGTGACGCCGACGCGACGGCTCTGCTCACGACGCAGAGCCACGAGGTGCTCGACGAACGCGTCCGTGACCGGCTCCTGGTCGAGGCCCGCGGCAACCCGCTCGCACTCCTCACGCTGCCGCGTGCCGGCGGGTTCGCACCGCCCGACGGCGCCACCGCCCGCAGCCGCGTCGAACGGAGCTACGCGGCATCGTTCGCCCGCCTCCCGGACGACGCCCGGATGCTCCTGACGATCGCCGCGGCCGACCCGACCGGTGACCCCGCGCTGCTGTGGCCCGCCGCCGAGGCCCACGGCCTCGACGTCGAGACCGCCGCCGACGCCGCTGCCGCCACCGGGCTGGTCGAGATCGGCACCCGCGTCCGCTTTCACCACCCCCTGGCCCGCGCCGTCGCCTACGACACGGCAGAGCCGGCCCGACGACGGCTGGCACACCGCCTCCTCGCCGACGTCACCGACGCCGGCACCGACCCGGACCGCCACGCCTGGCACGGAGCGCAGGCGGCCGTGGCACCCGACGCCGGGCTCGCCGCCGCCCTGGAACGTTCCGCCTCCCGGGCGCGGACCCGGGGCGGCGTCGCGGCTACCGCTGCGTTCCTCGAGCGAGCGGCCGAGCTGACCCCGGAACCCGGCCCCCGCACCGTCCGCACGCTGGCCGCGGTGGCGGCACAGCTCGACGCGGGTGCACCGGACCGCGCCGCGGAGCTGCTGGGCACCATCGACGACCGCCACCTGGACGAGTCCCGACGCGCCGAGACAGACCTGCTGCGCGGCCGGATCGCGCTCGCCCGCGTGGGCGACGGGGACGGGACCGCACACATGCTGCGCGCCGCCACCCGTCTCGCGGCCGTCGACCCCGCACGGTCGCGCGCGAGCTACCTGGACGCCCTGGAGACGAGCCTGCTCGTCGGCCGGGCCGGCGGGGCGACCGACCGGGTGCTGCGCGCCGCGCAGGCGACGTCGGCACCGGCCCGGCACCCCGACGTGCTGGACGCCCTGACCGTCCTGGCCCGGGAGGGCCACCGGGCCGCCGTCCCGCTGCTGCGCGAGGCGCTCGACGGTGCCGACGGGGCGCTCTGGACCCGGCACCCGGCGCTCGCGGTCGTGCTCGCCTCCGAGCTGTGGGACCCGGGGCTGCACACCACGATCGTCGAGTGGCTCCTGAAGAACGGCCGCACGTCCGGGGCGCCCCTCGTCCTGCGGCTCGGCCTCGCCCAGGCGGCCTCCGGGGCCGCCCTGGCCGGTGACCTGGACCGGGCGGCCTCCGCGATCGCCGAGGAGGAGGCGATCGCGGACGCGACCGGCGGCCCCCCGGTCATCTACCACCGGGTGCAGCTCGCCGCGATGCGCGGGCGCCGGGAGGAGGCGCTGCGGCTCTTCGAGGAGGTGACGGCGGTGGCCGGCGTCGGCGGACAGCTGGTCGCCAACGTCCACTGGGCGAGCGCGGTGCTGCACAACGGGCTGGCCGACTACCGCACGGCACTGGCACAGGCGCGACGTGCGGTCGAGCTCGACGACCTCTTCATCGCCGGGTTCTCCCTGCCCGAGCTGGTGGAGGCGGCGGTCCGGTGCGGGGAGCAGGACACTGCCGCCGGCGCGCTGGACGACCTGACCGACCGGACCGAGGCCAGCGGGACGACCACGGGGCTGGGCGTGGCCGCCTATGCCCGGGGCCTGGTCACCGGGACGGAGGAGCACTACCGGCAGGCCGTCGACCTCCTCGCCGACAGCCCGCTGCTCCCGTACCGGGCCAGGGCCCACCTGCTCTACGGCGAGTGGCTGCGCCGGGCGGGACGCCGGCGCGACTGCCGCCCGCACCTGCGCTCCGCGCACGAGCTGTTCGCGCAGGCCGGGATCGAGGCCTTCGCCCGGCGCGCCGCGGGCGAGCTGCGGGCCACCGGCGAGCAGGCACGGACGCGGTCGGGACACGTCCGCGACGCGCTCACCGCGCAGGAGCTGCACATCGCCCGCCTGGTGGCGACCGGAGCGACGTCGGGCGAGGTGGCCGCCCGGCTGTACATCAGCCCTCGCACGGTCGAGGCGCACCTGCGCAACATCTTCCGCAAGCTCGGCATCTCCTCGCGCCGCCAGCTGCGCGAGCACGTCGAGCCGGGCCCCGGCACCTCACCCGACGCGCCGGGCGAGGCCCTACCTACGTAGTTCTCACCGACGCGACCACCCGCGCCGACGCGGGAAGTTCCTCCCATGGAACGACGTACTGTCCTCAAGATCATCGGCCTCGGCCTCGGCGGCGCGCTCGTCGCCGGCGGTGGCGGCCTGGGCGTCTACTACGCGGCCGCGCGGCGGGACACGGTGGGGAAGGTCGACTTCGCGACCCCGCTGCGGATCCCGCCCCTGGCCGAGCCCTCGACCGGGACGTCGGGCGCGGTGCGCTTCGCGCTCGACGTCCAGGCGGGCCGGACGCAGCTCAAGGCAGGGACGCCCACCCGGACCTGGGGCGTCAACGGCACCTACCTCGCCCCGACGATCCGTGCCCGCCGAGGTCAGGCCGTCGAGCTGGCCGTGCACAACGGCCTGGAGGAGGCCACCTCGCTGCACTGGCACGGCATGCACCTGCCCGCCGCCATGGACGGCGGCCCGCACCAGCCGGTCGCGGCGGGCGGGACGTGGACGCCGCGGTGGACCGTGGACCAGCGGGCGGCCACGCTCTGGTACCACCCGCACGTGCACGGCTCGACCGCCGACCACACCTATCGGGGCCTGAGCGGCATGTTCATCGTCGACGACCCGGTCGGCGAGGGAGCCGAGGCGCTGAACCTGCCGGCCACCTACGGCGTCGACGACGTGCCCATGATCGTCCAGGACCGGGCGTTCGACGGCGACAACCAGTTCGTCGAACGGCTGCCGCTGGCCGGATCGCTCGGGGTGATCGGCGACGAGATCCTCGTCAACGGCACGCTCGGCCCCTTCTTCGACGTCACGACGCGGCTCGTGCGGCTGCGGCTGCTCAACGCCTCCAACGCGCGGCTGTACCACTTCGGCTTCTCCGACGGCCGCCGCTTCGCGCTGGTCGGCACCGACGGCGGGCTGCTGGCCGAACCGTGGGAGACCGACCGGCTGCACCTCTCGCCCGGCGAGCGCGCGGAGATCGTCGTGGAGTTCGCGCCCGGCGAGACCGTCGACCTGCGCTCCTACCCGTCGCCGGACCTCGGCGGCACGTCCGGGCGGCTCGACGGCTTCGCCGACCGGCTGGACATCTGCCGGTTCCGCGCCGCGGACGACCTCGCCGACGAGACGGTGCTGCCCGCGACGCTCGGCGAGGCGCCGGACCTGGACGGCGTCGCCGCGACGGCCGAGCGCTCCTTCGTGCTGGCCTCGGACCAGATCAACGGCCGGTCCATGGCGATGGACCGGATCGACTTCGGCGTCCAGGTGGGCACCGTCGAGGTGTGGGAGGTGACCAACGACAACGGCTACGTCCACAACTTCCACGTGCACGACGTGCAGTTCCAGGTGCTCACCGTCGACGGCGCCGTCCCGCCGCCCCACCTGCGGGGCTGGAAGGACACGGTCCTGCTGGTGCCGGGCAGCAGGTACCGGCTGGCGATGCGGTTCAGCGACCACACCGACCCGAACGTGCCGTACATGTACCACTGCCATCTGCTGCAGCACGAGGACGACGGGATGATGGGCCAGTTCGTGGTGCTCGACGAGGGTCAGGACATCGGTGCCGTGCCCGGCGGGCACGACCACACCTGACCGGACCGGGGTGCTGACGTCGCTCGCCTCGACGACAAGACGCCCTCACCGTGTGGAAGGGTGAGGGCGTCTCGATCCGCTGTCTCATTCGGATCCCGCCGGCGCGCGAGCGCCGGAAGCATGAACGGCATCCTACCCGGGTGCGGACGGGATCGTGCGCACGACGGCCCGGATCGCGACGACGGAGGCGCAGACGGCCAGCCCGCCGACGACGGCCGCGAGCGCCGTCGGCTCCCCGTAGAGCCCCGGCTGGGGCGGCGTGGTCAGCTCCGCGACCAGCCAGCTCACCAGGTCCGCCGTCGCGACGGCGCCCCAGAGCGGCACGAGGATCCGGGGGTGCCGGGCGAGCCCGGCGGCCACGCCGAGGAAGACCGGGAGCGCCACGGGGAGCAGGTAGCGCGGGTACGCGCCCCCGCTGGCGGCCGTGTACAGCACCTGCACCGACACCGAGACGGCCACGGCGGCCCAGGGGAGCAGCGTGACGAGCAGCCGGTCCACGGGCCGCTCGACGTGGGCGGCGCCGGCGGGCACAGGGTGGGCGGGCACGGCGCCGTCGACCTCCGGGAGGACGGCCCGCGGGGCCGGTGCGGTGCGGCCGGCGAGCGCCCCGCCCCGGAGCCGCCGCAGCACCGGGGCCACGTGGGGCAGCAGCGCGATGACCAGCGGGGTCCACAGGAGCAGCAGCGTGGTGAGCGTGAGGGTCGTCGCCGAGTAGGGCGTGGCCGGGGGCACGCGGCCGGCCCACCAGAAGAGGTCGGGCAGCCGCGCCCAGATGACCGGGTCGAGCACCACCTCCCACACGGGCCGCACCTCCCGGACCTGGTTGGCCAGTGCCCAGTCGAAGTGCGACCCCTGGATGTTCCCGGTCAGGGCCAGGTTGCGCGCGTAGAACCAGCCCGCGGCGGCCAGCACCGTGGCCGGGGCGCCGACGGCGAGGCCCACGACCGGGGCCCACCGTCCGCGGCCCTGGGCGGCCCGGACCGACCCCGCCAGCACGACGAACGCCGTGATCACCGTCGCGATGATCGCGGCCGACAGCCGGGACAGCGAGCAGGCCGCGGCCAGCAGGCACAGCAGGACGACGAGCCGCGTACCGGGCCCGCGCCGGATCGCCGTCGCGCCCACCCCGAACATGGTGGTCACGCAGAGGGCGGCGACCAGGTCGTTGAAGGCGTTCCCGCCCGCGTGCGCGACCGCGGCCGCCAGGGCGGCCACCAGGGCCACCAGCCGGGGCAGCATGCTTCCGGGGTGGCAGATCCGGCCCGCGCTCCACCAGGCCACGAGCACGAACAGTCCCGCCAGCACCGTGTTCACGGCCCGCGCGGCGTAGACCGCCGCCACGGGGTGCCCGGCGTCGGCCAGGGGACCGACGAGCGGTGCGACGAGCACGTAGTAGAGCGGCGGGTGCTGAGCCGTCCACTGGACGGGGGCCAGGCGGGCGCCGTCGGGCCGCAGCTCCAGCCCCTCCTCGAAGACGGGCAGCTCGCCGTGCCACACCTGGTAGGCGTAGTCCGTGTGCGGGGGCTCGTCCCCGGTGACGTAGGGCGGGTCGGTGAGCAGCACGGTGCCCGAGAGCAGCAGCGCCGCGAGGACGGCGGCGCCGACCGCCGCGCGGCGCGGGTCTGCGAGGAACCGTGCGAGAGCGCCGGTCACGGGACCTTGACCAGGCCGGCCTCGGCGATGGTGCGCACCCGCTCGCGGCCGTGCCGGGTGAGCAGGAGCACGGCCACCAGGGCCGCGACGGTGAGCGCGCCGCCCACGACGGCCAGGTAGGCCCCGTGCAGCGAGGAGTCCAGCGGCGCCACGAGACCGGCGAGCACGCAGACGGCGACGAGCGCGGCCGTGCCCGCACGCCCCAGCCGGAGTGCCGCGAGGAACGGCACGAGCCAGAGCAGGTACCACAGGTGCACCACGGGGCTGAGCAGGAGCGTGGCGCCCACGAGCACGGCGGCGCCACGCACCGCGCCCGGTGGGTCACCGGTAGGCCGACGCAGCACCGTCCAGCCGGCCAGCGCGACGAGCGCGACCATCGCGAGCGTCCGGACCAGGTCCCGGAACGCGGTCGGCTGCAGGCCGGTCCCGAGCGTCGCGGACGCCCAGTCCAGCACCCTTCCCACCTGCGTGGGCGCCGAGAGCAGCGTGTCGATGCTCGCGGGCACGCCGAGCGCGTCGACCCAGCCGACGCCGAGGCCCCACAGCAGGCCGGTGCCCACCAGGGCACCCACCGAGACCGCCGCGACGAGCGCCGTGCGGCGCAGCCGGTCCACGAGGAGGGCTCCGGCCGGGAGCGAGACCAGGACGACGAGCACACAGATCAGCCCGCCGGGCAGCTTCACGGCCGCGGCCAGGCCCCCGAGCACGGCACCGGCCACCCACCCGCGCTCGACGGCGGCCACGAGCGCCGCGGCCATCAGGCCCACCATGAGCAGGTCGTTGTGCAGCCCGCCGACGCCGTTCGCGACCATCAGCGGCGAGGCGAGCACGACGGCGGAGGCGAGCGCGGGGCCGGCACCGGTCCACGCGGCCATCCGCGGCACGGCCCAGGCCAGCAGGACCAGGCCGATCAGGGCGACCATCCGGTGGCCCACCACGAGCGCCCACGGGTTGCCGGTGAGACCGGCGCCGAGGTCACCGAAGATCAGCGGCAGCGGGCCGTAGGGTGCGGGCGTGGCCATCCAGCGGGGGTCCACGGCCTCGACGATCGGGCCGGTCAGCACCCCCGGGCCGTGCTCGTACGGCGACACCCCGACCTGGACCAGCATCCCCTGCGCGGCGTACGACCAGCCGTCGCGGGAGAAGAGCGGGGGAGCGGGCAGCAGCGGCACGGACCACAGCAGCGCGGCCCGCCGGACCAGGCCGAGGGCGACGTCCTGGGCCGCTCCGTCACCGGCGCCGGCGACGGAGCGGCACAGGGCCAGCCAGGCGTGGGCGAGCAGGCCGAGCCCGACCAGGACGACGGCCAGCCCCACCATCCGCCCGGCGGTGTGCTCACGCAGGACGGCGAGCTGCTCGCCGCCCAGGATCGGTACGGACCGCGGCAGCGGGGAGACCACCAGTCCGCCGAGCAGGACCAGCACGCTTCCGAGGACGCCACGGGTCAGCACGCTCGAGAACCTAGGGGCGCAGGGGTACGGGCCGTCGACCAGTACGAGAACGTCATGACAACGTGGGGTGTCCGCTCCGCGAACAGGTTTCGTGGCGGAGACCGGGGTTTTGCTGTGGCCGGTGACGGTGGCCGCCGATAATGGGACCGTGTCCGTGGTGATCGTGGGAGGAAGCCCTTCCCCGGTCGATGTCGAGGGAGATGCATGATGGGTGTCGTCGCGGCAGCGAGTGCGGGTGGAGAGGTGCCCGAGTCCTTGAACCTGGACTTCTCGGCGTTCGGTCACGAGGGCGGGTTCACGCGGCCCTTTCGCCTCCGGGTGATCGACGCGTTGACGCGCCTGCAGGTGGAACGCTCCAGGGTGGTGGGCGCGATGGAACGGGGCCAGCGCGTCGCCGCACGGTACTTCGGGCGCGGTGCGCAGGAGATCAACGTGGCGATGGCCAAGGCGGCGGGGACCTGGCGCGTCCTGGAGTCGATCCGGAGCTCCGGCACGGTCGAGCAGCTCTCGGTCAGCCTGCCGAACAACACCTACCACATGGAGCGCGGCCTGCGGATGACCAGCGTGTGGCACCGTCTGGGCCTCGATGCCGACGTCCGCCTCATGCTGGCCGGTGAGGATCCCTCGGCGTACTTCTTCAGCTACGCACCGGTCCCGCTGAAGATCATCGACCGGCGCAGCGTGCTCCTCGACGGGCCGAACGTCGGCGGCGAGATGACCGTGATCGAGGTCGAGGACCCGGCGTGCCTGGCGGCGGCCCGGGGGTACTGGGACGCGGTGGTGAGCGGCATGTACCCCTGCGACGGCGAGACCGCGGCTCTGGCGGACCTGACCGTGCGGCAGCGTCGCGTCATCGCGCTGATGCTGACCAGCTCCTCGGACGAGGAGATCTCCCGGAAGCTCGGGGTGAGCGTGCGGACCGTGCGCACGGAGATCGCCCTGGTCCTGAGCATGCTGGAGGCACCCAACCGGTTCGTGGCCGGGGTGCGCCTGCGCGAGCGCCTGGGTATCGGGCCGCTCGGCGGCTGACGGCGCACCGCGGCGGGACGCGGGGCCCGGCGAAACTTCACCCGGTCGGCCGCGCCGTCGTCCCGGTTCGTGGCGCGCGCGTTGCAGGTTGCTGCAACGCACCGCCCGTCGCCCCGTGCATCCTCTGCTCCGGCGATGCGTGGGCATCGTGCCTGCTCGGACGTGTCCGCAGCGGGTTCCCCGGGACCGAGGAAGAGAATGAGACCGAAGATCCCCGCGCGCGGGCCGGGTGCTGGTGTCGCGCACCGGTTGAGGAAGACGTTCAGGACGGCGACGGTGGTGGCGTCCGCGCTCGCGCTGGCCGTGACGGCCGCGGCGCCGGCGGGCGCGGTCGTCGGCGCCGATGCGGACCACGGGTTCGCCGTCCGGCTGGAGATCGGGACCGGTGACAGCGCCCGGGCCTGCAGCGGTGCGCTGGTCTCACCGGGCTGGGTGCTGACGGCCGCGAGCTGCTTCGAGGCGACGCCGGGCGCCGGCGACCCGCCGTCGGGCAAGCCGGCGCAGCCGGTGACGGCGACCGTCGGACGTGCGGACCTGACCACGACGGCCGGCGCCGTCCGCGCGGTGGTCGAGCTGGTGCCGCACGAGTCCCGTGACCTGATGATGGCCCGGCTGGAGACGCCCGTGGCGGGCGTCACGCCCGTGACCCTCGGCGTGACGGCGCCCGCGGCGGGCAACACGTTCACCGCGCTCGGCTACGGGCGCACGGCCACCGAGTGGGCGCCGCTGCACCTGAAGTCCGGGCAGTTCGCCGTCGACTCCGTGACCGGCGGCGACGTCGCGCTGACCGGGCAGGCCGGTGCCGCGGTCTGTGCTGGGGACGCCGGCGGCCCGGTGCTGCGCACCGTGTCCGGGGAGACATCGCTGGTCGCTGTGAGCACCCGGTCCTGGCAGGCCGGGTGCTTCGGCGCGGACCCCGCCGAGACGCGGACCGGGGCCGTGGCCACGATGGTCACCGACGTGCGTGCCTGGGCCCTGGACCTGGTGGCGAACCACTACCCGGTCACGTGGTCGGCCGCGCACAGCACCTCCACGGTCCACCAGAACAACTCCTCGGTCGCCGTCTCGCACAACGGCACCTGGACGGCGGTGGTGTGGACAGGCGACGACGGCGCCGACCCGGCCGACGACCTGCACGCCCGGGTCTGGCTGAAGGTCTACCAGAACGGCGTCACCAAGTTCACGAAGGCCGTCACGGTCTACGACCAGCCGACGAACTGGAGGTTCCGGCACCCCGACGTCGGCATCCGGAACGACGGCACGGCGATCGTGGCGTTCATGGCCGACTACGACGGGGACGGGACGTCCGAGGCGCGGGTGAAGTCGTTCGACTCCGCCGGCACCCAGAACGGCGACCAGGACGTCAACTCCGCCATGACTCGGCAGATGATCACGCCGCGGATCGCCATCGACCCCGACGGGCTCGGCTTCGCCGTCGCCTACGAGTACGGCTACTACGGGTCCACGGACAGCAACACGGTGCGCGTGGCCTACTTCAACAGCGTGGGCTCCGGCATGGCCTGGGACAAGCAGGTCAGCACCAACGGCAGCAGCCGCAACCCCGACGTCGCCATGGGCGCGAACGGCAACGCGATCGTCGCCTGGGACCGGGACTACTACGTCAACGGCGACGTGGACGTGGCCGTGCGTGGCTTCTCCCCGAGCGGGGCCGAGGTGCTGCCCGGCTACGTGGTCAGCACGAACCGGACGGGCGTGCAGCGGGACGTGAGCATCGCGGCCAACTACGACGGGCACTTTGCCGTGGCCTGGCACACCAACGAGAACGGGTCCGACCAGGTGGCGTTCCGGTCGTTCACCGCGGGCGGTACGCCGGGGCCGGTCACGCTGTCGTCGCTCCGCGCGGCACAGCCGAGGGTGGGCGTCGACGGCCAGCGCCGTGTGGTCCTGGCGATGCGTGCCAGCGGCGACGTGCTCGTCCAGGGCTTCACCGCGGACGGCGCGACCGCCAGCACGCTCCCGGCGATGACGGCGACGCCCAGCGCTGACAGCAGCTTCTACGTCAACCCGGAGATCGCCGTCGGCGCCACCGGGAAGGTCACGCTGACGTACAGCAAGACCGTCACCAGCACCGGATTCAAGAACATCCAGGTCGGCACCGGCCTGGCCAGCGGGCGCTGGTAGGCCTACCCCAGACCCCGGGTGGTGCGGCGTGACCCAGCCTCCGCCGCACCACCCGGACCCAAAACTCTTTGACCTGCCTCTTTGACCTGCAAGGAGAGACGAATGAACGTCACGATGAACCGGTCCGTGCCGCGGGCCGCGCTCGGGATGCTGGCCGCCGCCGCGGTGGCGGCCGGAGCCCTGTTCGCCTTCTCGGTGAACGCCGACGCCACCCAGACGGGGATCGCGGCCGAGGATCTGCCGCCGTCCGCGGTGGAGGACTTCAGCTATCCGGCCGCCGTGCAGGCGGAGGTGGCGCAGTACGGGATCGAGCTGATCCGTGGTGACGGCCACATCGTCTACCTCGGCGACTGCACCGGGCGAACGGACGCGAACCTCCGGCTCCAGGGCCGGGGCTTCCCGGACTACGACGGCGACGGCGCCGGCGACTACATCTGCTTCCGGGTCGACGGCCCGACCGGATACCTCAAGGTCAACGTCCCTGCGACGAACGGTATCCGCACCGGCAACTTCGACGCCCAGGTCACGATGACGCAGGACGGCGAGACCCATACCTACGACGCCGCGCCCAACGGCTGGACTCCCATCGGCGAGACCGCCGAACACGACGGGCTCGACTACACCCTCGTCGAGATCCGCATCTGACCACGCCGACAGAAAGGAATCACCATGCCTCCTGTGCACTGGACCAGACGTCAGGTGCTGACCACGATGGCCGGCGCGGCCTTCATCCCTCTTCTCCCAGCGGGACTGACGTGCGCAGCCACGCCCGCCGTCGCCCTGACGGGGTCGTCCGACATCCCTGAGGGAGCCGGCCTGCCGGACACGGACCGCGGCCGTGTCGTCTGGGCTTACAAGACCGGTGGCCGGGCCGTCCGGGACGCCGCGGCGTCCGTCCTGACCGGCAGCGACGCCGACGTCACGACATTCCTCACCACGGGTCTGGCCGCCGCGACGGCGGAGGACAACCGCGCGGCGCTCCTCGACTCCGTCGCGTTCTCCGGTCGGTCGGTCCGGGCGGCGGTCAGCGCTGCGCTCGACGGCGGGGACGCCGCGGTGGCCAGCTTCCTGGCGGGCGGCTTCAGCGGCGCGGTGCAGGAGGACTACCGCGCCGAGGTGCTGTCGATGCACAGCACGGGAGGCACCGCCGTGCGCCGGGCTGCCCAGGCGGCCCTGGACGACGGCACCACCGCGGCGCTGCGCGCGTTCGTCGAAGACGGCCAGTACGACGCGCAAGACGAGGACGACCGGGCCGAGGTGCTCAGCATCCTGAGCACCGCCACGCCCCACGTCGCCGAGTACGCGCAGCGGGCGCTCGACGACGCCGACCCGGACGCCATCACGTGGTTCCTGGTCACCGGCCAGTACATCGCCAGGGCCCGGGACGAGGAAGCGGCGACCATCGAACAGCTCCTCACGATCGTGCAGAACGAGAGCCGGCGCGCGAACCGCAACGCCGACGACGCCGTGCTCCAGTCCGAGCGGGCCGTGGACGCCGCGGCCCGGACCAAGGCGGCGGCGCTCGAGGCGAAGGCAGAGGCGGAGGCGGCGGGCGACGATGTCGCTCGTGCGGCCCGTGCGGCGAAGCGTGCCGCACGAGCGGCCAACGGTGCGGCGAAGGCAGCCACCACCGCGATCGACGCGTCCCGGGTGGCGCAGTCGGCGGCACACCGCGCGACGCGTGCCGCCCAGGCGGCGGCGTCCGCCGCAGGAGCGGCGAGTCGCGCTGCCGCCCGCGCCTACAGCACGTCCATCGCGGCGTCCAAGGACGCCGCGAACGCCGGCGCGGCACGTCAGGCGGCGGAGGCGGCCCGTGACGCCGCGGTCCTCGCCGACTCGGCCGCCGGCGCGGCCGACGCGGCCGCCACCGCCTCGTGGAACGCGTCCGCCGCGGGCAATGCCGCGGCGTCGGCGGCGGTCAACGCGGCCGAGTCGGCGTTGGCCGCGTCAGCTGCGGCTGACGCGGCAGGGGTCGCGCAGAGCGAGGCGGCCGAGGCACGTCGCCAGGCGGCGAAGGCTGACGCGGCGGCCGAACGAGCGACGAGCGCGGCACAGATCTCGACGGCCCTCGCAGGCAAGGCGGCCCAGGCCGCGGAGTCGGCCCGGGACGCTGCCCGGGGCGCTGCGACGCACGCGCGAAACGCGGCAGCGGCGGCTGACGAGGCGGCGGACCATGCCGGCGAGGCGATCGAGTACGCCAAACGGTCGGATACGGCGGCGCAGGCGGCTCGTGACGCCGCGACGGCGGCCCAGACCGCGCTCGGCCAGGCCGTCACGGTGGCAGCCGACGCGGCGCAGGCGGAGCTCGACCGCCTGGCGGACGATGCTGCGCAGGCCATTCAGTGGGCACAGGCGGACGCGGAGGAGGAGGCGACCCGGATCGCCCGGGCCAGCCATGACCGCACCCAGGCAGCACTGCAGTCCGAGGAGCTGCGGGCCTTGATCGGCCAGGCGGAGTCCGCCCACGCGGACGGGGACGCCTCGACGGCGCTCGACGCGGGGCGCCGGGCGGCCGTGCTGCTGCTCGACTCACCGAGCACCTGGACCAGGACGGCCGCCGAGCGCATGCTGGCCGGTTCCGACGACGACGCGCTCGTGTGGATCGCTACCGACCGTGTCAGCGCCCTGCGCCTCGACGACCGGGAGACGGCGAAGGCGATCTCCGCCGCGTCGTCCGCGGCCGTCACCCGGGCTGCCGCAGCGGTGCTGGCCGGCGACAGCGAGGACGCGGTGCGCGCGTTCGTCCGGGGCGGTGCGGCCGTAGCGGGCGTGGACGACAACCGGGCGAGCATCTTGGAGATCCTTGCCGAGGATCCGGGTCGTGCCGTGCGGGCCGCCGCCGAGGCGGCTCTGGACGACGGGCGGCCGGCCGTGCTGCAGAACTTCCTGAAGAACGGGCTCTTCGTGGCGCTCAGGGAGGACGAACGGGCGGAGATCCTCGCGCTGCTGGACACCGGCGGGCCCTACACCCAGGGGGCCGCCCAGATCGCGCTCGACGGGACGACCGCCATGCGGCACGCGTTCGTGACGTCCGGGAAGCCCCACATGGCGCGGCTCGACCAGGACCGCGAGGCGCACCGCTCCGCGATCGACGCCATGCTCGCGCGCGCCGCGGTGACCGTGGAGGAAGCTTGGGCGGACGCGGCCCGTGCGTCGGACGCGGCGGCGACGGCGAACGGAGCGGCGGACGAGGCGAGGATGTGGCGGGAGCGTGCGGCGTCCTGGGCGGCGCAGGCCCAGGTGTCTGCCACCAGAGCGCGGTCGCACGCCGATGCCGCCGAGGAGTCGGCGGACGCAGCCCGGCAGTCTGCCGCGTCGGCACGCCAGGCGGCCGCCGTGGCTCAGGAGGCGCGCCGGACCGCGAACTACGCGGTGCGGCAGGCGATGGTGTCGGCGAGCTCGGCCGCCGTGTCGGCGTCCGAAGCGCAGCGTTCGGCGTCCAGCGCCCGGGCGGCCGCGCTCGCCGCGGGCCAGGACGCCGCCGCGGCGGCGACCGCGGCCCAGCAGGCGGCGATCGTCGCGTACGTGCGCAAGCAGCAGGAGGACGCGGTGAAGACCGAGCAGGAGGCGGAGCGGAAGCAGGGCCACGAGGACCTCGTGACCGATCCCCGGGAGGACTTCCAGGACCTCACCTCGGGCGATGCCGTCGTCTACTGTTACGAGGGCCGTGACCCGGACGCGCCTGACTGGTCGGGGACGGGGATCAACTGGGCGCAGATCTGGAGCCACTCCGCCACGATGACGAGCACCGTGAAGACGGCGGTCGACGGGAGCATCTTCGCGAAGACGTGGGGTACCGACAAATACGCGATGCTCGCCTCAGAGACGTTCGGCGCGTTCGTTCTGTTGGAGTCCGGCCTGAACTCGTGGGCGTCCCGGCGGCAGTACGGCAAGGACAGCAAGCAGTACCAGGACGCTCGCGCGTCCTTCGTGGTCGAGGCGTCTTACTACACCAAGGGAAAGATCATCGAGAAGCTGATCAAGAAGACGGTACCGGACGTCGGCCAGGACGTGGTCGAGCGGACGCTGCGGAAGCTGAAGCTGGGCGACGCCATCGGCTCGGGGGCCAGCACCTTCCAGGGCTTCCTGACCTGGTAGGTCCTCAACCCCCGTGCACGTCTCACGCGTCCCCGCCCGCCAGCCGGGCGGGGACGCCTGTCGTCGCGCTGTCCCCGCCCGGCTTGGTCCGCTCCAGCCGTCCGAGCAGCGACACCGCCGTCGAGTGCGACCGCAGGGCCCGCGTGAGCCCGACCTCCCGCTCCGCGTCGACGTCGGCCACGAACAGCAGGAACACGTAGTCGGAGGTCCCGCGCACGGGTCGCGCGACGATGTTCTCCAGGTTGCACCCCAGGTCGGCGAACGGCGCCAGCAGCGCTGCGAGGCTGCCTGGCTCGTTCCGTGCGGGCAGCGCGGCAAAGACGCTGGTCCACCGTTCGGCACCGGGCGTGCGGTCCTCGCGCGCCACCAGGCCGAAGTGCGTGGTGGCGCCCGCACCGTCCTCGACCCGGGTGGCGATGGTCGCCACGGGGTAGAGCTCGGCGCAGACGGGCGCGGCGATCGCGATCTCGCCGGGCGCGAGCGAGGCGCACGCCTCCGCCGTCGACGACGCCGCGCGCGTGGGTACGCCGAGCGACGCGACGTACCCCGCGCACTGTGCCAGCGCGTGCGGGTGCGAGACCACGACCTCGGGGACGACGTCCGCGGACAGCGCGTACGCGTCGAACGTCACCTGGACGAGCGTGTCGGCCACGATCCGGCTCCGTGTGGTGCCCAGGAGCGCGTCCCAGGTGGGCAGCACGACGCCGTTGACGGTGTTGTCCACGGGCACGACGGCACCCTCCAGCGTGCCGTCCTCCACCCGCGCGATCGCCTGGGCCTGAGTCGCCAGCGGTGTCAGGTCGCCACCCGGGCAGAGCTGCCGGGCGGCTGCGTGCGTGAACGTCCCCTCGGGGCCGAGATAGCCGATGGCCACGGGTCCTCCTCGTGTTGTTCCGGATGGGCCCGGGTGCGTCCGCCTCAACGGCGCGCACCTTTGTCCTGGAGGAACTTCTCCTGCAGAGGGCTCAGGCCGCGCGCGCCGGTGATCTTCATCCACCGGCAGTCGATCTTCTGGTTCCGGTCCGCCGACAGGTCCAGGCTGCTCTCCTCCGTCCATCCGGCGGTGCCCCAGGCCTTCACGGTGCGGTCGAAGCTGCCGGTCAGCAGTACGTCGTCGGCGGAGCCGAACGCCAGCTTCCAGACGGCCGCGGTGTGCGCCTGGACGACGCGCAGCAGGGCGGGGCGACCGCCGTCGGGCGGCAGTTCCCAGAGGCGGATGACGCCGTCGGAGTCGCCGCTGGCGAGCAGCCGACCGTCGTGGCTGAACGCTACGGTCCACACGATCGTCTCGTGTCCTGTCAGCACCACGCGGGCCGCGCCGGTGCCTCCGTCCCAGAGGCGGACGGTCCCGTCGTTGCTGGCTGAGGCCACGGTCCGGCCGTCGGGACTCCACGCCACACCGTTGACCAGCGCCTCGTGACCGTGCAGGCGGTCGACACCGGTCGGCTGGGGGCCGTCGATCGGGTCGCGCCGCAGCCGCCACAGGCCGACCGTGTCGTCGAAGCTGCCCGTCGCGAGCCGGGTCCCGTCGGGAGCCGCGGCGATGGAGTAGACGGTCTTCTCGTGCGTGCGCGACGACCAGCGTTCTGCTCCGTCGGTCAGCGACCAGGCCTTGACCGTGCAGTCGCTGCCCGCCGTGTAGATGTAGTCGCCCGCCGGGTCGAAGGCGACGTCGTAGACGGTGGCCGTGTGCCCCGCCAGTACACGGACGGGGTCGTGGGCGGGTGGCACCAGGGTGCGGGTGGTGGCCGGCGCCGGGACGCGCCACACCGAGACGGTGCGGTCGAAGCTGCCTGCCGCGACCAGTCGACCGTCCCGGCTGATCTCCACGCTCGTGAGGGAGTCCTTGGGACCCCGCAGGCGGGCACGCGACCGCCCCTGCGGGTCCATGAGGACGACGTTGTCGAAGAGCGTCGCTGCGCGCTCGTCACCCGGGCCCGTCGCGACGCCCTTGGCCGGAGACCGAACACCGAGGATGAGGTCCACGAACCGCGCGTCGGTGAAGTCGGCCCGGACCAGCCGGGCGTCGGTGACGTTCAGGGACTCCAGCACGGATCCGGTGAACCGCGCACGCTCGAGATTGTCGCCGGAGACGTCGGCGTTCCTGATCACGAGCCCGGAGAAGTTGCCGTTCTTGAGAGAGAAGCCGTGCACGTGCAGCAGCGACAGCACGTTGCCGGCCGTGTACTCGTCGTCGCCGTGCGCCCGCACGTGGTCGAGGTGGTCGTACAGGCGTTGCGGGTCGAGGTCCATGTCCGCCAGGAACGCGACGATCTCCGGGGACAGCGTCCGGGCGGCCAGCACGTCGAACCGGCCCTCCGCCAGCTCGGTGACCACGTGGTCGGCGACGAAGTACTCCAGGAACGACTTGTGGGCGAAGCGGTAGCGTCCCTGCGCATCGCGCAGCAGATAGGTCTGGGTGGTCAGGTCGGCCTCGACGGCCTCCTGGAACCCGGGCAGCCGCACCAGGTTCTCGGCCGCCACCAGCGCCGTCACGTCCTCGGGCAGCACCTCGAGCGTGTCGCGCACGAACATGTTCCACGCGAGGCGCTGCATGAGGCGCTTGCGGTCCGCGGGGCCGACGGCGCGAGGGCGGCCGCCGCCCACCTCTTCGATCCACCGGCGCGTGTACTCCTCGTACAGTGCCGCGAGCGTGGCGCGGGTGCGTCCCCGGCCGCGCAGGGCCGGGAGGATCTCCAGCACCATGTTCAGCACGAACGGCCGCCGGACCAGGTCGAGCAGCCCGTAGGTGCCCTCGATGACGGTCCACCGGCTCGGCCAGTCGGCGGGGTGGCGGGCCTTGACCAGGTCCAGGATCTGGGAGCGGCTGAAGTCGCGCAGGTACAGGATGTCGAAGCGCCGGGCCGGGTCGCCGAGGATCGCCCCGGCCTCCTCGTCCACGTCGCGGAACGAGTTGATCCGGGAGGTGACGACCATCTTGCTCTCGCGCCCGGCGAGCGTGCGGAGCCGGTCGAAGGCCTCCTTGACGGTCTCGTCGGCGGCGCGGGGCATCTCGTCGAAGCCGTCGCACAGCAGGAGCAGCAGGCCCTGGTCGTTCAGCTCCTCCAGCACGGCGGCCACGGGCCGCGGGATGCCGTGCCGCGCGCAGAAGCTCTCGAAGAAGCCCAGCGCCGACCAGTCCGACCGTCCGGCGGCGTCCTGCTTCGGCGGCGGCACCTCCCGGAGCGGTACCAGGACCGGCAGCCGGGTCTCGGCAAGGACGCGGTCGGCGTCGAGCCGGCCGAGCTGCTCGTGGGCGAGCTCCAGGCAGAACCAGCTCTTGCCGCTGCCGAAGTCGCCCAGCAGCGCGAGCTGGGTGCCGCTGCGGTCACGCCGCCACTTGTCCACGGTGGTGCTCAGCGAGGAGCGCGCCGAGCGGGCGATCTCCGCGCCGTCGGCCTGCCGCTCCGACTTGGCCGCGGACAGGTCGACGAACGAGTCGGCCACCCGGGCGATGCTCGCGCCGTAGGTCTCGCGCAGCCAGGTGACGTAGGGGTCGAGCGGTGCCAGCGTGCGCACGAGGTCGTGCAGGGTCAGCACCCGGGTGCCGGGCACGGGCGGCAGCGACCGGAGCGCGTCGGGGTCCGTGCGGTCGTCCACCACCAGGACGGCGCGCCCGGCGCCGGCGGCCTCCGCGGCCGCAGGCAGCCCGGTGAGGTCCGCGACCCGCGGTTCGCTCGTGGTGCAGGCGACCAGGACCGCGCCGCCGTTGTCGTCCCCGGGCCGGTGCCAGCCGCCGGATCCGGGTGACCCGCTCGCCACGAACCACGGTCCGGCCACGCCGGCCGACCGGATCGCCGACGTCGCCAGGCCCGCGGCACCGAGCAGGGCCCGCACACGGTTCGCGAGATGGACCGACGGGCCGTCCCAGGCCCCGTCGCTCGTCGCCTCCTCGATCGCGGCGCCGAGCCACGCGAGGCCGGGACCGCTCGCGGTCTCGGCGTTGAGGTGGGCGAGGCGGGCCAGGGAGGGCGGGAGGTCCTCGGCCCGGGGCACGGCCGCGCCGTCGACCAGCACGGGGATCACCTTCTTGCCCAGGTCGAGCGCGAGCTCGACCTCCCGGCGCACGTAGTCGTCCGGTGCGGTGATACGGCCGCCGGCCGCCCAGCGCGGCCCGATGAGGGCCAGCACGACGTCGGACCGCCGGATGCTCTCCCACAGCACGGGCGGGAAGTCGGCGCCGGGCGGGATGGCCTCGTCGTCGAGGAACACGACGTGGTTCAGCGATCGGAGGTACTCGTGGTACCGGACGCTCTCCTGGCGGGTGTCGTCGTGCCGGTACGAGACGAAGATCGTGGTCAACTCTTCCTGCCTTCACTCTGCACGCCCGCTCCGCTCGTCGCGGGGGCATCGGTGGTGCCGGGGACGGATCAGGTCAGGGCTGCTCGAAGAGCGACCTCCAGCGCTGCGCGGCGTCGGTCAGGAGGGCGCGCAGCGCGGCCTCGTCGCCGTCGGCCACCTGGTCGGCGACCACCTCGACCGCGCGGGCGTACTCGCGCAGGGTGCTCGCGACGTGGCCGGAGTTGGTCACCAGCACGTCGACCCACATGTCGAGGCTCTCGGTCGCCTTGCGCGTGCTCTCGCGGAAGCCGCCGGCCGGGAGCCGCGTCAGGAGCGGGTCCGGGTCGTCGGCGGCCAGGGCGAGCAGCGGCACCGGGAGCATGCGGGGCAGGTGGCTCACGACGGCGACCAGGCGGTCGTGCCGCTCCGGGTCCAGCACCTCGACCCGTGCGCCGATGCGCTCCAGCAGGCCGGTGCACCAGTGCAGCGCGGCCGGGTCGGTACGCGGCGTCGGGGTCAGGAGGAACACACGGCCGTCGTAGACCACGGCGTCGGGCTCGGTGACGCCCGCGGTGGCCGGACCCGTCATCGGGTGGCCCCCGAGCGGGATCACGCCCTCGGGCAGGAGCTGGTCCATGGCGGCCGTCACCGCGTGCTTGGTGGAGCCGATGTCCAGGACGACCGTCCCCGGCCGCAGCACCTCGCCGAGCTCGGTGAGGTAGGTGATGATCCGCTGCACGGGCGTGCACAGCACCAGAAGGTCCGCGTCGGCGGCGAGGGCGGCGGCGCTGCCGGCCACCTCGTCGACGAGGCCGGCGTCCAGGGAGCGCCCAGCGGCGTCCGGCTCGCTGTCGTACCCGACCACGCGCTCGAAGTCCCCGGTGCGGCGCAGCGCCGCCGCGAGCGACGCGCCCATGAACCCGAGGCCGACCACGCCGGCCGTCTTGTTGCCTTCCGTCACGGGGGTGCTCCTCGTGGTCGTCGTGGGTGCGCGATGGGGGTGCGGCTGCGACGAGTGTGGCGGTGCCCGGGGGAGTTGTCGAGCGAACCGGCGTACCGCTAACGTCCGCCTGGACAATTCGCCCAAAAACAAAATCAGGAGCAAGGCGATGACGGCTAACGCGCCGACGGTAGCGCCGACGACTGCGGCCCAGCCGCCGACCACCCCGCAGGTCACGGCCCCGGGCTCCGCCACTCCGGCCCACACGGCGGTGCGGCCGTCCACGTTCGGTACCCCGTGGCTGCGCTCCACGGGCGACCTGGCCTGGCGGCTGGTGGGCGTGCTGGTCGCGGTGGCGGCCGTCTTCTACGTGATCAGCCTCGTGCAGGTCGTCTTCGTCGCCCTGTTCCTCGCGCTCGTGTTCACCACCGTGCTGCTGCCGCTCGGCGACTTCTACGACCGCGCCATGCCCCGCGGGCTGGCCATGGCGGCGTCGCTGCTGACCGCCGTGCTCGCCGTCGGCGCGCTCGTGACCTACGTGGTCACCTCCGTCACCAGCCGGTGGGAGGAGCTCGCCACCGAGTTCGGCACCGGCCTGACCGATCTCGCCGGGCTCGTCTCCGGCGTCCCCGTCCTGGCGGACCTGGGCGGCCCCGAACAGTGGCTGGCCGACGGCGGCGCCTGGCTCCAGGCCAACGCCGGTGACTACGCGGGCACCGCCGCCGAGAGCGCCGGGACCATCGGCGAGGGCGCGACCGCCGTCGTGCTCGCCATCTTCTGCACCGTCTTCTTCCTGACCCAGGGCGGGGCCATGTGGCGCTGGGCGCTCGGCTTCGTGCCCGCCGAGCGGCACGACCGCTGGGAGGCCGCCGCGCTCGCCGGCTGGAACGCGTTCTCCGGCTTCACCCGCGGCATGTTCTTCGTCGCCCTGGCCGACGGCGTCATCGCCGGCATCTTCCTGTCCGTCGTGGGCGTGCCCCTGGCGCTGCCGCTGTCGGTCGTCGTGTTCCTCGGCGCCTTCGTGCCGATGATCGGCCCGGTCGCCGCCATCGTCGTCAGCGTGCTCGTCGCACTGGCCGCCAAGGGCCCCGTGCTCGCGCTCGTGGTGCTCATCGGCATGGTCGTCGTCGCGCAGATCGACGCGAACGTGCTCCAGCCGCTGATCACCGGCAAGCAGGTGTCGCTGCACCCCGTCGTGATGGCGCTGGTCGTGGCCGCCGGGTCGGTCCTGGGCGGGCTGCTCGGTGCCGTCGTCGCCGTCCCGCTCACCGGCGTGGCCTGGGCGGTGTTCAGCACGCTCCGCGCGACCGCACCGGCGGCACCGGCGGCACCGGGCGAGGCCGCAGGGGCGGCACAGGGCGCGCCGTCCGCGGATGAGGCAGACTGACTCGGTGCCCGACCCTGCACCACGAACCGACGTCGCGCACCACGCGTCGCCGTACGACTCCGCACCGCCGCCCTGGCTGCGCACCGCCGCCGGGTGGTCGTGGCGCCTGATCCTGGTCGTCGCCGGGGTCGCCCTGGTGTTCTGGGCGGTCACGCAGGTGCTCATCGTCTTCGTGGCAGTGTTCCTGGCGCTGGTCTTCACCGCGGTGCTCAACCCGCTCACCGACCTCTACTCCCGGGTCATGCCTCGTGCCCTGGCGACCGCCGGCGCGATCCTGTCCGGCATCCTGGTCATCGGCGGGCTCCTGACCTACGTGGTCGTGTCGGTCGCAGGCCAGTGGGAACGGCTCGCGGGGGAGTTCAACACCGGCATCGACCAGATCGTCGACCTGATCGAGAACAACCCCTTCCCGGTCAACGTCGAGGTGGACACCCGCGACCAGTGGATCGACGACGCCGCCAACTGGATCCAGGAGAACTCCCAGACCCTCGTGAGCCGCGCCGCCGAGAGCGCCGGCTCGATCGTCGAGGGGGTCGCGGTGCTCGTGCTCGCGATCTTCTGCACCGTCTTCTTCCTGGCCTCGGGCGGCGCCATGTGGCGCTGGTTCGTCTCCCAGGTGCCCGCCCGCACCCGCACCCGGTGGCGCGACGCCGCGGGCGTCGGCTGGTACACCTTCTCCGGCTACACCCGCGGCACCGTGCTCGTGGCCATCAGCAACGGCATCCTCGCCGGCATCTTCCTGTCGATCCTCGGCGTGCCGCTCGCGGCACCCCTGGCCGTGCTCGTGTTCATCGGCACCTTCATCCCGCTGGTCGGCGCGCCGCTGGCGATGATCATCGCCGCCGTCGTGGCGCTCGCGGCGGACGGGCTGCTGACCGCGCTCATCGTCACGCTCGGCATCGCCGGGATCGGACAGCTCGAAGGGCACGTGCTGCAGCCGCTCATCATGGGCAAGCAGGTGTCCCTGCACCCCGTGGTGGTCGCCCTCGGCGTCACGAGCGGCACGGTCGTGGGCGGCATCCTCGGTGCGATCGTCGCCGTCCCGCTCATCGCGGTGGCCTGGGCGGTGTTCAGCACGCTGCGCAAGCCGCCGGACCCGATGCTCCCGGCGGACGAGGACGGCGCCGGCCCGGTGCAGGACGCCCCGCCCGGCGACCCCGAGGCACGGGATGTCGGTGGTCCTCCGTAGGCTGAGGGCATGGTGGATCTGTTCGACGCCGCGACGACCGACACCGCGGGCACCCCCGCGCCCCGTGCGTCGTCGCCCCTTGCCGTGCGGATGCGCCCGGCCTCGATCGACGAGATAGCCGGACAGGGGCACCTGCTGGAGCCGGGGTCGCCCCTGCGCAGGCTCATCGAACCCGGGGGGAACGGGCGCACGGCCCCGTCCTCGGTGATCCTCTGGGGGCCGCCCGGCACGGGCAAGACCACGCTGGCCTACCTCGTGGCCACCGTCTCGGGCCGCCGCTTCGTGGAGCTCAGCGCCGTCACCGCCGGCGTCAAGGACGTACGCCAGGTGGTCGAGGACGCGCGGCGCCGGCTGGCGACGGGCGGCGACGAGACGGTGCTGTTCGTCGACGAGGTGCACCGCTTCTCCAAGTCGCAGCAGGACGCGCTGCTGCCCAGCGTCGAGAACCGCTGGGTCACCCTCGTGGCGGCCACCACCGAGAACCCGAGCTTCTCCGTCAACTCGCCGCTGCTGTCCCGCTCCCTGCTGCTCACGCTCAAGCCGCTGGAGACCGAGCACGTCCGCGCGCTCGTCCGCCGCGCCGTGACCGACGAGCGCGGCCTGGGCGGGTCGGTCGAGCTCGACGACGAGGCCACCGAGCACCTCCTGCGCCTGGCCGGCGGCGACGCCCGCAAGGCGCTCACGATCCTGGAGGCGGCCGCCGGCGCCGTCCTGTCCGACGGCCCGGCGGACGGGGGCGCGCCCGGCGAGGGTGACGTCCCGCGCGTCGGCCTGGCCGACGTCGAGCGCGCCGTCGACGTGGCCGCCGTCCGCTACGACCGGGACGGCGACCAGCACTACGACGTCATCTCGGCCTTCATCAAGTCCATCCGCGGCTCGGACGTCGACGCCGCGCTGCACTACCTGGCCCGGATGGTCGCCGCAGGGGAGGACCCGCGGTTCATCGCCCGGCGCCTGGTCATCTCCGCCGCGGAGGACATCGGCATGGCCGACCCCTCCGCGCTGCAGACGGCGGTCGCCGCGGCCCAGGCCGTGCAGCTCATCGGCATGCCCGAGGGGCGCATCGTGCTCGCCGAGGCCGTGGTGCACCTGGCCACGGCGCCCAAGTCGAACGCCGCCTACCTCGGGGTCGACGCGGCGCTCGCGGACGTGCGCGCGGGCAAGGTGGGCACCGTGCCGCAGCACCTGCGCGACGCGCACTACGCCGGTGCCAAGAAGATGGGCCACGGCGAGGGCTACCGGTACGCCCACGACTGGCCGCACGGTGTGGCCCCGCAGCAGTACCTGCCGGACGTGCTGGCGGGCTCGCGCTACTACGACCCGAGCGACCGCGGCTACGAGCGGCAGGTGTCGGAGCGCCTCGAGCGGATCCGGGGGATCCTGGGCAGCGAGGACGAGCGGCGGTGACGACACCCTCGGGACCGGCTCGGGGCACGGTGACGGGGCGCACGGCGGGCACAGGCGCTGACGTGCGGTAAGATTCTCGGGTTGCCCATGGCAGCCCCTGGGACCTCGGCCCCGTGATCGTGGCGTTCGCCGCGCTCCATCGGCTGGTCCCGCACCCGGTGCGGTTCCCCTGCGGGGGAGACCCGTGTCCGGGTGTGACCTCTTTCGTAACTCAAGGACAGGAAGACACAGTGACTTCTGTGACCCGTTCGCGCCGCCAGGTGCGACTGAGCCGCAAGCTGGGCCTCGCGCTCACGCCCAAGGCTGTCAAGCACTTCGAGAAGCGCCCCTACCCGCCGGGTGAGCACGGCCGTGCCCGTCGCCGCACCGAGTCGGACTACGCGGTGCGTCTGCGCGAGAAGCAGCGTCTGCGTGCGCAGTACATGCTCCGCGAGAAGCAGCTCCTCAAGGTGTACGAGAACGCCCGCAAGCAGGCCGGCCTGACCGGTGAGGTCATGGTCGAGGACCTGGAGACGCGTCTCGACTCGCTCGTGCTGCGCGCCGGTTTCGGCCGCACCATCCTGCAGGCCCGCCAGCACGTGACGCACCGTCACATCCTGGTGGACGGCAAGATCGTCGACCGCCCCTCGTTCCGCGTGAAGCCGGGCCAGACCATCCAGGTCAAGCCGAAGAGCCAGACCACGGTGCCGTTCCAGGTCGCCGCCGCCGGCGCCCACCGCGACGTGCTGCCGGCTCTGCCGGGCTACCTGGACGTGCAGCTCGAGAAGCTGTCGGCCACGCTGACCCGCCAGCCGAAGCGCGCCGAGGTCCCCGTGACCTGCGACGTGCAGATGGTCGTCGAGTACTACGCTCGCTGATCTCACCAGCACTTCCGGACGGCCCCGTCCGCGCCACGGCGCGGACGGGGCCGTCTGCTTTTCCGTGCCCGGCACGCCGGGCTCAGGGGTGACGGGCGCGGGTGGGCGGGAGCGGGATAGGGTGATCGTCGACCCCCGGCAGACACCTGTGCCGGACATCTGCGGACCTTCAGGCAGGAGCTTGCGCATGACCCTCGGCGACCTCGGAGACGTGGCGGGACTGATCGCGGCGATCGCGTTCGTGCTCCTCGTGGGCTTCCTCGCCGTCCCGTTGTGGAAGCTGGGCAAGCTGCTGGACGAGGCGCGGGTGAGCGTCCGGGACGTCACGGAGCACTCGGTGCCGATCCTCGACGAGGCGGCGACCACCGTCGCGTCGGCCAACACCCAGCTCGTCCGTGTCGACACGATCACCACGTCGGCCGCCAACGTCAGCGAGAACGTGTCCGCGCTGACCGGCCTCTACGCGGCGACCCTGGGCAAGCCGCTGGTGAAGGTCGCCGCGTTCTCCTACGGTGTGCGCCAGGCGTTCGGCCGGGCCCGGGACCGGTCCGGCCGGCACACCGACGCGGGGCGGCCCGACGACGCGACCGGGGCGCGGGCATGATCCGCCGGCTGTTCTGGGTGGGCGTCGGCGTGGCGGTCACGGTGGTCGTCATCCGCAAGGGCCGCCAGGTCGTCGAGCGGTACACGCCCGCGTCCGTCAGCGAGCGCGCCGCGGCCGCGGTGGACGACGCCGGCGCCCGTGTGACCACGATGGCCCGCACGTTCCGCTCGGAGTTCACCGCCGCCCGTGCCGAGCGGGAGGCCGAGCTGATGGCGTCCCTGCGGGGCGAGCTGCCGGACCAGGCCCGGTAACGAGCACGGCAGGCCCTACGTGGGCTGCGTGGCCAGGCATAACGACCCCACCAGCCGTGTTGTCCACAGGGCACGTCTTTCAGTTTCCGTCTGCGCCCCTCGCGGCGGCAGAATAGGAGTCACGCCCGGGCACCCCTGGTGACCGGCGCGCGCGGCAGCACACGCCGCAGCAGCACACCCCTCTCCGCACGACCGAGAAGAAGGACCACTGACCTCATGCGCACCGCCGAGATCCGCAAGCGTTGGCTCGACTACTTCGAAGCTCAGGGTCACGCGGTGGTGCCGTCGGCGTCGTTGATCTCCCCGGACCCGTCGACGCTGTTCACCATCGCGGGCATGGTGCCGTTCATCCCGTACATGACGGCCCAGCAGACCCCGCCGTGGACGCGCGCCACCAGCGTGCAGAAGTGCGTGCGCACCCTGGACATCGACGACGTGGGCAAGACGACGCGGCACGGCACGTTCTTCCAGATGAACGGCAACTTCTCGTTCGGCGACTACTTCAAGGCCGACGCCATCCGGTACGCCTGGGACTTCCTGACGGGCTCCCTGGAGGACGGCAAGCTGGGGATCGACCCCGACAAGCTGTGGGTCACCGTCTACCACGAGGACGACGAGGCCCGGCAGCTCTGGAAGGACATCGTCGGTCTGCCCGACGAGCGCATCCAGGGCCTCGGCAAGAAGGACAACTACTGGTCCACCGGCCAGCCCGGCCCGGCCGGCCCCTGCTCGGAGATCTTCTACGACCGGGGCGCCGCCTACGGCCCGGACGGCGGCCCGCTGGTCGACGAGGGCGGCGACCGCTTCGTCGAGATCTGGAACCTGGTGTTCATGCAGTACGCCATCGACGACGTGAAGTCCAAGGAGGACTTCCGCATCGTCGGTGAGCTCGCCAAGAAGAACATCGACACGGGCATGGGCCTGGAGCGTGTTGCCTTCCTGCTGCAGGGCAAGGACAACATGTACGAGATCGACGAGGTCTTCCCCGTCATCGAGGCCGCCGAGAAGCTGTCCGGCAAGAAGTACGGCGAGAACCACGACGACGACGTGCGGATGCGCGTCGTGGCCGACCACGTCCGCTCGGCCCTGATGATCATCGGCGACGGCGTGCGCCCCTCCAACGAGGGCCGCGGCTACGTGCTGCGTCGCCTGCTGCGCCGTTCCGTGCGCGCCATGCGCCTGCTGGGCGTGGACGGCGTCGCCCTGCCGTCGCTGCTGCCGGTGTCGAAGGATGCCATGGCTCCCTCCTACCCCGAGCTCGAGCAGAACTTCGAGCAGATCTCGGCCGTCGCCTACGCCGAGGAGGAGGCCTTCCGGCGCACGCTCGCCTCCGGCACCACCATCCTCGACAGCGCCGTGGCCGGCCTGAAGAAGCAGGGCGGCGACAACCTGGTCCTGCCCGGCGAGGCCGCCTTCCAGCTGCACGACACCTACGGGTTCCCGATCGACCTGACCCTGGAGATGGCCGCCGAGCAGGGCGTCCAGGTGGACGAGAAGGCCTTCCGCTCGCTCATGCAGGAGCAGCGCACCCGCGCCCGCGCCGACGCGCTGGCCAAGCGCACCGGCGGCGCCGACGTCGCCGCCTACGAGGCCCTGGAGAAGGAGCTCACCGCTCCCGTCGAGTTCCTCGGCTACACGCAGACCGACGCCACCGTGCGCGTCGTGGGCCTGCTCAGCGGTGGTGTGCCCGCCCCTGCCGTCACCGCCCCGGCCGAGATCGAGGTGGTCCTGGACCGCACTCCGTTCTACGCCGAGGCCGGTGGCCAGCTCGCCGACCACGGCACGATCGTGCTCGACAGCGGCGCCACCATCGAGGTGGACGACGTGCAGCGGCCCATCAAGGGCCTGAACGTGCACCGCGGCCGCCTGATCGAGGGCACGGCCGCCCTGGGCGACCCGGGCACGGCGCAGATCGACACGGCCCGCCGCAAGGCCATCAGCCGGGCCCACTCGGCCACGCACATGATCCACAAGGCGCTGCACGAGCTCGTGGGTCCGGACCGTACGCAGGCCGGCTCGGAGAACGCCCCGAGCCGCATCCGGTTCGACTTCCGCTCGCCGACCGCCGTCTCGGCCTCCGCCCTGACGGAGATCGAGGAGCGCGTCAACGTGCGCCTCGCCGACAACCTCGAGGTCACCGACGAGCTCATGCCCATCGCCAAGGCCCGCGAGGCCGGTGCGATGGCGCTGTTCGGCGAGAAGTACGGCGACGTCGTGCGCGTGGTCTCGATCGGTGGGGACTGGTCGCGCGAGCTGTGCGCCGGCACGCACGTCAAGCAGACCGGCCAGCTCGGCCGGGTCACCCTGCTGGGCGAGTCGTCCATCGGCTCGGGCGTCCGCCGCGTGGACGCCCTGGTGGGTGACGGCGCCTACGGCTTCCAGGCCAAGGAGCACGCCCTGGTGGGTCAGCTCAGCGGTCTGCTGAACACGCGTCCCGAGGACCTGCACGAGCGGGTCGGCTCGCTCGTGACGCGGCTCAAGGAAGCCGAGAAGGAGCTGGCCGCGCTGCGTCAGGGACAGCTCCTGGCCGTGGCCGGCAAGCTCGCCGCCGAGGCGCCGCGCGTGGGTGACGTGCGCGTCGTCACGCACGACGCCGGCGAGGCCCAGGCCGACGACCTCCGTGCCCTCGTGCTCGACGTGCGTGGCCGCCTCGGCGAGGCCGAGCCCGTCGTCGCTGCCGCCGGTGGTGTGTCGGGTGGCCGCCCGGTCGTGGTGGTCGTGACCAACGCCGCCGCCCGTGCGGCCGGTTACAAGGCCGGCGACCTGGTGCGCACCGCCGCCCAGACGCTGGGTGGCGGTGGCGGCGGCAAGCCGGACATGGCCCAGGGCGGCGGCACCGACCCGGCCAAGCTCGGCGAGGCCCTGGCCGGTATCGCCGAGGGCGTCCGTCTGGTCGCCGTCGGCGCCTGATGAGCGAGCAGGCAGGCTCCGAGCCCGGGCTCCCGCGCGGGGCCCGGCTCGGGGTCGACGTCGGCATGGCCCGGATCGGGCTGGCCGCCAGCGACCCCGACGGTCTGGTCGCCACCCCCGTGGAGACCGTGCCGCGGGTGCTGGCGGCACCCGGCAACGGGAGCGGCAAGGGCGGCGGCAAGGCACCGCGGAGCGCCGAGGGCACCACGGCGGACGTCGAGCGCATCGTGGCCGAGGCAGCCGAGCGCTTCGCTGCCGTCGTGTACGTGGGTCTGCCCCGGCACCTGTCCGGCAAGGAGGGCGCCGCGACGGCTGACGCCCGCGCCTTCGCGAAACGCCTGGTCACGGCCCTGGAGGCCGCGCACGAGCAGGCTGAGGTGCGTCTCGTGGACGAGCGGATGACCACGGTCTCCGCCCACCAGGCGCTCAGCGCGGCGGGCCGGAAAACCAAGCGGCACAGGTCCGTGATTGATCAGGCCGCAGCCGTTATCATTCTGCAATCCGCACTTGACGCGGAGCGGGCGAAGGGGGAGCGCGCCGGCGAGCTCGTCGAGGTGCGGACCGTGCACGACACGCACGACTGACCCCAGCACCCCCGACGAAGGACAGTGAGCCTGAGGTGACGGACCTCTTCACGGCGCCCCCGCCGAGCCAGGCAGACCCCGCGTTCCCTGAACCGCGATCCGGCCGGCGTGCGCAGCGTCGGCGCAAGCGCCGGCGGGGACGTTCCGTCCTCGTGCTCCTCGTGGCCCTCGTGCTGGTGGGCGGGTCCGGCTACGCGGTGTGGACCAACCTCGACTCCTTGACGGGGCTGACCAGCCCGCTCGCGTCGAAGGACTTTCCGGGACCCGGCGGCGACCAGGTGGACGTCGAGATCCCCCAGGGGGCCACGGGTCAGGCGATGGGCGAGGCCCTGTACGAGGCCGGAGTGGTCGCGAGCGTGTCGGCCTTCTCGACGGCGTTCGAGGCCAACCCGGACTCGGTGCTGATCCGGCCGGGCACGCGGACGATGCTCGAGGAGATGTCGGCCGAGGACGCCGTGGCGCTCCTGGTCAAGAACGAGCTGGTGGACCTGCAGGTCACCATCCCCGAGGGGTACACGGTGGAGCAGGTCGTGGAGCGGGCCGTGCAGGTCACCGGGCTCCCGGCGGAGGACTTCGAGGCCGCGCTGGCCGACCCGGAGAAGATCGGGCTGCCGAAGCAGGCCAAGGGCAAGGCCGAGGGCTGGCTGTACCCGGACGCGTACATGGCCAAGCCGGACGCCACGGCCGCCGGGCTGCTGTCGCAGATGGTGGACCGGACGGTGCGGATGCTCCAGGAGAAGAACGTCGACCGCAGCGACTGGCAGACGGTGCTGACCAAGGCGTCGCTGGTGGAGCGCGAGGGCCTGCACGCCGAGGACAAGCCGAAGATCGCGCGGGCGATCGAGAACCGGCTCGCGGACGACATGGCGCTCCAGATCGACGCCTCGGTCGCGTACGGGGCGGGCAAGCCCGGCACCGAGCTGACCCGTGCCGACACGAACAACGCGAAGAACCGGTACAACACCTATCAGCACACGGGGCTGCCGCCCGGGCCGATCGCCAACCCCGGTGAGGTCGCGGTGGACGCCGTGCTGAACCCGGCCCCCGGCAACTGGAAGTTCTGGGTCACGGTCAACCTCGACACCGGCGAGACCAAGTTCGCCGAGGGTTTCGACGAGCACCAGCAGTACGTCGCGGAGCTGCGGGAGTGGGAGAAGGCCAACCAGTGACGTCGCAGGTCCGCCGGCATTCCCGGCGGACCGCGCGGGCGAATCCCGGGAGTTGGCCGGGAATGGTCCGCTCGGGGTAGCGTTCGCGGCACCCGGGCTGTGATGTGATCGTGACATCTTGTTGGCGTGTCATGGACCCCGATGGTGACCAGGCGCGGATCAACGAGTGATTCGCGCAGCACAGAGGACGGAGCGAGCGTGACCGAGGCCCTTCCCGGAGTGAGCTATGAGGGGCCACCGCGGCACGCCAGCGGCCAGCGTGGACGGCGCACGGAGCGCGACACCCGCCCGGGGGGCCGGGCGAGCCGGCGGGACCGGCGCCCGAAGCGGTCGCGCCGCCCGCTGATCATCGCCGTGGTCGCGGTGCTCGTGGTGCTCGGCGCCCTCGGCGCGTGGACCGTGAAGAACGACGGCTACCTCTTCGGCATCCGCACGCCCCTGGCCGCCGCGGACTACGAGGGCACCGGCGGCGAACCGGTCGACGTCGAGGTGCCCGAGGGGGCCAACGGGTACTCGATCGCGGCCGAGCTCGTCGAGCAGGACGTGGTGGCCAGCTCGGAGGCGTTCGTCCGGGCGTTCAACGCGAACCCGGACGCCGCGGCGATCCAGCCCGGCACGCACGAGCTGAGGCTGCACATGAGCGCGGAGTCCGCCGTCGCGCTGCTGGCGACGAACGCGGTGGTCCGGGGCGGCCTGACGGTCGTCGAGGGGCACACCGTGGCGCAGATCCGGGAGACGATGGTCGAGGCGGGCTGGCCCGAGCAGGACGTCAGGGCGGCACTGGACGACCCCCAGGGGCTGGGTCTGCCGGCCGAGGCCGGCGGGCACCTGGAGGGCTGGCTCGCGGCCAGCACCTACGACGCCAAGCCGGGCACCGTGCCCGCCGCGGACGTGCTCAAGCAGATGGTGGCGCTCACCGTGAGCGAGCTCAAGGAGCTCGAGGTGCCGCCTGCCCAGTGGAACGACGTGATCATCAAGGCGTCGCTGGTGGAGCGCGAGGCGCCCGACGAGTACCGCGGCCAGGTCGCCCGCGTGATCGAGAACCGGCTCGCGGCGAACGAGCCGCTCGGCCTGGACGCCATCGACTCCTACGGGCGCAAGAAGCCGTCCCACCTGATCACCACCGAGGAGTTCCAGGACGAGTCGTTCCCGTACGCCTCGCGCGTGGTCCCGGGGCTGCCGCCGACGGCGATCGGTGCGCCGAGCAGGGCGTCGGTGGAAGCGGTGCTCAATCCACCTGCCGGCCCGTGGCGCTGGTACGTCACCGTGAACCTGGACTCGCAGGAGACGAAGTTCACCGACGACTACGACGAGTTCCTGGAGTTCCGCGAGGAGTACCAGGCCTGGGCCGCGGAGAACGGGTACTGATGACGGACGACCTGACGACCCCCGCCGGCGGGCGCCGCGCCGCCGTGCTCGGTCATCCCGTGGCCCACTCGCTGTCCCCGGTGCTGCACACCGCGGCCTACCGCGCCCTCGGCCTGGACGGCTGGGCGTACGGCCTCCACGACGTCACCGAGGACGACCTGGCGGGCTTCCTCGACGGGCTCGACCAGGGCTGGGCCGGGCTGAGCCTGACCATGCCGCTCAAGCAGGTCGTCATCCCGCTGCTCGACCACGTGGAGCCGCTCGCGCAGGCCGTGGGTGCGGTCAACACGGTGCTCTTCTCGACCGTCCGCGGCACGGTGATCCGGACGGGCACCAACACGGACGTGCACGGCATCGTGGCGGCGCTGCGCGAGGGCCTCGGCGCGCGCCGTGTGGCGGACGCCGTCGTCCTGGGCGGGGGAGCGACGGCCGCCTCCGCCGTCGCGGCGCTGGCCGAGCTCGGCTGCGCCGCGCCGCGGGTGTTCGTGCGGTCCCTTGACCGGATCGGCCCGCTGCGCGAGGCCGTGGCCCGCATGGGCGTGGCGCCGTCGTTCGAGGTGTTCGACGACAAGACGACGACGTCCGCCCTGGCCGCCGCGGACGCCGTCGTCTCCACGACGCCGAAGTACGCGGCCGACACGTGGGCGTCCCTGCTCGCCGACCACGTCTCCGGCGCGGCGTCGGGTCCGTCCGCAGGCGGCCCCCGCGGTGTGCTGCTCGACGTGGTCTACGACCCGCGGCCCACCGTGCTCCAGAGCGCGTGGACGGCGCTCGGCGCACCCGCGGTCGGGGGCGAGCGGATGCTGCTGCACCAGGCGGCCGAGCAGGTGCGCCTCATGACGGGCCGTCCGGCGCCGTTGGCGGCCATGGACGAGGCGCTCCGGGCGGCCCTCTCGCACTGACGGGTCCGTGCCGGCGTCTCGCCGATACCCACGGCCACGGGCGATGGCAACCGGCGACGAGAGGGCGTCGGGCATGATGCACGGGCGCGAGGCAGGCCGGCCGAGCCCAGTGGGCCCGCCCAGCTGTGTCACGCACCGTAGACGTTGTCTACTCTCCGTGACGCAGTTGCGCGGGCACCCTTCCCCGGCGGCGACACGCCGGTGCCCGATCACGCCGGCCTCGGTGTGTCGCCCACCGGACCGGGGCGCCGGGTCCGTCATGCGCGTGAAACAATCCGACCATGCTGCGTTGGTTGACATCGGGTGAGTCGCACGGTCCGGCCCTGGTCGGGGTGATGGAGGGTCTGCCCGCGGGCGTGGAGCTGACCACGTCGGACATCCAGGGCGCCCTCGCGCGCCGCCGTCTCGGCTACGGCCGCGGTGCCCGGATGAAGTTCGAGC
Source organism: Promicromonospora sp. NPDC052451 (assembly GCF_044547525.1). NCBI lineage: Bacteria > Bacillati > Actinomycetota > Actinomycetes > Micrococcales > Promicromonosporaceae > Promicromonospora > Promicromonospora sp. NPDC052451. The sequence goes on from NZ_JBIUAP010000003.1 coordinate 353,521, forward strand.
AGGACCAGGTGCGGGTGCTCGGCGGCCTGCGTCACGGGCTCACGCAGGGTGGCCCGCTCGCCATCGAGATCGCCAACACCGAGTGGCCCAAGTGGACCGACGTCATGTCGGCCGACCCGGTGCCCGCCGAGGCGCTCCTGGTCGACGCCGGCACCGGCGACGAGCGCGAGGTGGCCCGCAACCGCCCGCTGACCCGGCCGCGACCCGGGCACGCCGACCTGGTCGGCATGCGCAAGTACGGCTTCGAGGACGCGCGTCCGGTGCTGGAGCGCGCCTCCGCCCGCGAGACCGCGGCCCGGGTGGCGCTCGGCGTGGCCGCCGCGAAGTTCCTGGAGCAGGCGCTCGGCATCCGGCTCGTCTCGCACGTGGTCGCCATCGGCGAGGCCGAGGTGCCCGACGACGCCGCACTGCCGACCCCGGACGACGTCGCCGCGCTCGACGCCGACCCGGTGCGCTGCCTCGACGCGGCGTCCTCGAAGCTCATGGTCGAGGAGATCGACCTGGCGAAGAAGGACGGCGACACGCTCGGCGGCGTCGTCGAGGTGCTGGCCTACGGTGTGCCGTCGGGCCTCGGCACGTACGTGCAGGGCGACCGCCGTCTCGACGCGAAGCTGGCCGCCGCGCTCATGGGCATCCAGGCGATCAAGGGCGTCGAGGTCGGCGACGGCTTCCGCACCGCCCGCCGGCGGGGGAGCGCCGCCCACGACGAGATCGTGCGCGGCACGGCACCGGACGGGCAGCCCGGCATCCAGCGCACCACCAACCGCGCGGGCGGCATCGAGGGCGGCATGTCCAACGGCGAGATCGTCCGGGTGCGCGCCGCGATGAAGCCCATCTCGACCGTGCCGCGCGCCCTGCCGACCGTCGACACCGCCACCGGCGAGCCCGTCACCGCCCACCACCAGCGGTCCGACGTGTGCGCGGTGCCGCCGGCCGCCGTCGTCGCCGAGGCCATGGTCGCGCTCACCCTGGCCGAGGCCGCCGTCGAGAAGTTCGGCGGCGACTCCGTGGCCGAGGTGCGCCGCAACCTCGACTCGTACGTGGCGGCCATCCCGGAGCTGCTGAGGTGAGCGGCGCGACCGGCACCAGGCCCGTCGTCGTCATGATCGGGCCGCCCGGTTCGGGCAAGTCGAAGGTGGGGCGCATCCTCGCGGCCGGCCTCGGCCTGACCGTGCGCGACACGGACGCCGACATCGAGGCCGGTGCGGGCAAGCCCGTCAGCGAGATCTTCGTCGACGACGGCGAACCCCGCTTCCGCGAGCTGGAGCGGGACGCCGTCCTGACCGCCCTCGCGGAGCACGACGGCGTGCTGTCCCTGGGTGGCGGCGCCGTGATGAACCCCGTGACCCAGGAGGCGCTGGTGGCGTACGCCGCCCAGGGTGGCCACGTCGTGTTCCTGGACGTGCCGCTGGCGATCGCCGCGCAACGGGTCGGCATGAACCAGGCCCGTCCGCTGCTGCTGGGCAACCCGCGCGCGCAGTGGCAGAAGCTGATGACCGAGCGACGGCCCACCTACGAGCGCCTCGCGACCCTGACGATCGTGTCGAGCGAGCGGCCCGGCGAGCACGTGGCGCGCGAGATCGTCGAGGCGCTGGGCCTGGACCTCGTCGGCGGGGAGCTGACCGACCCGAAGCACGGTCAGACCGAGAGCAAGAGCACCGAGGAGAGCACCGCGTGAGCACCGACAGCGCTCCCGTACGGGTCACCGTGCAGGGAGACGCACCCTACGACGTCGTCATCGGACACCACCTGCTGGGCGAGCTGCCGGCACTGGTCGGCAAGGCCGCGAAGGTCATGGTGATCCACCCGGCCGCGCTGTCCGCGACGGCCGACGCGATCTCGGAGGACCTCAAGGCCTCCGGCTACGAGGCGTTCGTGGCGGAGGTCCCGGACGCGGAGTCGGCCAAGACACCGCAGGTCGCGGCCTTCCTCTGGGGTCTGCTCGGGCAGCTCGACTTCACGCGGTCGGACGCGATCGTGGGCGTCGGCGGCGGCGCCACGACGGACCTGGCCGGCTTCGTGGCGGCCACGTGGCTGCGCGGGATCCGGGTGGTGCAGGTGCCGACCACGCTGCTCGCGATGGTCGACGCCGCCGTGGGCGGCAAGACCGGCATCAACACCTCCGAGGGCAAGAACCTCGTGGGCGCGTTCCACCCGCCGGCCGGCGTGCTGTGCGACTTGGCGGCGCTCGGCTCACTCGACAAGTGGGACCTCGTCGCGGGCCTGGCCGAGGTGGTCAAGACGGGCTTCATCGCGGACCCGGCGATCCTGGACCTGGTCGAGGCGCACGTCGACGAGCTGCGGAACTGGGCCGGCGCGGACGCCACCGAGGAGACCTGGGCCGTCGTGGCCGAGCTCGTGGAGCGCTCCGTCCGGGTCAAGGCCCGGGTGGTGGGCGAGGACCTCAAGGAGGCCGGCCTGCGCGAGATCCTGAACTACGGGCACACCCTGGGCCACGCCATCGAGCTCGCGGAGCGCTACCAGTGGCGGCACGGCGCGGCGGTCAGCGTGGGCATGGTCTTCGCGGCCGAGCTCGCCCGCATGGCCGGCAAGCTGCCCGACGACGTCGCCGACCGGCACCGGTCGATCCTGTCCGCGCTCGGGCTCCCGGTGCACTACCGCGGCGACCGGTGGGACCAGCTCCTGTCGGCCATGCGCCGTGACAAGAAGGCGCGCGGTGACCTGCTGCGCTTCGTCGTCCTGGACGACGTCGCCAAGCCGGTGCGCCTGGAGGGACCGGACCCGACGCTGCTGGCGGCCGCCTACGCGGAGGTCGCCAAGGAACCGCCGACGAAGGGCCCGGGCACCCCGGTCACCCTGACCCTGGGCTGACGCCCGCGGTCAGTCCCACAACCCCCGGCTCACCAGCAGGTCCTTGAGCAGGTCGGCCCGGTCCGTGACGAGGCCGTCCACGCCCTCGTCGAGGAGGCGGACCATCTCGGCGGTCTCGTTCACGGTCCAGACGTGGACCTTCTTGCCGAGCGCGTGCGCCGCCTCGATCGAGGCGGCGTCGACGACGGTCACCCGGCCCTCGCTGACGGGCACCTGGAGCGCGTCGACCTGGCGCAGGGCACGGCGCGCCAGCGGCCGGGCGCGGAGCCGGACGCCGGTGAGGAACGTCGCGATCTCCCTGCGGCCGGCCGACGTCGCCACGGGCCGGGACAGCTTGGCCAGCGTGGCGCGCCGTCGGGCCGGGTCGAAGGAGGTGACGCACACGCGGTCCCAGGACGCCGTGCGCTCCACGGCGCGAGCCACGGGCCCGACGCCGGAGGCGTGCTTGACGTCGATGTTGACCCGCAGGCCGGGCCAGCCACCCAGCACGTCCTCCAGCAGGGGTACGGGTTCGACGCCGCCGATGCGCGCCTCGCTCACCTCCGACCACGGCAGCTCGGCGACCAGTCCGGTGCCGTCGGTGGTGCGGTCCAGGGACTCGTCGTGCAGGGCCACGGCGACGCCGTCGACGGTGCCGTGGGCGTCCGTCTCGACGTAGCGGTAGCCCAGGTCGACGGCGGCGCCGAAGGCGGCCAGCGAGTTCTCCAGGCCCTCGGTCCCGGCCGAGGCGTGCGCGAACCCGCGGTGGGCGAGGGCCTGGAACGGCCCCTCGAAGTAGGTCACTTGCTGCACCTCACGTGTCGGTCCTTCGGCTCTGCGCCCATTGGAGCATGCCGTCGAGGTAGGCCTCGCGCGGCCCGCGTGCCGAGAGCGTGAGGTCGTGCACGCCGCCGGGGACCACGAGCTCGGTGACGTCCTCGCCCAGGCACGGCAGGAGGGCCGCCATCTGCTCGACGTCGAGCACGGTGTCCTGGGCGTCGAGCAGGGGGTTGTCGAGCGAGTCCGGGCCCGAGGAGTCGGAACGCGCCAGCAGCACCGGGCACGCGATCTCCAGGCCGGCCGCGACCCGCGCCTGTCCCCGCCGGACCGCGACGAACCAGCCGACCCGCCCGGGTACGCCCTCGGGCCGCTTGAGCGTGGTGTCGAACTCCCAGCGTCCCCCGTTGGCGGCCAGGAGGTGCTCCGCGTAGCGCGACGGGCCGTCGCTGATGACCGCGGTCGCCGCCAGACGACCCACGGTGTCCAGGAACCGGGTGCCCACCGTGCGCTGCCAGTACGGGGCGCGCAGGTCCAGGAACGGCGAGTCCAGCACCAGCAGGTCGGGCCCGGCGTCGGCGCCTGCGGCGTTGCGGTGCGCGTGCGCCCACAGGGCCGCGGTGAGCCCGCCGGTGGAGTGGGCGTGCACGACGAGCGGCAGTCCTGGCTCCAGCCCGCGCACGGTCCGCGCGGCGGTGGCGATGTCGGTCGCCTGCTCGCGCAGGTCCATCACGAAGTGCGGGATCTGGCCGGGCCGCAGCGACCGGCCCGCCGCCCGCAGGTCGACGGCGTAGAAGGCGTACCCCGCCGCGGCGAACACCCGCGCAAGGTGCTCCTGGAAGAAGTAGTCGTTGTAGCCGTGCACATGGATGACGGCGGCGCGCGGTACCGGCAGGTCGGGCGGGTGGGGGTAGCGGACCAGGGTGGCCGGCCCGAGCGGGGCCTCCTGGAACGGTTCGCCGAGCAGGTGGTCGGTACGCCAGTCGAGCGTGTCGGGTGAACCAGGCACGTGCGGATCGTATGCCGCCGACGGCTGCCGGAGCGGGTCGCGACGCGCGGGTCAGCGACGAGTCGCCGCCGGGGAGAGGCGGCGAACGCCGTGGCAAGATGTCCAACATGCCCAAAAATGGTGAGACCAACGTCGGTCGCACGGTGCAGTCCGCGATCTACCGGGACGGCGTCTACGGCCGCCGCCCCGTGGTGCCCACCCACCCCGACGCCCTCGCCTCCGCCGCACGCCGCCGGATGACCCGCACCGCCTGGGCCTACGTCTCCGGTGGCGCCGGCGCGCAGCGCACCGTCGAGGCCAACCGCGAGGCCTTCGGCCGGTACCGCACCGTGCCGCGCCAGATGGTCGACGTCGGCGGGCGCTCCCTGGCCACCACCCTCCTGGGCCGCGACCTGCCCGCACCCGTGCTGTTCGGGCCCGTCGGCGCGCTGGAGCTCGCCGTCCAGCACCAGCGCGGCCGCGGAGGACGGGCCGCAGCACCGCGCAACGCGGAACCCGCCCTCGCCGCCGCTGCCCGGGACCTGGGCCTGCCCGTCGTCATCTCGTCCCAGGCGTCCACCCCGATGGAGCACACCGCCACCCTCCTGGGTGACAGCCCGCGCTGGTTCCAGCTCTACTGGTCGTCCGACGACACCGTGGTCGAGTCCTTCGTCGCCCGCGCCGAGGCCAGCGGCTGCGAGGCGATCGTCGTCACCCTCGACACCCACGTGCTCGGCTGGCGCACCCTCGACCTCGACCTCGGCTACCTCCCGTTCGCCCGCGCGGAAGGGATCGCGCAGTACCTCAGCGACCCCGCGTTCCGGCGTCTCGTCGAGGCCCGGGTCGCCGGGACCAGGCCGTCCGACGTCGCGCCGGCGGGCGCCGCCCAGGACCCGGGCCGCCGGCTGCCCACCCCCTCCGCCGTCCGCTCCCTGCTGTCCATGGCCCGCCACCACCCCGGCCCCACCAGGCGCAACCTCACCCAGCCCTACCCGCGTGCCGCCGTCGAGACCTTCCTCGACGTCTTCTCCCGCTCCACCCTCACCTGGACCGACCTCGCCTGGCTGCGCGCACGCACCACCCTGCCCGTCTTCGTCAAGGGCATCCAGCACCCCGACGACGCCCGCGCCGCCCTCGACCACGGCGCCGACGGCGTCATCGTGTCCAACCACGGCGGCCGGCAGATCGACAACGCCGTCGCCTCGCTCGACATGCTCGCCCCCGTGGTCGACGCCGTCCGCGCCCACCAGGCACCCGGTAGCACCCCGGCCCCCGTCCTGTTCGACTCCGGCGTGCGCACCGGCGCCGACGTCTTCACCGCGCTGGCCCTCGGCGCCGACGCGGTGCTCCTCGGCCGACCCTGGGTCTACGGCCTCGCGCTCGCCGGGGCCGACGGCGTCCGCGCCGTCGCCGAGCACGTCCTCGCCGAGCTCGACCTGACGATGGCGCTCGCGGGTGTGTCGGCCGTCGACCAGATCGGGCGGCACAACCTCGCGCTCTGACCCTCTGACCCTCTGACCCGGCCGGACGCCCGGCTGCAGCCTAGGTCCGGGCCGGTCGGTATGAGATCGTGACCGGCCCAGCACCCGCCATTCACGCCGGCCGGGCAGACTGCCGCCATGACCGACGCCCCTCAGCGACCACACAGCCCGGCCTCCGGCTCCGGCGCCGCCGACGCCCCGCTCCCGGCGACCGGCCTGGAGCTGCGGGAGGGGACGCGGATCCCGCGGCGGCAGGTGTTCTCCTGGGCGCTGTGGGACTGGGGTACCCAGCCGTTCAACACGGTGATCCTCACGTTCGTCTTCACGGCGCTGTACCTGACCACCGACTCGTTCCTGGACCCCGCCGTCGCGGCGCTGGGGGAGGATGACCCGGCCTACCAGCGCGGGCTGGCCGAGCTCACGAGCGGGCTGGGCACGTGGAACGCCCTGGCGGGGGTGGCGATCTTCGTCCTGGCGCCGGTGCTGGGGCAGCGTGCCGACGCGACCGGCCGCCGCAAGGCCTGGCTCGCGGGCGCCACCGCCGGGATGGTGCTGTGCATGCTGGCGCTGTGGTTCGTCGAGGAGGACCCGGCCTACTTCGTGCTGGGCGCGGCCCTGATCGGCCTCGGCAGCGTGCTCAGCGAGATCGGCGGCGTGAACTACAACGCCATGCTGGTCTCGGTCGCCACGCCGCGCACGGTCGGCAAGGTGTCGGGGCTCGGCTGGGGCCTCGGCTACGTGGGCGGCATCCTCATGCTGGTGCTGGTCGTGGTCGCCAACGGCGCCGACTGGTGGGGCATGCCCACCGACAACGGGCTCGCCTTCCGCCTGATCGCCGTGGCCTGCGCGCTGTGGGCGCTGGCGTTCGCCTGGCCCGTCTTCGCCTTCGTGCCGGAGCGGCTGCCGACCGCGGGCCGGGAGAAGGTCGGCTTCTTCGCCAGCTACGCGGTGCTGTACCGCGACATCAAGGGGCTGTGGCACACCGCCCGGCAGACGTTCTGGTTCCTGCTGGCCAGCGCCGTGTTCCGGGACGGGCTCAGCGGCGTCTTCGCCTTCGGCGCCATCATCGGCAGCGTCAGCTTCGGCTTCTCGGCCGACGAGGTGATCGTGTTCGGCATCGCGGCCAACCTCGTGGCCGGGGTGAGCACGGTGCTCGTGGGCCGGGCCGACGACCGGTTCGGGGCCCGCTCGGTGATCCTGACCACGCTCGGCGTGATCGTCGCCGCGGGCCTGGCCGTCGTGTTCCTGCGCGACCTCGGCCCCGTCGTCTACTGGGTGGGCGGTCTGATCCTGTCCGCGTGCGTCGGGCCCGCGCAGGCGGCGTCCCGCTCCTACCTGGCCCGCGTGACGCCCGCCGGGCGGGAGTCGGAGATCTTCGGCCTGTACGCCACCACGGGCCGGGCCACCTCGTGGATGTCGAGCACGCTGTGGAGCATCGCCATCGCCCTGACGGGCGCGACGATCTGGGGCACGCTCGGGATCATCGCGGTGGTGCTCGCCGGGCTCGTGCTCATGTGGTTCGTCAAGGAGGCGCCGGTCCCGGGCGTCTCGAGCGCCGGCACTTCCGGGGCGGTCGGGCAGGGGGCCTGAGCGGCGGGCGTCCGGTTCGCGCCGACTACCGGGCGGTCCTGCGGCGCCCCTCGGTGCGCAGCCACTCGTGGAGCCGTGTCAGGTCGGCCAGCGGCCCCAGGTGACGCAGCTTCTCGGGGTTGATGACGCCGCGGATCGCCGCGAGCCGTGTGGTGGTGCCGGGAGCGCCGGGTGCCGCCTCCTCGGCCACCTCGAAGGACCAGGTCCCGACGAGGCCGCCGCCCAGCACGTCGTCCGCCACGATGAGCAGACCGGGCTGCCCGCCCACCAGCGCCCGCTCGAAGTGCAGGGGCGCACCGCGCCGCATGAAGCCGGCCAGCACCCGCGCGACCGGCACCTGGCCCACGACGGATCGTGCGATCGACATGCCCGGGGGCACGTTGCCGCCGCTGTCGCCCGTGAGCACCACGTCCTGTGCGAGCAGCTCCAGGAACGAGTCCACGGCGCCGTCCTCGCACGCCGCGAGGAACCGGGTCACGAGCTGCTCGGCATGCGTCTCCGTGGTCCTGCGGGCACCCGGTGCCCCGGACGCGTGCTGCGCCCCGGAAGCCTGCTGCGCTCCGGCACCGTGCCGTGCCACCGCGTCGTGCCCGGACCCGGGCTCCGTCGACCCCGCACCCGGTGCCGCGGCCTCGCGCCGGTTCGCGATCCGGCGCCGGGCGCGGGAGGCGAGCTGGCGTGCGGCCACCTCGCTCGTCCCGATGACGTCGGCGGCCTCGCTGTGCGGGAACCCGAGCACGTCGTGCAGCAGGAACGCCGCACGCTCGGTCGGGGTCAGCGTCTCCAGCAGCACGAGGAAGGCCGTCGAGAGGTCGTCGGCCAGCTCGGCGTGCCCGGCGGCGTCGGGCGGCGGGGTGGCCATGGCCACCGGCAGGTGGGCATCCACGGGACCGACCAGGGGTTCGGGCAGCCACTCGCCCACGTACGACTCGCGCCGTACGCGGGCCGAGCGCAGCACGTCGATGGCGATCCGCGTGGTCACGGTCGTCACGAACGCGTCGGGGTTGCGCACGCCGTCCGCCTGGGACAGCCGCGTCAGCGCCTCCTGCACCACGTCCTCGGCCTCCGCGACGCTCCCGAGCATCCGGTACGCCACCGAGAAGGCCAGGGGCCGCAGCCGGGCCAGGGCGGCGTCGTCGAGGTGCGTGCCGGAGGCGTCGGGGGTCGTCATGGGGACATGCTCTCGCGTCATGCCCCGACGACGAGACACGTCGGCGGAACGTGACGGACCCGGCTGCCGGGTGCGGACGTCAGCGCGACCGCATGGCGTCGATCTCGTCGCGCCGGAACAGGACGAGGCGGTCCAGGACGTCGTCCGGCAGCGGACGGTCCGGGGTGAACCGCACGGTGCCCTTCGACGTCGAGAAACCGGCCAGGTCCGGAGCGAGGGCCTCGATCGCCGGCGGGCTGAACGGGTACAGGCCGATGTGCCTGGCGGTGGCGCGCGCCGAGATCAGCGGGCTGCCGCGGTAGCGCAGCGCGGCCATGCCGTAGCTGGTGCCCTCCTCGGCGTCCGGCACGAGCTCCAGCGCACGCGCCCGCACGTGCTCGACGGCGTCCCGGGCCGGTCCGTCGAGGCTCGCGATGTACTGCGTGAAGTCGTCCATGGGAACAGCCTCGGCCCGGTGGGCGCGCCCCGCCAGGCCGGACGGCCCGCCAGGCCGGCCAGGCCGGCCGGCCTGGCCGGTCAGGAGGCCCCGGGTTCCGCCGCCACGTCGGCCGGGACGGTGGTGCGCCTGGCCAGCAGCACCGCACCAGCCGCCAGCAGGCCGGTGAGACCGAGCACCGCCGCGTACGCCGGCAGCCCCGTCACGTCGTACAGCGCCCACAGGAGGGTGCCGGTCGCGGACGACGCCACCGCCGCGGCGACGGCATCGGCCACCTGCAGCGCCGACGAGGCGCTGCCCTGCTCGTGCGGGGGAGCGAGCTCCAGGGTGAGCACCGACAACGTCGGGTAGACCAGGCCCATGCCGCTGCCGGACAGCACCCAGAACGCCATCCCTACCCCGGCCGGCACGCCCGGGAGGACGAGCACCGCGGCACCCACCGTCCCGAGCGCGAGCAAGCCGGCGCCGAGCCGGACGTAGCCGGTGTGGCTCAGGTGCAGCAGGTCGCGCCCGCGCACCCAGGACGCCGCGGACCAGCCGAGCGCGCCGACCGTCAGGATCAGCCCCGCCCCGCCCGGGCTGAGGTGCCGCTCGTGCACCAGGAGCAGCGGGAGCAGCACCTCCGCCCCGGTGAACGCCGCCGACACCAGTGCCCGCACCGCGACGACGGCGGGCAGCCCGCGCCCGGCACGCAGCACCGACGCGGCGAGGCGCAGGGCTGCCCGCAGCGGGCGCTCGGACGGCGTGGGGACGGCCCCGGCGTCCCCGTCGTCCTGGCCCGGGGCGTCGCCCCGCGCCGCCGTCAGCCCGGGGCGCATCAGGATCGCCGCCGGAACGGTGAGGACCGCGGCGCCGAGGAACACCCAGCGCCAGCCCGCGTGCTCCACGACGAGGCCGGCCAGCCCGGGCCCGACGATCGCCGGCACCACCCAGGCGGCCGCGAACGCCGAGAAGACGGCGGGCCGGCGTCCGGGGGCGAAGACCCGGGCCACCAGGACGTACAGGGCCACGCCGAACAGCCCGCTCCCGACACCCTGGACGGCCCGCCCGGCGATCAGCACACCCATCCCGGTCGCCGTCCCCGCGACCACCAGGCCGACGACGAACAGCGCCACGCCGGTCCACATCGCCGGCGACGGGCCGGTGCGGTCGCACCAGCGCCCGGCGGTGAGCATGCCGACCACGCTCGTGGCGAAGACGACCGCGAACGCGAACGTGTAGTGCCGCAGACCGTCCAGGTCCACGGCGATGGTCGGCATCGCGGTGGCCACGGCCAGCGCCTCGAAGGCGCCGAGCGAGCACAGTGCGACCATCCCGACCAGGACGAGGCGCTGCGCGCCGGGGCTCAGGGCACCGGGCGCGACGGCGCGCGCGGGTGAGGGTGCGGCGGTCACACCAGCACCACCTTTCCGGTGGTGCGGCGCTCCTCGAGCTCGCGGTGGGCGCGCGCGGCCTGCGCGAACGGCACGCGGTGCGTGACCACGCGCCACCTGCCCGACGCCGCGTGGGCCAGGGCCCGCTCCTGGTACGGCCGCTGGTCGCCCATCGGGGGAGCGTCCGGCCCGACGGCGTAGCGCACCTCGACCGCCGACTCGATCCGCTCGTCGTCGGGCGCCCACGCGGTGTACCGGTTGGCGGAGCCGGAGGCCCAGCCGTAGGCGACGAGGCGCCCGGCGCTGGCGGCGTCGGCCCCGTCCGCGCCGCTCAGCAGGGACGTGGCGGCCGTGCCGAGCGGGCCGCCCACGCCGTCGAGCACCAGCGTGGCGGGGGTCGCGCCGAGCGCGGTGCGCGCGGCGTCCGGCCACCCCGGGGCGGAGTAGTCGACCAGCGCGAGACGTCCCGGGTCGCTCACCAGGTCCCGCAGCACGGCCAGCTTCGCCGGGCCGCCCGCGAGGGCGACCACGCGGGCGCCGTCGTGCAGCGCCTCCTGGACGAACAGCGTGCCGAGCCCGCCGGCGGCGCCCGTGACGACCACGACGTCGTCCGGCGTGACCGCCGCGACGTCCAGGGTGTAGGCGGCCATGCGGCCGGTCCCGATCATGGCGATCGCCGCAGCGGGGTCGAGCGGCGTGCCGTCGGGCGTCTCCGGCAGCGCGTGCAGCCGGTCCGCGCCGACGACGACGCGCCGCGCGTACCCGCCGCCGTCCGGCACCGGTCCCAGGTGCGCGGCGACCGGCCGTCCGGCCCACGCGGGGTCGACACCGTCGCCGAGCGCGGACACCGTGCCCGCGATCTCCCTGCCCGGGACGGTCGGGAGGGTCGGCAGCGGCAGCGGCGGTCCCGCCTCGCCGCGCCGGATGCTGGTGTCGAGCAGGTGCACGCCGTGTGCCACCGCGTCGACGAGCACCTCACCGGGACCGGGTACGGGATCGGGGACCTGCTCGAGCACGAGGACCTCGGGCGGGCCGAACGAATGGTGTCTGATGGCGTCCATGCCGTGATCCTCTAACCTGAACCATAGTTGAGGTCAACTGCGACCTCGAGCCGACGGCGACCACCACGGGCGCCGCGGCAGGAACGCACCGCCACCGCTCGGACCGCAGGAGGTCACCTGATGGAAGCATCCCACCCCGCAGTGCCCTGGGACCGCGACGAGCTGACGGTCGGCGACCTCGCCGCCCGCAGCGGCGTGACCGTGTCGGCGCTGCACTTCTACGAGCGCAAGGGGCTGATCACCAGCCGCCGGACGTCGGGCAACCAGCGCCGCTACCGGCGCGAGACCCTGCGCCGGGTGGCGTTCATCCGGGTGTCCCAGCGCGTGGGGATCCCGCTCGCGGACATCGGCGCGGCGCTGGCGACCCTCCCCGGTGACCGCACGCCCACCGCGAAGGACTGGCGCCGCATCTCGCAGGCGTGGCACGACGACCTGGACGCCCGCATCGAGCAGCTCTCCCGGCTGCGTGACCATCTCACCGACTGCATCGGCTGCGGCTGCCTCTCGCTGCGGCGGTGCGCCCTGACCAACCCGCACGACGAGCTCGCCGAGTCGGGCCCCGGGCCGCGGACGCTCCTGGTGGAGGGGCTGGAACCGGACGCGGATGTCGGTGGTCGCCGCTAGCGTGGGTGGCCGGCGGCGCAGGGTGCCGCCGGGGCGCAGCCGGCGCCCGGCCGGATCGACGTCGATCGACGTCGCGATCGACACCGAAGGAGAACCGTGGGCACGTACTACCAGTGGGTCGCCGACCTGGACGCGACCGAGGCCGACGCCCCGCTGCTGGGGCAGCGGGTCGTGGCCGACCTCGTCGCGCGCGGGGTGCTGCTGCCGGACCGGTCACCGAACGCAGCGCTCGGCGCCGACGGGTACCCGGCAGGCCCCGCGTGGGGGCAGACGGTGGTCGCCTCCACCTCGGGGGAGCAGCCGTGGGGCCTCGAGGTTCGCGAGGGTCGCGCACTGCACGACGGAAGCCAGTTCTCCGTGGACGCCGTGACCTGCCCGCGGTGCTCGGCCGTGCGGTCGTTCTACGGGCACCCGGACGTCGTCGGCCCGACGGGCATGGACGAGGACGGGCTGGACCAGTTCCACGAGGCGGCGAACGAGTGGGTCGAGGGCGGCGCGGCCGACCTGGAGTGCCGGGAGTGCGGCGCGGCGGAGCCGGTCGAGCGCTGGGGCGCCGACGGCGCGGCGCTCGCGTGCCTGGCGTTCGTCTTCTGGGAGTGGGACGAGCTCCGGCCCGAGACGCTGGGCTGGATCGCCGACGCCACGGGCGGGCACCGGATCGTGACCGGGCCCGGCAAGGTGTGACGCCGTCCGGCCCTGTGGCGCACTAGGCTCGCGCGCATGGTCTCCGCACTTCCCCGTGTCCTTGTGCTCAACGGCCCGAATCTCGGCCGGCTCGGCGTCCGCGAGCCCGAGATCTACGGCCACGCGTCGATGTCCGACCTGAAGGTCGCCGCCGCGCAGTGGGGTGAGGACCTCGGGCTGGACGTCGAGGTGCGGCAGACGGACGGTGAGTCGGAGATCGTCGGCTGGCTCCACGAGGCGGTCGACGCGGGCGCGCACGTCGTGCTCAACCCGGCGGCGTTCACGCACTACTCCTACGCCCTGCGGGACGCCGCGGCCCAGGTCACGACGGCCGGTCTGCTGCTGGTCGAGGTGCATCTGTCGAACCCCGCCACGCGCGAGTCGTTCCGGCACTACTCGGTGGTGGCCGGGATCGCCACGGGGACCGTGGCGGGGTTCGGGTTCGACTCGTACCGGCTGGCGCTGTCGGCGATCGCGGGGCGGCTGGGTGATAAGTCCAGGGCTTAATGAGCACGGAATTAAGTACAAGACTTAACCAAGGACGAGCATCGCGAGGCCAAGTCCGGCAAGCGCGATGAGCCAGCTGGCGAAGCTGCCGATGAGGAAGTACTCGGTGACCGGGTTGGGGCCTTGGTGGATCGGCGCGGCCGTGCCTGGGTCTGTCGGCATGCCAGCGGTGCCCTTCGCGGATGTCTGGATGATGATCGGCGACGCCGCTCGTGCGCTGGATTCGCTGGCTGCGAGCTCCGGGAACCGCAGCAGCCCTTTGGCCCCCACGACCACCGCCGCGGCGGTGAGATTGCCTGCAAGGCCAAGGCCCACGATGAACAGGCGTTCCATCGGTCCCAGGACACGCCCGCTCCGAAGACGGTCGGAACCTTCCTTGGTCGGCACATTGACGGCTTCAAGGATCAAGCGGACCAGGACGTTTGCTGTCGAGACCTGGGCAACTGCTATTCCGGCAACGAGAATCACCTGCGACGGCGAGAACGTCGACAGCGGGCCGGGCACCCAGGTGGGCCAGGCGACCGCGGCATCGTCTGCGAAGAGGAGTGCGGCGACGGTCCCCGTGGCGATTGCCAGGAATGCTGCACCGCGGGCCGTCGCCTTGCCGATCGCAGTCGCGATCGGGTCGAGAAGGGCCCAGACGGCCAGGAGCAGGCTCAGCGGGATGCCGAGGGTGATCATGGAGGCCGCAGAGGTTCCACCCGCTGCCAGAAGTGCTGCGAGAGTGACCACGCCGACGGCAAGCGCGGCGTAGCGTCGTGTGGACGAGATGCTGACGGTGCTGGTGTCCCGGAAGGCGTCTGCCACGCCCAGTGCCGCGAGGAACGCTCCGAGGGCTGCCATTCGAGCATCACGCCTTTCCGAAGAAGCATTGCGCGTCCCGAACGGCACTCACGCCCCTCGCGAACGCCTGGCTCACCGCCGACTCCGAGATGCCCTCCAGCTCCGCGATGGCCTTCTGTGAATCGCCATGCAGGGCACGAAGGAGCATCCGCTGTTGGCGGTGGTTGAGTGTATCGACGAGACCGTCGCGCGCAATGAGGAACGCGTTGACTGCTGCTTGTGAGGGCGCCCCGGCGTTCTCTGGTCCGACGTACCTCGTGCCGGCCTTCTTCCCGAGCGAGTCGATCGCGTCGCGCGCGGTGTGCCAGCCGGGGCCGTCCTGTCGAATGGGCTGGGTGTCGATCTCGAACACGCGGACGTCTCCTTGGCCGATTCCGAATCGCATGACGATCAGATCGGGTGTCTTGGTGTCCTGTTGAGCAGACCGGGGCGGGGGATGTGCGAGCCAGGCCAGTTCGAGCCGGATCAGCAAGGTCGCGAGGGTTGCGTGCGCGATCGTCTGGAACCCGCCCTGGATCTCGTCGCCGAACGTCGGTTCAAGGCGCTGGGCGACGGGGATGGACGCGCCTACTCGAGACAGGGTCGTGACGACCGAGCGTTGCGCCTGTGCGCGGTCGCTCAGATTGCGTGATCCGACGATGTCGCCGATGACGGTGAACATCTATTAAGGATATGCCTTCACTGTGGGGAAGGTAAGCCATGTGCTTGATCCGGTGGGATCGAACAGGGGGGAGGTCGGTGTGCATCCTTCGGGCAGGTCGGTACGCTCACATGGCGACGTTTTACGAGGTCGGGAGGCTGGATGAGCTGGTGGGGTGCGGGACGGGCACAGCGCGACGCAAGCCGTCTGACTCGGATGCCGGACCAGAGCGGCAGTGCGGCCGACGCCCAGTTTGTTCAGTCGATGCTCCAGCTCACCATCACCAACGCGGACGTCAAGACAAGCGTCCTGGTCGCGGCGATTGCTCTCACCTTCGGCGTCGGGACGCCGGCCATCCCGTTGTACCAGGCGCTCGCGCCAGGGGCGTGGCTTGCGCTGGCCGGTGCGCTCATCGGTGCCGCGGCGATCATCTTCTGCGGGGTCGCGGGCATGCATCTCGTGCTGTCGCTTCGGCCGCGCATGAAGCAGCGAGGCTTCTCCAGATACTCCCTTCCGGACATCGTCGACGCGTCAGTCGACGACCTTGTGGCGGCGACCAAGGAGGACGATCGTCGCGAGGCCTGGATCCAGGTCAAGAACCTCGCTGAGATCTCGGTCCAGAAGCATGCGCACATTCGACGGGCGCTGACCTACTACCCGGTCTCGGTGGTACTCATGATCGTCGCAGGCGCGATCGGCATCATCGTGCGAAGCGGGCAGGGATAGGCGGAGCCGACCGAGGTCGTCCGTTAGACTTGACCGCTGCTGCTTGACACCCTTGATCGCACGGCTGGATCATCCGGCCCGGTCACCCCAGTCGCCGGCTCCCCGTCGGCATGCCCTGGGCAACCCTTTCCCCGACACAGGAAGACGAACGTGGCTACCTCCAACGACATCAAGAACGGCACCGTGCTCCGGATCGACGGAAACCTCTGGACGGTCATCGAGTTCCAGCACGTCAAGCCGGGCAAGGGTGGCGCGTTCGTCCGCACCAAGATGAAGAACGTGCTGTCCGGCAAGGTCGTCGACAAGACGTTCAACGCGGGCATCAAGGTCGAGACCGCGAACGTGGACCGCCGCGACTTCCAGTACCTGTACATGGACGGCGACGACTTCGTCTTCATGGACAACGACACGTACGACCAGATCAACGTGTCGGCCGCGACGGTCGGTGACGCGAAGGACTACATGCTCGAGGGCATGAACGTCATGCTGGCGTCCAACGACGGCACCCCGCTGTACATCGAGCTGCCGGCGTCGGTCGTGCTGGAGATCACCTACACCGAGCCGGGCCTGCAGGGCGACCGCTCCACGGGCGGCACCAAGCCGGCGACGCTGGAGACGGGTGCCGAGATCCAGGTGCCGCTGTTCCTCGAGCAGGGCGTCAAGGTCAAGGTCGACACGCGGACCGGCGACTACCTCGGCCGCGTCACCGACTGACGTGGGCGCACGCACCAAGGCGCGCAAGCGCGCCGCCGACATCCTCTTCGAGGCGGAGCAGCGGGGCATCGACCCGCTGAAGCTCCTCGCCGACCGCGTGGCCGTGCCCCGCACGGAGGCGGCCGTGCCGCAGTACACGGTCGAGATCGTGGAGGGCGTGGTCGCCCACCGCGAGCGCATCGACGAGGTGCTGGAGACGTACTCGCAGGGCTGGACCCTCGCACGCATGCCGGCCGTGGACCGTGCGCTGCTGCGGATCGGCTCGTGGGAGGTCCTCTTCAACGACGACGTGCCGGACGCCGTGGCGCTCGACGAGGCCGTCGACCTCGCCGGTGACCTGTCCACGGACGAGTCGCCGGCCTTCGTGAACGGCCTGCTCGGCCGGGTCAAGGACCTGAAGCCGACCCTGCTGGCGTGACGTCCGAGACGCGCACGACCCTGCGACACGCGTGAGTACCGGTCCCGGTACCGGACGGTTCGACGAGCGACGCCTGCTCGTCGCGCTGTTCGGTGCCGGGACCGCTGCGTTCGCCCAGCTCTACGCCCCGCAGTCCGTCCTGCCCGACGCCGCGCGCGAGCTCGCGACGTCGGCGTCGGCCACCGCGCTGCTCGTCTCCGCGGCGACGCTCGGCCTGGCGGTGGGGGTGCTGCCCTGGGCGGGGGTCGCGGACCGGGTCGGCCGGGTGCGCGCGATGACCGTCGCCATGCTGGGTGCGACGGTGGTCGGGCTCGCAGTCCCCTTCGCCCCGTCGTTCGGCCTGATCGTCGCGGGGCGCTTCGTCGAGGGACTGCTGGTCGCGGGCGTCCCCGCGGTGGCCATGGCGTACCTGACCGAGATGCTCCCCGCCGCGGTGGTGCCCCGGGCCGCCGGGACCTACGTCGCGGGCACGTCGGTGGGCGGTCTGCTGGGGCGGCTGGTCTCCGGTGGCGTCGCCGAGCTCTTCGGCTGGCGCGCCGGGGTGGCCGCCGTGGCGGTGGCGTGCCTGGTCGCGACGGGGGTGTTCGTCCGGCTCGCGCCGCGTGACCGCGGCCCGCGGGCCCGGGGGAGCGGCGGGCCCGACGCCGCCGTCCCGGGGCACCCGGCGCCGGAGGCCGGACGGCTCCGCGCCCTGCTGAGCCCGCGCCTGCTCGTCCTGGACGCGCAGGGTCTGCTGCTGATGGGCGGGTTCGTCGCCGTCTACAACTACCTGGGCTTCCGGCTGGCCGCCGAGCCGTTCGGCCTGTCGCCCGGTGTGGTCAGCCTCGTGTTCCTCGCCTACCTGGCGGGAACGTGGTCCTCCGCGCGGACCGGGCGGCTGGTCGTGCGGTACGGCCGCCGCCGTGTCCTGGTGGTCGCGGCCGGTGTGATGGCGCTCGGGGTGGTGGCCACGCTGTCGGGCTGGCTGCCGGTGGTCCTGACGGGGCTGGTCGTGCTCACCGCCGGGTTCTTCGGCGCGCACGCGGTGGCCAGCGGGTGGACCCCGGTCGCCGCCCCGCAGGCGCGCACCCAGGCGGCCGCCGTCTACAACCTGGCGTACTACGCGGGGTCGAGCCTGTTCGGCTGGCTGGGCGGGGTCGCCTTCGCGCTGGCGGGCTGGCCCGGCACGGTGGGCATGGTGCTGGCGCTGGTCGCTCTCGCGGCGGGCCTGGCGGCGACGGTGCTCCGCGACTGACCCGCTCGCCGGCCGGCCGGCTCGCCGGGGTGTGAGCAACGCCCCTCCGGTCGGCCGGTGACCCGGCGTCCGGCGCCTGTCCGGCGGGTTAAGGTGGTGGCTGTCAGACTCCCTTTAAACCCGTCCCGTGAGGCGGAGAAGGAGGTCGCCAGATGAGCCCTGGCAGCCGCATGCCCGCATCCAGCGCAACCCCGAGCCCGACGACGGGCCATGGCGCGGATCCCGGCACCACCAGCCCCGCCGCCGCCGCCCCGGCGGACACCTCCACCGCGGCACGCACCGTGCTCGGTGAGGCCGACATCGCCCGCGCCCTGACCCGGATCGCCCACGAGATCGTGGAGCGCAACAAGGGCGCCGCCGATCTTCTGCTCCTCGGCATCCCGACGCGCGGCGTGCAGCTCGCGCGCCGCCTCGCGGAGCGACTGGCGCAGATCGAGCCGAGCTTCGACGGCGACCACGGCACCCTCGACGTGACGATGTACCGCGACGACCTGCGCCGCCAGCCCACGCGTGCCGTCGGGCAGACGGTGCTGCCGGGCCGGCTGGGCGGCACGATCGACGACAAGGTGGTGGTCCTGGTCGACGACGTGCTGTTCTCCGGCCGCACCATCCGTGCCGCGCTCGACGCCCTGAACGACCTGGGCCGCCCCCGCGTGGTGCAGCTCGCCGCCTTGGTGGACCGCGGCCACCGCGAGCTCCCGATCCGCGCGGACTACGTGGGCAAGAACCTGCCCACCTCCCGCAGCGAGCGGGTGCGGGTGCGCCTGTCCGACGTCGACGGCGGCACGGACTCGGTGCTGATCAGCCCGGCGGACGACACGACCGAGAACGGGGGCGCGCGGTGAAGCACCTGCTGACCACCCAGGGCCTGGCCAAGGACGACGCGATCCTGCTCCTGGACACCTCCGCGCAGATGGCGGCCACGCAGTCGCGCGAGAACAAGAAGCTGCCCACGCTGCGCGGGCGCACCGTGGTCAACCTGTTCTACGAGGACTCCACGCGCACGCGGATCTCGTTCGAGACGGCGGCCAAGCGCCTGTCGGCGGACGTCATCAACTTCTCGGCCAAGGGCTCCAGCGTGTCCAAGGGCGAGTCGCTCAAGGACACCGCGCTGACGCTGCACGCCATGGGCGCCGACGCCGTGGTGGTGCGCCACTCGGCCTCGGGCGCGGCGCACCAGCTCGCCCACGCGGGCTGGCTCGACGCCGGGGTGCTCAACGCGGGCGACGGCATGCACCAGCACCCCACGCAGGCGCTGCTGGACGCGTTCACGATCCGCCGTCACCTGGTGGGCAACGTGGGACCCGACGGGCGCGGCACCGACACCTCGGTGGGCGCGGACCTGGCCGGCCTGCGCGTCGCGATCGTCGGCGACGTGCTGCACTCGCGCGTGGCCCGCTCGAACGTGTACCTGCTGCACACGCTCGGCGCCGAGGTCACGCTGGTGGCGCCGCCCACGCTGGTGCCGGTGGGCGTGGAGACCTGGCCGTGCCGGGTCTCGTACCACCTGGACGAGACGCTCGAGCAGTGGCAGCCGGATGCGGTCATGATGCTGCGGGTGCAGCGTGAGCGGATGTCCGGCGGGTCGGGGTCGTTTTTCCCGAGCCCCATGGAGTACAGCCGCAAGTTCGGGTTCGACGCCCGGCGGCTCGCCGTCCTGCCGGACCACGCGATCGTGATGCACCCCGGGCCGATGAACCGCGGCCTGGAGATCTCGGCGGCCGCCGCCGACCACCCCCGCTCCGTGATCGTGGAGCAGGTGGCCAACGGCGTCGCCGTGCGGATGGCGGCCCTGTACCTGCTGCTGTCTGGCAGCGACCCAGCTTCCAGCACCGACGAGAGGAACGCCCTGTGAGCACCCCTTCAACCACGACCTACGTCCTGCGTGGGGTGCGCCCCTACGGCACGGACCCGGTCGACGTCGTGCTCGCGGACGGCGTGGTCGCCGCGCTGGGCGCGCCGGGAACGGTCGAGGTGCCCGAGGGCGCGCACGAGGTCGCCGCCCAGGACCAGGTGCTCCTGCCCGGCCTCGTCGACCTGCACACCCACCTGCGCGAGCCGGGCCGGGAGGACGCCGAGACGGTGTTCTCCGGTACCAGGGCCGCCGCGGCGGGCGGGTTCACCGCGGTGCACGCCATGGCCAACACGACGCCCACGCAGGACACCGCGGGCGTCGTCGAGCAGGTCTACCGGCTCGGCCAGGAGGCCGGCTGGGTCGACGTGCACCCCGTGGGCGCTGTCACGGTGGGCCTGGGCGGCGAGAAGCTGGCCGAGCTGGGCGCCATGGCCGACTCCGCGGCCCGCGTGCGGGTCTTCTCGGACGACGGCAAGTGCGTGCACGACCCGGTCCTCATGCGCCGCGCGCTGGAGTACGTCAAGGCGTTCGACGGCGTCGTGGCCCAGCACGCGCAGGAGCCGCGCCTGACAGAGGGCGCGCAGATGAACGAGGGCGTCGTCTCCGCGCAGATCGGCCTGACGGGCTGGCCCGCGGTGGCCGAGGAGTCGATCATCGCCCGCGACGTGCTGCTGGCCGAGCACGTGGGCTCGCGCCTGCACGTCTGCCACCTGTCGACGGCCGGCTCGGTGGAGATCATCCGCTGGGCCAAGGGCCGCGGCATCGACGTCACCGCCGAGGTGACGCCGCACCACCTGGTGCTGACCGACGAGCTCGCCCGCGAGTACGACCCGGTGTACAAGGTCAACCCGCCGCTGCGCACGGCCGCCGACGTCGAGGCGGTGCGCCAGGGCCTGGCCGACGGCACGATCGACATCGTCGCCACCGACCACGCCCCGCACCCGGTCGAGGACAAGGACTGTGAGTGGGCCTCGGCCGCCTTCGGTATGACGGGCCTGGAGACCGCGCTGTCCGTGGTCCAGCAGACCATGGTCGACACCGGCCGGATGACCTGGGCCGACGTCGCCCGCGTGCTCTCGGAGAACCCGGCCCGCATCGGCCGGGTCGACGCGACGCAGGGCCGCCGGATCGCCGTCGGGGAGCCCGCCAACCTGACCCTCGTCGACCCGGCCGCGACGCGGGTGATCGACGGCCACGCCCAGGTCACCGCCAGCAGCAACACCCCGTTCGCCGGGTCCGAGCTGCCGGGCCGCGTGGTCGCGACGTTCCTGCGGGGCCGCGCGACCGTCCTGGACGGCGCGGTCGTCGACCAGCCGGCCACGGACGGCGCCACCCAGACCCTCGAAGGAGCCACCCGATGAAGATCCTGGCCGTCCTCCTCCTGGTCGCCCTGGCGGTGTTCCTGGTCCTGTACGTGACCCTGATCGGCCGACGACGGCTTGCGCAGCGCACCACCGCCGTCGTCCCGGTGCCGCCGCCGGTGCCCGGCGCCGACGGCGCCACGGGCACCGCGGGCGTGGGACCTGCGCGCCTCGGCCCGCTGGAGGCGGTCTACGTCTCCACGACGCTGCACGGCGACTGGCTCGCACGGGTGGGCGCGCACGGCCTGGGCGACCGCTCGAACGCCCTGGTGTCGGTGCACGACGGCGGCATCCTCATCGAGCGCGACGGGGCTCGCGACCTGTGGGTCCCCGTGAACGCGATCCGCAGCGCGACCCTGGCTCCCGGCATGGCGGGCAAGTACGTCGGCGCGGACGGCCTGGTCGTGGTGACCTGGGCGGTCCCCGAGGCGGACGGCGTCGCGCCGGCCCTGGTCGACACCGGCCTGCGCACGCGCCGCGCCACCGACCGCGGCGGCCTCGTGGACGCCGTCCGGCACCTGCTCGCGGCCCAGCAGTCGCCGGCCCAGCAACCCACGGGCCAGCACGCCCCGCAGAACCAGACCCAGCACTCTCAGCACGACCCGTACCAGCAGGAGGCCCGGTGACCACCCCGACGACACCCGCAGCTCAGCACGCAGCCACCTCGGCAGCGCTCGTCCTCGAGGACGGCACGACCTACCGCGGCCGTGCGTACGGCGCCACCGGCACCACGTTCGGCGAGATCGTGTTCTCCACCGGCATGACCGGTTACCAGGAGACGCTCACCGACCCGTCCTACCACCGGCAGATCGTCGTCATGACGGCGCCCCACGTCGGGAACACCGGCGTGAACGACGAGGACCCGGAGTCGCACCGCGTCTGGGTCTCCGGCTACGTGGTGCGCGACCCCGCGCGCCGCGTCTCGAGCTGGCGCGCCCAGCGGTCCCTCGGCGACGAGCTCGCCGGGCAGGGCGTGGTCGGCATCTCCGACGTCGACACGCGCGCCCTGACGCGCCGCCTGCGCGAGGAGGGCGTGATGCGCGCCGGGATCTTCTCGGGCGAGGACCTGGTCCGGGGCGGGTACCCGCGCCCCGTCGAGGAGCTCGTCGCCGAGGTGCGGTCCGCCCCGCAGATGGCGGGCGCCGACCTGGCCCGGGAGGTCTCCACCACCCAGGCCTACACGGTGGAGCCCCGCGGCGTGCACGCCGGGCAGACGCCGCTGGCCACCGTCGTGGCCGTCGACCTCGGCATCAAGACGATGACGCCGGTGCGGCTGGCCGAGCGCGGCGTGCGCGTCGTCGTCGTGCCGCAGTCGGTGACCATCGCCGACATCGAGGCCGTCCTCGCCGACCTGCCCGACGGCGCACCCCGCGGCGTCTTCTTCTCCAACGGTCCCGGGGACCCGGGTGCCGCCGGCCACGAGGTCGAGCTGCTGCGCGCGGTGCTGGACCGCCGCATCCCGTTCTTCGGCATCTGCTTCGGCAACCAGATCCTGGGCCGCGCCCTGGGCTACGGCACCTACAAGCTCGGCTACGGCCACCGCGGCATCAACCAGCCGGTGCTGGACCGCACCACCGCCAAGGTGGAGGTCACCGCGCACAACCACGGCTTCGCCGTCGACGCACCCGTGCTCGACGAGTCCGGCGCCCCCGCCGTCTCGCAGGCCCCGTACGACGACAGCAGGGACGACGGCGGCCGTTACGGCCGCGTCGTCGTCTCCCACGTCGGGCTGAACGACCAGGTCGTGGAGGGGCTGACCTGCCTCGACCTGCCGGCCTTCTCCGTGCAGTACCACCCCGAGGCCGCCGCGGGCCCCCACGACGCCGCCTACCTGTTCGACCGCTTCGTCGGCCTGATGACGGACCCCTCCGCCTGGCCGCCCGCCCTCACGACCACCACCGCCACCGCGCACGACACCGAGGAGAACCACTGATGCCTCGCCGTAACGACATCTCCTCGGTCCTGGTGATCGGGTCCGGCCCGATCGTCATCGGCCAGGCCTGCGAGTTCGACTACTCCGGCACCCAGGCCTGCCGCGTGCTGAAGGAGGAGGGCCTGCGGGTCATCCTGGTCAACTCCAACCCGGCAACGATCATGACCGACCCCGAGTTCGCGGACGCCACCTACGTGGAGCCCATCACGACCGAGGTCCTCACCACGATCATCGCCAAGGAGCGCCCCGACGCGCTGCTGCCCACCCTCGGCGGGCAGACCGCGCTCAACGCGGCCATCGCCCTGGACGAGGCCGGCGTGCTCGCCAAGTACGACGTCGAGCTCATCGGCGCCAACATCCCCGCCATCCAGAAGGGCGAGGACCGCCAGCAGTTCAAGGACGTCGTCGAGAAGTGCGGCGGCGAGTCCGCCCGCTCCGAGATCGTGCACACGATCGACGAGGCCCTGGCGGCCGCCGGCGTGCTCGGCTACCCGATGGTCGTGCGCCCCTCCTTCACCATGGGCGGTCTCGGCTCCGGCCTCGCCTACGACGAGGAGGACCTGCGCCGCATCGTGGGCCAGGGCCTGCACTACTCGCCGACCACCGAGGTGCTCCTGGAGGAGTCCATCCTCGGCTGGAAGGAGTACGAGCTGGAGCTCATGCGCGACAAGGACGACAACGTCGTGGTCGTCTGCTCCATCGAGAACGTCGACCCCGTCGGCGTGCACACCGGCGACTCCGTCACCGTGGCCCCCGCCATGACGCTCACCGACCGCGAGTACCAGAAGCTGCGCGACATCGGCATCGCCGTCATCCGCGAGGTCGGCGTCGACACCGGCGGCTGCAACATCCAGTTCGCCGTCGACCCGGCCACCGGGCGCGTCATCGTCATCGAGATGAACCCGCGCGTCTCGCGCTCCTCGGCGCTGGCCTCCAAGGCGACCGGCTTCCCGATCGCCAAGATCGCCGCGAAGCTCGCCGTCGGCTACACGCTCGACGAGATCCCGAACGACATCACCAAGGTGACCCCCGCGAGCTTCGAGCCCACGCTCGACTACGTCGTGGTCAAGGTGCCGCGCTTCGCGTTCGAGAAGTTCCCCGCCGCCGACGACACCCTGACCACCACCATGAAGTCGGTGGGCGAGGCCATGGCGCTGGGCCGCAACTTCACCGAGGCCCTCGGCAAGGCCCTGCGCTCCATCGACAAGGGCGGCGTGACGTTCCACTGGGACGGCGACGCCCCCACGGGCGACGAGCTCGCCACGCTGCTGACGGAGATCGAGCGGCCCACGGAGCAGCGCATGGTCCAGGTGCAGCAGGCGCTGCGCTCGGTCGGGCAGCCCGGCGGCACCACGCTGGAGGCCGTGTTCGAGGCGACCAAGATCGACCCCTGGTTCCTCGACCAGATCCAGCTCATGAACGAGGTCGCGGCCGAGGTCGCGGCGTCCCCCACCCTGACCGAGGACGTGCTGCGGCTCGCCAAGCGGCACGGGCTGTCCGACGCCCAGGTCGCACGCCTGCGCGGCATGGGACCCGCCGGTGAGGCCACGGTCCGCGAGATCCGTCACGCGCTGGGCGTGCGCCCCGTCTACAAGACGGTCGACACCTGCGCCGCGGAGTTCGCCGCCAAGACCCCGTACCACTACTCCAGCTACGACGCGGAGACCGAGGTCGCCCCGCGCGAGCGCGAGGCCGTGATCATCCTCGGTTCCGGGCCCAACCGCATCGGCCAGGGCATCGAGTTCGACTACTCCTGCGTGCACGCCACCCTCGCGCTCGCGGAGAAGTACGAGACCGTCATGGTCAACTGCAACCCGGAGACGGTCTCCACGGACTACGACACGTCCGACCGCCTGTACTTCGAGCCGCTGACCTTCGAGGACGTCCTGGAGGTCTACCAGGCCGAGCTCGCCGCCGGACCGGTCAAGGGCATCATCGTGCAGCTCGGCGGCCAGACGCCGCTGGGCCTGGCCCGCCGCCTGGCGGAGGCCGGCCTGCCGATCCTCGGCACCAGCCCGGAGGCGATCGACGCCGCGGAGGACCGCGGCATCTTCGGCCAGGTCCTGCTCGACGCCGGCCTGCCGGCTCCCGCGTTCGGCACCGCCCGCTCGCTGGGCCAGGCCTGCGAGGTCGCCGACAGCATCGGCTACCCGGTGCTCGTGCGCCCCTCCTACGTGCTCGGCGGCCGCGGCATGGAGATCGTGTACAGCGAGGAGCAGCTCACCGGGTACGTCGAGCGAGCGCTCGAGGCCGCGGCGGCCACGCACGCGGACTCCGGGGCGACCGGCACCCTGGCCGCGCCGCTGCTCATCGACCGCTTCCTCGACGACGCGATGGAGATCGACGTCGACGCGCT
Source organism: Promicromonospora sp. NPDC052451 (assembly GCF_044547525.1). Classification (NCBI taxonomy): domain Bacteria; kingdom Bacillati; phylum Actinomycetota; class Actinomycetes; order Micrococcales; family Promicromonosporaceae; genus Promicromonospora; species Promicromonospora sp. NPDC052451. The sequence continues at coordinate 379,104 of NZ_JBIUAP010000003.1, forward strand.
GTTCGACGGCGAGGAGATGTTCCTCGGCGGCGTCATGGAGCACATCGAGGAGGCCGGCATCCACTCCGGTGACTCGGCGTGCGTGCTGCCCCCGGTGTCGCTGAGCGAGACCGAGATCGCGCGCATCCGCCGCTCCACCGAGGCCATCGCGCGCGGCGTGGGCGTCAAGGGTCTGCTCAACGTCCAGTACGCGCTGGTGAGCGACGTGCTGTACGTGCTGGAGGCCAACCCCCGCGCGTCGCGCACGGTGCCGTTCGTGTCCAAGGCCACGGGCACCCCGCTGGCCAAGGCGGCCGCACGCGTCATGGTGGGGGAGTCCATCGCCGACCTGCGCGCCGAGGGCCTGCTCCCGGAGCACGACGGCGCCACCCTCGACCTGGGTGCGCCGCTCGCGGTCAAGGAGGCCGTGCTGCCGTTCAAGCGGTTCCGCACCCGCGAGGGCCTGGTCGTGGACTCCGTGCTCGGCCCGGAGATGCGTTCCACGGGCGAGGTCATGGGCTTCGACAAGGACTTCCCGCACGCGTTCGCCAAGTCGCAGGCCGCGGCGTTCGGCGGCCTGCCGACGTCGGGCACCGTGTTCGTGTCGGTGGCCGACAGCGACAAGCGGCACGTGGTCTTCCCGGTCAAGCGCCTGGTGGAGCTCGGCTTCAAGGTGCTGGCCACGGAGGGCACGGCCACCGTGCTGCGCCGCAACGGCATCGAGGCCACGGTGGTGCGCAAGCACACCGAGGGCCGCGGGCCGGACGGCGAGCTGACCGTCGTGGGACTGATCACCGAGGGGCAGATCGACCTCGTGGTGAACTCGCCGTCGGGCCAGGGCGCCCGGGCGGACGGCTACGAGATCCGGGCGGCCACGACGGCGGCCGACAAGCCGATCGCCACCACGGTGGACCAGCTCGCCGCGGCGGTGCAGGGCATCGAGGCGGTGCTCGCGGGCCCGTTCGAGGTGGCCAGCCTCCAGGAGCACACGGCGGCGACGGCGGCCCGGCTCGCGGGCGCTGCCGGCGCGGAGCGCGTGGCGGTGGGCGCGTGACGGCGAGCGCGGTGGTGCCGTTCGGCGCCCGGCTCGCCGCGGCGATGGACGACCACGGGCCCCTGTGCGTCGGCATCGACCCTCACGCGTCGCTCCTGCGCGCGTGGGGCCTGCCGGACGACGTGACGGGCCTGCGGGAGTTCTCGCTGCGGGTCGTGGACGCGCTCGGCGGGCGGGTCGCGGCGTTCAAGCCGCAGGCCGCGTTCTTCGAGCGGCACGGGTCGCGCGGGGTCGCGGTCCTGGAGGAGGTGATCGCCGCGGCGCGTGCGGCGGGCCCCGGTGCCGGCACGCTGACGATCGTGGACGCGAAGCGGGGCGACATCGGCTCGACCATGAGCGCGTACGCCGAGGCGTTCCTCGCGGACGGCTCGCCCCTGGCCGGCGACGCCCTGACGGTGTCGCCCTACCTCGGGTTCGGCTCGCTCGACCCGGCCGTCGAGCTGGCGGCCGCGACGGGCCGCGGGCTGTTCGTCCTGTGCCTCACCTCCAACAAGGAGGGCTTCGAGGTCCAGCACGCACGCACGTCGGTCTCTCCCGGCGCCGACGGCGGGGCGGGCGGTACGGACGGTTCCCCGCAGGGTGCCACCGTCGCGGCCCTGACGGCGGCGCGGGCGGCCGTGCTCAACGCGGGTGCCGAGCCGCTGGGGTCGGTGGGCCTCGTGGTGGGCGCCACGATCGGCGACGCCGTGGCAGCCACCGGCACCGACCTGGTGGCGGTCAACGGCCCGCTGCTGGCGCCCGGTGTGGGCGCGCAGGGCGCGGGGGAGCATGAGCTCGCCACGACGTTCGGTGCCGCTCGGCGTGCCGTGCTCGCGTCGTCCTCGCGTGCGGTGCTCGCCGCGGGGCCGGACCCGGACGCCCTGGTGGCCGCCGCCGCGGCGGCGGCCGGTGAGGCCCGGGCCGCGCTGCGGTAGCGCCTCCGGCACCGAGGTGACACGCGTCGCGGCGTCCCCGAGGTGCCGGAGGCGCTGGTGAGGGGTCCGCGAGACGTCGTGACGGTGGTTCACGCACCGCATTCGACCGCAGGACAAAACGCCCTCGATCCATCTGGATCGAGGGCGTTTTCACATGGAATGTACTAATTGCCGCAAAGCCGGGGTGCATGAGTTTTCACGAAGTGCCGTTCTGCGATTGCCGACCACTGAGGCGGTGGCTACTTTCGATGCAGCAGTTCACACCAGACCGGTTGCGGACCAGGTCACGGACTTGGGCATCCGGCCCGAGCGAGGACCGGCGTCCGAGCCAGGAGACCGGTCGAGACACGAGTAGGTGACTTGCGTGGCACTACCTCCCCTCACACCCGAGCAGCGTGCGGCAGCACTCGAGAAGGCCGCCGAGGCGCGACGCGCACGGGCCGAGATCAAGAACAAGCTCAAGTACTCGCAGGGCTCCCTCAAGGAGGTCATCGAGCAGGGCCGGCAGGACGACGTCGTGGGCAAGCTCAAGGTCGTCTCGTTGCTCGAGTCGCTCCCCGGGGTCGGTAAGGTTAAGGCCAGGGCGATCATGGAAGAGATCGGGATCGCCGAGACCCGCCGCGTCCGAGGCCTCGGACCGCACCAGACGGCGGCGCTCATCGAGAGGTTTGGCTGAGATCAGTACGACACAACCCGCACGGCTGACCGTGCTCGCAGGTCCCACCGCGGTGGGCAAGGGCACGGTCTCCGCCGACGTGCGGGACCGCTATCCGCAGGTCTGGCTCTCCGTGTCGGCGACCACCCGGTCGCCGCGCCCGGGCGAGGTGGACGGAGTGCACTACCTGTTCGTGTCGCCGGAGGAGTTCGACCGCATGGTCGAGGCCGGCGAGATGCTCGAGTGGGCCGTGGTGCACGGTCGTAACCGGTACGGGACGCCGCGCAGGCCGGTCGAGCAGAAGCTCGCGGCCGGGGTCCCCGTCCTCCTGGAGATCGACCTCCAGGGCGCGCGCCAGGTGCGTGACGCGGTGACGGCCTCGGGCCTTCAGGCCCGGTTCGTCTTCCTCGCCCCGCCGAGCTTCGACGAGCTGGTCCGCCGGCTCGTGGGCCGGGGTACGGAGGACTCCGAGGAGCGGGAACGCCGGCTCGCCACGGCGCGCGTCGAGCTCGCCGCCGAGAAGGAGTTCGACGTCACGATCGTCAACGACGACGTGCACCGGGCCACGGACGCGCTGGTGTCCGTGATGGGTGTGGGGTCCACCACACCGGTCGCCGGGTAGCGGCGGGCGAGCGTACCCGGCGCGGCGGAGGTGCCCCCTGAGCGGCGCCTTCGTGCGCGGGAGCGGGTAGACTCACTCCTCGGACTTCTTCTGTCACCACCCACCACTGAGACTTCTGGAGCTTCATCATGGCCGGAACCGTCGCCACGCCCGAGGGCATCACCGACCCGCCGATCGACGAGCTGCTCGAGCGCATCGACTCGAAGTACGGCCTGGTGCTGTACGCCTCCATGCGCGCCCGTCAGATCAACGCGTACTACTCGCAGCTCAACGAGGGCCTCCTGGAGAACGTGGGCCCGCTCGTCGAGACCCGCAACCAGGAGAAGCCCCTCTCCATCGCGATGCGCGAGATCAACCAGGGCCTCCTCACGATCGAGGAGGTCGACCCGGCCGAGGTGCAGGCGCAGGCCGACGCGGCAGCCGCGGCCAAGGCCGAGCAGGCCCTGCCCGAGTTCCCGGCCTGACCGGCCACGTCGCACGGTCGTCCGGCCCCGCGATGGACGTGTCCCGATGAGGATCCTGCTCGGTGTGTCCGGGGGGATCGCGGCCTACAAGGCCGTCCTGCTGCTGCGCCTGCTGCGTGAGCAGGGGCACGCCGTGCGCGTGATCCCCACCCGTGCCGCCCTGGAGTTCGTGGGTGCGCCCACCTTCGAGGCGCTGTCGGGCGAGCCCGTCAGCACCGAGGTGTTCGACGACGTGCCCGGCGTGCAGCACGTTGCGCTGGGCAAGAGCGCCGACCTGGTGATCGTGGCCCCCGCGACCGCCGACTTCATGGCACGTGCCGCCACCGGGCGGGCCGACGACCTGCTGACCACGACGCTGCTCGCCGCGAGCTGCCCGGTGGTCCTCGCTCCGGCGATGCACACCGAGATGTGGGAGCACCCCGCCACGCGGGCGAACGTGGCCACGCTCCGGGAGCGTGGCGTGCACGTGATCGAGCCCGCGTCCGGCCGGCTGACCGGCGTGGACACCGGTCCCGGCCGGCTGCCCGAGCCCGAGGACATCGCGCGGGAGGCGCTCTCCCTCGTGGAGACGGGCGCCGCGCGAACCGGCCCGCAGGACCTGTCCGGCCGCCGGGTCGTCGTCTCGGCGGGTGGTACCCGCGAGCCCATCGATCCCGTGCGGTTCATCGGCAACCGGTCGAGCGGCCGCCAGGGCGTCGCCCTCGCGCAGGCCGCCCTGGACCGGGGTGCCACGGTCACGCTCGTGGCCGCCAACCTCGCGCAGGACGTGACCGACCAGGTGTCGGCCGGGCAGGCCGGGGCCGGTCCGGCGTCCTGCTCGGTGGTGCGCGTCGAGTCGACCGCCGAGCTGCGTGACGCGGTGCGGGCGGCCGGCGCGGACGCCGACGTCGTGGTGATGGCCGCCGCCGTGGCGGACTTCCGGCCCGCGACCGCGCCCGACGCGAAGATCAAGAAGGTGCCGGGCCAGGGGCCCGCGCCGATCGAGCTGGTGGAGAACCCCGACATCCTCGCGGAGATCGCGCACCAGCGGCTGCGTCCCGGCCAGGTGGTCGTGGGCTTCGCCGCGGAGACCGGCGACGCCTCCGGCAGCGTCCTGGACCACGGGCGTACCAAGGCCCGGCGCAAGGGCGCCGACCTGATCGCGGTGAACGCCGTCGGTTCCGGCCGTGGGTTCGGCACCGACGGCAACGAGGTGACCATCCTGGACGGCGCGGGCGACGTCGTCGGGCAGGCCTCCGGGACCAAGCGCGAGGTGGCTGACGCCCTGTGGGACGCCGTCGCCAAGCTGCTGCCATGAGCACGAACCGTGTGGATCCGGCCCTCGTGAAGGTCAAGCGGCTGCCGTGACCGCCGTCTCACCTTTCAGGATCGACTGTTCGCTGTGCGAGACCGTAGGCTGGTGCCCATGAGCGAGCTGCGCCTTTTCACGTCCGAGTCCGTGACCGAGGGTCATCCGGACAAGGTCTGTGATCAGATCAGCGACGCGATCCTGGACGCGCTGCTGGAGCAGGACCCGACCTCCCGCGTCGCGGTCGAGACCATGGTCACCACGGGGCTGGTGCACGTCGCGGGTGAGGTCACCACCGAGGCCTACGTCGAGATCCCGCAGATCGTGCGGGACGTGGTGCGGGGCATCGGGTATACGTCGTCCGCCATCGGGTTCGACGGCGACTCCTGCGGCGTCTCGGTGTCGATCGGGCAGCAGTCGCCCGACATCGCCCAGGGCGTGGACAAGGCGCTGGAGCTGCGGGACGACTCCGGCGACCTCGACCCGCTGGACGCGCAGGGCGCGGGCGACCAGGGCCTGATGTTCGGGTACGCGTCGGACGAGACGCCGTCGCTGATGCCGGTGGCGGGCTGGCTGGCGCACCGGCTGTCCGAGCGGCTGGCCGCGGTCCGCAAGTCGGGCGAGCTGCTGGGCCTGCGCCCGGACGGCAAGACGCAGGTGACGGTCGGCTACGACGGCGACCGCCCCGTGGTGGTGGACACCGTGGTGCTCTCCACGCAGCACGACGCGGACGTGCTCCAGGAGAAGCTGCACGTCGAGGTCGCCGAGACCGTGATCGCGCCCGTGCTGGACGCCGCGGGCCTGGAATGGTCGGGTGCCAAGCAGTTCGTGAACCCGACCGGCAAGTTCGTGATCGGCGGGCCGCAGGGCGACGCGGGCCTGACGGGGCGCAAGATCATCGTCGACACCTACGGCGGCATGGCACGGCACGGCGGGGGCGCGTTCTCCGGCAAGGACCCGTCGAAGGTGGACCGGTCGGGTGCGTACGCCATGCGCTGGGTGGCCAAGAACGTGGTCGCCGCAGGCCTCGCGCGACGCTGCGAGGTGCAGGTGGCCTACGCGATCGGCAAGGCGCACCCGGTGGGGCTGTACGTCGAGACGTTCGGCACGGAGACGGTGCCCGTGGGCCGGATCACGGCGGCGATCGCCGAGGTGTTCGACCTGCGCCCGGCGGCGATCGTCCGCGACCTGGACCTGCTGCGCCCCATCTACCGGGCCACCTCCACCTACGGGCACTTCGGCCGCGAGCTGCCGGACTTCACGTGGGAGCGCACCGACCGCGTGGCCGACCTGCAGAGCCTGTTCTGAGCCCTGGCGCCCACGCCGCCCCCGCGGTCCGTGCCCACCGGTCCCAGGGGTCCGGGGCGGGCGAGGCGGAGTGTGGGTGGCGCGTGATGGGATAGGGGCGTGAACGGGGCAACGAGCCAGGCCGGGAGGGTCGCGGCGCAGCAGGAGGCGCTGCTCGGGCTCGACGAGGTCGGGGGCGAGGACGCCGGGCCCGGCGTGCCGCGGGCCAGGGACCCGCTGGGCAACGCCGAGACCAACGGCATCCCGATCGCCGCGACGCTCCCGGTGGCACGGGTGGTGCTCGACCTGCAGCCGGCGCACCTCGACCAGCCGTACGACTACCTGGTCCCGGCCACCATGGACCAGGACGCGCAGCCCGGTGTCCGGATCAAGGCCCGGTTCGGGCGGCAGGAGGTCGCCGGGTACGTCGTGGCGCGCCTGGCCACGTCCGATCACGACGGGCGGCTCGTGCCGCTGCGCAAGGTGGTGTCCGGCGAGCGGGTGCTGACGCCCCAGGTGCTGGAGCTCTGCCGTGCGGTCGCGGACCGCTACGCGGGCACCCTGGCCGACGTGCTCCGGCTGGCGGTGCCGCCGCGCCACGCGCGCGTCGAGAAGGAGGCGGCGGCCGAGGAACCGTCCGGTCCGGTGCCCGGCCGCCAGGAACCCCCGCACGGCGACGGCGCGCGTCCGGTCTCCGCGTGGGCACCCTACCGCGGCGGGGAGGCGTACCTCCGCCGGATCCTGGCGGGCGAGGCCCCGCGGGCGGTGTGGTCGGCGCTGCCCGGCGTGGGCACGGACACCGATGACGCCGCGACCCCGCACTGGGCGGCTGCCGTCGCGCAGGCGGTCCGCGCGTGCGTGGCGGGCGGGCGAGGGGCCCTCGTCGTGGTGCCCGACGCGCGGGACGCCGCGCGCGTGGGCGCGGCGCTGGAGGGCGCGGGCCTGGCCGAGGACGACGTCGTGCGGCTGCTGGCGGACGACGGGCCCGCACCCCGGTACCGCGCGTTCCTGCGGTCGCTGCGCGGCGCCGCACGGGTGGTGGTGGGCACGCGCGCCACGATGTTCGCGCCGGTCGCCGACCTCGGCCTCGTGGTCCTGTGGGGCGACGGCGAGGAGACCCTGGCCGAGCCCCACGCACCGTACCCGCACGCGCGCGACGTGCTGGCGCTGCGCGCGGAGCGGGAGGGGGCCGCGTTCCTGCTGGGTTCCCCGGGGCGGACGGCGCAGGCACAGGCGCTGCTCGTGTCCGGCTGGGCGCGCGAGCTCGCCGCGGCCCGCGACGTCGTGCGCGCCCGGGCTCCGCGCGTCCGGGCGCTGACGTCGGTGGAGCTGGCCCGGGACGGCGCCGCGGCGGCCGCCCGCCTGCCGTCCGTGGCGTGGCGGGCCGCGCGGGACGCCCTGGAGAGCGGCCCCGTGCTGGTCCAGGTGCCGCGGTCGGGATACCTGCCCGTCGTCGCGTGCTCGCGGTGCCGGGTCGCGGCCCGCTGCGCCCACTGCCACGGCCCGCTGGGCCTGCCGCACGCCGACGGCGCGCCCCAGTGCACGTGGTGCGGGCGCCTGGCGGGCGGCTGGCGCTGCGCGGAGTGCGGGTGGACGGGTCTGCGGTCGGTCCGGGTGGGCTCGGCCCGCACCGCCGAGGAGCTCGGCCGGGCGTTCACGGGGGTGCCGGTCCGGCTGTCGTCGGCGTCCGCCCCGGGCGGGGTGATCGACTCCGTGCCCGCCACGCCCGCGCTCGTCGTGGCGACCCCGGGCGCCGAGCCGGTCGCGGCGTCCGGGTACGCGACCGCGCTCCTGCTGGATGCCGCCGTGATGACCGGCGGCACGGGGCTCGCCGCGGGCACGGAGGCGCTGCACCGCTGGCTGGCCGCCGCGTCGCTGGTCCGCCCGGGACCGCACGGGCAGGTGCTGCTCGTGGGCGACGGCGCGCCCGGTCCCACGCAGGCCCTGGTGCGCTGGGACCCGGCGGGCTTCGCGGCGCGCGAGCTCGACGAGCGGGCCGAGCTGCACCTGCCGCCGGCCGTGCGGGTCGCCGCGGTGACGGGGGACCGCGCGGCGGTGGACGCGGTCGTGGCCCGGGTGGGTCTCCGCGAGGACCTGGGCTCCGGGTCGGGCGTGCTGGGACCGGTCGAGATCGGCCCCGACGGCGGACGCGGCCCCGGCGGCCGGGGCGGCGCGGCGCCGTCGGGCGGCTCGCGCGGGGGCGGGGTGCAGGCGCTCGACCTGCCCGTCCGCACCGTGCTGCGGGTGCCTCTGGCCCAGGGCGACGAGCTGGCCCGTAGGCTCAGGACGAGCCTCGCGGTCCGTTCCGCGCGACGCGAGGGCGGTACCGTCCGCGTCCAGCTCGACCCGAAGGAGATGCTGTGAGCACGAGCCCTGAGACCCACCCCGCGACCCGCCCTGGCGTCGGCACGGCTATCGACACCGTCGTCTACGACTTCGGCAACGTGCTGGTCGGCTGGGACCCGTTCGGGCCGTACGAGGGCCGGCCGCGGAGCGAGGTCGAGGCGTTCTTCGAGGCCGTGGACTTCGGGGCGATCAACCACGCCGCCGACGCCGGCACGCCGTACGCGGTGCTGCTCGAACGCGTCGCCCGGACCCACCCGGACCTGGTGGACGATCTGCGCCGGTACGTGGAGCACTACGAGCTCTCCCTGACCGGGCCGATCGACGGGTCGGCGGAGCTGGTCTCCGAGCTGAAGCAGCTCGGGCTCCGGCTCTACGGGCTGACCAACTGGCAGGCCGAGACGTTCCACAGCGCCGAGCCCGCGGCGCCCGCCATCGGGCTGATGGACGACGTGATCGTGTCCGGCCGCGAGGGCATGGCCAAGCCCGACCGGCGCATCTTCGAGCTGGTCGTCGAGCGGTTCGGCGTCGACCCGGCGCGTGCGGTCTTCGTGGACGACAAGGTGGTCAACGTGGACGCAGCCCGCGGCGTCGGGTTCCACGGGATCGTGTTCACGCACACGGGCGCCCTGCGGCGCGACCTGCGCGCCCTCGGGCTCCCGGTGGCCGGCTAGGACGGATCAGCCCCCGGCGACGTCGACGACGAGGTCGGACGGCGCCGCGGCCCGCAGGTCGTCGAGGGTGGCCACATCAGCCTCCGGGCGGGAGTCACCCGGCCCGGCAGCCGCGATGGCGTCCGCGACCGGCCAGGTCAGCGTGCCGTCGTCGTGCACGTCGCCCAGGAACGCGCCGTCGAACACGATGACCCACTCCGGTGGCGGCCACGGTTCGGGGCCGACGTGCGTCAGGAACAGCACCACGTCGTCGAGCGCGACCAGCTCCTCGGCCACCCGCTCGACGTCGGCCCGGCCGTCCACGCCCACGTGCACGGTGACGGCTCGGCCCTCCAGCCCCAGGTCACCCAGCGAGTCGACGACCTCGTCCACCTCGAACCGCAGGTCGATCATCGCCCGGCTCGGGTCCTCCGGCGTGCCCTGCGCCCAGTCCGTGAATCGGCCCATGGCCGCCAGCTCGGAGGCGTGCGCCTCGCCCACGTCGACGTACCGGACCGACGGGAGGGCGGCCGTGACCGACTCCGGGTACCAGGCGTAGTCGGCCGTCGGCGCGGGCAGGGCGAGCACCTCGGCGAAACCCGCTCCGCCGATGTCCTGGCCCGGCGGCGCCGGGGCGTCCGCCCCGCAGCCCGCCGGCAGGACGGCGCAGAGCGCCACCAGGGGCACGCCGAGCAGCGCGCGGTACCCGGCCCGGGCAGCAGCCCGGCGACCGGTCGGATCCTCGTGACGGCGCATGCGGGCCCTCCTGTGACCGGGAACGTGGTACCCGACTGTGTCCCGGCAGGGACCGTCCTTGCGCGCACCGGTGTCGCGACGGGCGAATCACCCGCACCCGCCGCACCGCACCCGCCGCACCGGGCCCGCGTACCCGCGCCGCGACCGGGCACGGACACCCCGGCCCGTGCCCGGTCGCGCCGCCCCGGTCACCCCGCACACCTAGACTGACCCGGTGCGTCTTCTCTTCGCCGGAACCCCCGAACCCGCAGTCGCCTCGCTCGACGCCCTCCTGCGCTCCCGCCACGAGGTGGTCGCCGTCCTGACCCGCGCCGACGCGCCGTCGGGCCGCGGGCGCAAGCTCACCCCGAGCCCCGTGCGCGCCCGGGCCGAGGAGGCCGGGATCCCGGTCATCACCGACACCCCCCGCGGCGACGAGTTCGTCGCCCGCCTGCGCGACCTGGACATCGACGCCGCGCCCGTGGTCGCCTACGGCCACATCCTGCGCCCCGCCGTCCTGGCCGTACCCCGCCTCGGCTGGGTCAACCTGCACTTCTCCGTGCTGCCCGCCTGGCGCGGCGCCGCCCCCGTGCAGCGCGCCGTCATCGCCGGCGACGAGATCACCGGAGCCACCACCTTCCTGCTCGACGAGGGCATGGACACCGGCCCCGTGCTCGGCACCACCACCGAGACCATCCGGCCCACCGACACCTCCGGCGACCTCCTCGCCCGCCTCGCCGTCTCCGGCGCCGAGCTCCTCGTGGCCAGCCTCGACGCCCTCGAGGACGGCACCCTCCAGCCGCAGCCCCAGCCCGCCGACGGCATCACCGTCGCGCCCAAGCTCACCACGGAGGACGCCCGGGTGACCTGGACCGACCCGGCGCTCGCGGTCGACCGGCTCGTGCGCGGCTGCACGCCCGCACCCGGCGCGTGGACCCTCCTGCCCGACGGCTCGCGCCTCGGGATCGGCCCGGTCTCGCCGCGGCCCGACGTCGTGGACCTGCGTGCCGGCGAGGTGCGCGCGCTCAAGCGCGAGGTGCTGGTGGGCACGGCCACGCACGCGGTCGCGCTGGGCGAGGTGCGGCCCGTGGGCAAGAAGGCCATGCCGGCACCCGACTGGGCGCGCGGCGGGGGACGGGCGCTCGTCGAGGCGGGCCTCGTGCTGGACGCTCGGGCAGAGCACGCGGCGCCGGGCGGGACGCCCGGCGCGCAGGGCGCCACGGCGGGTGCCACGGACGTGGTCGCATGAGCGGGTACGACGGCGGCCGCGGCTCCCGGGGTGGGTCGCACGGCGGTTCACACGGCGGTTCGCGCGACGGTTCGCGCGGCGGCGGCCGCGCGGCCGGTGACGAGCGGCGCAACGCGTCGGGGCGGCAGCGCTCCGCGGCACGGTTCCGCGGCGACGACCGGTCACGGACCTCCCAGGCGCCCTCCGAACGGCGCAAGCGCACCGACCCCGCCCGGACGGCGGCGTTCGACGTGCTGCGCGAGGTCGACGAGTCCGACGCGTACGCCAACCTGGTGCTGCCGCCGCTGCTGCGCGAGCGGCGCATCCGCGGCCGCGACGCCGGGTTCGCCACCGAGCTGACCTACGGCACGCTACGGCTGCGCGGGCGGTACGACGCGATCCTGGCCACCTGCGTGGACCGACCGCTGCCGGGCCTGGACCCGGCGCTGCTCGACGTGCTGCGGCTCGGGACGCACCAGCTCCTCGGCATGCGCGTGCCCGTGCACGCCGCCGTCTCGGAGACCGTGGGGCTCGCCCGCAACCGGGTCGGCGCCGGCCCGGCGCAGATGGTCAACGCGGTGCTGCGCCGGGTCTCGGAACGCACGCCGGACGAGTGGCTGTCGGTGCTCGAGAAGGAGGCGCCCGACGCCCTCGCGGGCCTCGCCGCCACCCAGTCCCACCCGCTGTGGGTCGTCCGGGCGCTGCGCGAGGCGCTGGCCGGCAACGGCCGCGCGGCGGACGAGATCGGCGACCTCCTCGCCGCCGACAACGCCGCACCCCGGGTCACCCTGGTGGCGCGGCCCGGTCTGGTGGACGCCGCCGACGAGAACGCCTGGGGCGACGTCGACCTCGTCGCCGGCCGCTGGGCGCCCACCGCGCTGCGGCTGGAGGGTTCCGACCCGTCCGGCGTCCCGGCAGTCCGCGAGGGTCTGGCGGGCGTGCAGGACGAAGGGTCCCAGCTCGTCGCCCTGGCCCTGGCCGCGGCCCCTCTGGAGGGCTCGGACGCGCGCTGGCTGGACCTGTGCGCCGGCCCGGGCGGCAAGGCGGCTCTCCTGGCGGCCCTGGCCGCGCAGCGCGGTGCCCGGCTCGTGGCCAACGAGGTGGCCCCGCACCGCGCCCGCCTGGTCGCCGGCGCGCTGGCCGCCCTGCCGGACGGCGCCGTCGAGGAGGTGCGCACCGGTGACGGCCGCGAGGTCGGCGTCGACGAGCCCGGTGCCTACGACCGGGTCCTGGTCGACGCGCCCTGCACGGGCCTGGGCGCGTTGCGCCGTCGGCCGGAGAGCCGGTGGCGCCGCACGCCGTCGGACCTCGCCGCCCTGACGGGGCTGCAGCGCGAGCTGCTGACGAGCGCCCTGGACGCCGTCCGGCCCGGGGGAGTGGTGGCGTACGTGACGTGCTCGCCGCACCTGGCCGAGACGCAGCTCGTCGTGGCGGACGTGCTGCGCCGCCGGGACGACGTCGAACGCCTGGACGCGCCCGCCGTGGTGCGGTCGGTGGTGCGCCCGGACGCCGAGATCCCGCTGGGCGACCGGGACGACGTGCAGCTGTGGCCGCACGTGCACGGTACGGACGCGATGCACCTGACGCTGCTGCGCCGGACCGCGTGACGGCCGGGGCGGTCCCGCCCGCCCCGGCCGTGGCCAGGCCGTGGTGGTCAGACGCCCGCCGGCGGCCACACCCCGATGATCACGGCCATGACCAGCACCGTGACCAGCTCGTGCGCGAGGTTCAGGGTGGTCAGGGCCGGCGGGCGGCCCTCGAAGGCGTCGTGCGTGATCATCCGCGCCGCCGTGAACCCGATCCAGAGCAGCACGCCGGTCACCACGGCCGCGGAGAGGAAGCCGCCCTGGTAGAACTCCCACGAGATGTAGACCGCACCGGCCAGCACCCAGGCGGTCAGGAAGCTGACCAGCACCGTCACGACGATGGGCCAGATGCCCGCGGCCTGCGCCGCCTTCGGGTCGACCCGGGCGAGCCGCATCCAGCGGGTGCCGAACACCTTCGGCGTGTACCAGACCGAGCCCACGACCAGCGTGGACAGGGTGGCCGCCACAACAGCCCAGTAGTTCACCTCGGGGATCATCGTCGCTCCCGGTCCGTCGGTGGCGCGCGGCGCGTGGCAGCGGGGTGCGCGCCCTAGGCTTGGCATCATGGCAGCCCTCATCGCCCCCAGCATCCTGTCCGCCGACTTCGCGAACCTGGAGCGCGACCTCGGCCGGATCGCCGACGCCGACTACGCCCACGTCGACGTCATGGACAACCACTTCGTGCCCAACCTGACGCTGGGGCTGCCGGTCTTCGAGCGGCTCGCGAAGGTGTCGCCGGTGCCGCTCGACGCCCACCTCATGATCGAGAACCCCGACCGGTGGGCGCCGGCGTTCGCCGAGGCGGGGGCGGCGTCGGTCACGTTCCACGCGGAGGCCGCGCAGGCGCCCGTGCGCCTGGCGCGCGAGCTGCGGCGGCTGGGGTCGCGTGCGGGCGTCGCGCTGCGGCCGGCCACCCCGGTGGAGCCGTTCCTGGACCTGCTGGCCGAGATCGACATGATCCTGGTGATGACCGTGGAGCCCGGCTTCGGCGGCCAGTCGTTCATCGAGGGCACCCTGCCCAAGATCCGGCGGGCACGCGAGGCCGTGAGCGAGTCCGGGCTGGACGTGTGGATCCAGGTGGACGGGGGAGTGTCGCGCGACACGATCGAGCGCGCGGCCGACGCCGGCGCGAACGTCTTCGTGGCGGGCTCGGCGGTGTACGGGGCCCAGGACATCCCGGCGGAGATCGCGACGCTGCGCGAGCTCGCGAGCAAGCACGTCCACTGACGCGTGACGAGGCTGGCACGCGCTGTCGTGCCTGACCGCGAAAATAGTGTGCCAAGCGCGCCGTGCCCACCTCGACGGCCGGGCGGGCCCAGGGAAGAAGCCCCGGTGACGAGGGGACCGGCGTCCCTGTGACGCAGGCCATGGTCGCGTGCCGCGCGAGGTGTGGCATGCTGGCGATCAGCAGTACGCACACACGTGCTCCGGGGTCGGTGAAATTCCGAGCCGGCGGTGACAGTCCGCGACCCGGGTCGTTCCTTCGGGAGGGATCCGGTTGACCTGGTGGAACTCCAGGACCGACGGTGAAAGTCCGGATGGGAGGAAGCACGTGCGGCGTCGGCCGTCCTGCGGACGTGCGGCGCCGTGACGCCGTACGCGCGGGCGGGACCGGTCCGGTCCTCGTCCGCGTACCCGTCGTCCGACCCCGGAGCACCGACGCTCGGGAAGGACGGCATGACCCAGTCGCAGAACAGCTCGACCGCGCCCACCGGCCCACGTGCCGCGCCGCCCGTGGCCTCCGCACCGGACCGGGGCCCGGCCGGGCCGGACGCCCGCGTCCTGGAAGCCGCGATGCGCCGGGCCCTCGACCTCGCCGCGCAGGGCCCCGCCCACGGCCCCAACCCGCGCGTCGGCTGCGTGCTCCTGGACGCCGCGGGCCGCACCGTCGCCGAGGGCTTCCACCGCGGAGCCGGGACGCCCCACGCCGAGGCCGCCGCGCTGGCGGCCGCCCGGGCGGGCGGCGTCGACCCCCGGGGCACGACGGCGGTCGTGACGCTGGAACCCTGCGCCCACCACGGCCGCACCGGACCCTGCGCGGACGCCCTGATCGAGGCCGGCGTGGCCGCCGTGCACGTGGCGGTCGAGGACCCCAACCCCGTGGCCATGGGCGGCGCCGGACGCCTGCGGGCCGCGGGCATCCCGGTCACCACGGGCCTGCTCGCCGCGGCGGGGGAGGAGTTGCTGCGCCCGTGGCTGCGCGCCGTGCGCACGGGGCGGCCGTACGTGACGCTCAAACTCGCGACGTCGCTCGACGGACGCGTCGCCGCGGCCGACGGCACCAGCCGCTGGATCACCGGAGCGACTGCCCGCGCCCACGCGCACGCGGTCCGTGCCCAGGTGGACGCGATCGCCGTCGGCACGGGGACGGTGGCCGTCGACGACCCGGCTCTCACGGCCCGCACCGTGGACGGGAGCCTCTTCGAGCACCAGCCCCTCCGGGTCGTCGTCGGCCACCGCACGGTGCCCGACGGAGCCCGCCTGCGCGGTCCGGGCGGCCTCCTGCTGCACCTGGCGACCCACGACCTCGACGCCGCGCTCCGGGAGCTGGGCGGGCGCGAGGTGCGGCACCTGCTCGTGGAGGGCGGCCCCGCCCTGGCGACCGCCCTCCTGGCCGCGGACGCCGTCGACGAGCTGCACGCGTACGTGGCCCCTGTGCTGCTCGGTGCGGGTTCCCCGGCCGTCAACGACCTGGGGGTCACCACGATCGGCGAGGCCGCACGCTTCACCACCCACGACGTCACGCGGCTGGGCGACGACATGCTGCTCGTCGCCCGTCGTACCGACCCCGCAGGGGCCCGGCCCGGTACGGCCGGCCGCCCCGGCGGGCACACCGAGGAGGAGATCTGATGTTCACCGGAATCGTCGAGGAGCTCGGCTCCGTCGTCTCGCTGGTCCGGCCCGACGGCGACCCCGGCGGCGGGCCGGCGCCGGACGCCGTCCTGACCGTCGCCGGCCCGCTCGCCACGTCGGACGCCCGCCCGGGTGACTCGATCGCCGTCGACGGCGTGTGCCTGACCGTCACGTCGGTGGCCGACGGCGCTTTCGTGGCCGAGGTGATGCCCGAGACGCTGCGCCGTACGTCCCTCGGCGCCCTCGCCCCCGGGGACCGGGTGAACCTGGAGCGGGCCCTGCTGGCCCACGGCCGCCTGGGTGGTCACGTGGTCCAGGGCCATGTGGACGGCGTGGCGACGCTCGCCCGGCGCACGCCCGGGCCGCGCTGGGACGACCTGGCGTTCACCGCGCCGGCGGCGCTGACCCGCTACGTCGCCGAGAAGGGCTCGATCGCCCTGTCCGGGGTCTCGCTGACGGTCACGTGGGTGTCCGACGAGGGCTTCGGGGTGTCGCTCATCCCCACCACGCTCGCCGCGACCACGCTCGGCGGGCTGGCCCCGGGCGACGTCGTGAACGTGGAGGTCGACGTGCTCGCCAAGTACGTGGAGCGGCTCCTGGCGGCTGGTGCGGTCGGCGGTGTCCCGGGTGGGGCGGCGGACGTGGCCGCCGGGACCGGGACGCCGGCCGGTGCGACGACCGGAGCCGGGCGATGAGCGGGGCGCTGCGGCCCACGGCAGGGGCGGTGGACGTCGCACGGGGGCCGGTGGAGGAGGCTCTCGCCGAGCTGGCCGCGGGCCGCCCGGTGCTGGTGGCCGACGACGCCGGGCGGGAGAACGAGGTCGACGTGGTGCTCGCTGCGAGCACGGCCACGCCCGAGTGGGTGGCCTGGACGGTGCGGCACTCGTCCGGCTACCTGTGCGCCCCGATGCCCGCGGACCGGGCGGACGCGCTGGGTCTGCCGCTGATGGTCGAGCGCAGCGAGGACCCGAGGACGACGGCGTACACGGTGTCGGTGGACGCCGCGACGGGCGTGACCACGGGGATCTCCGCCGCGGACCGCGCGCGGACCCTGCGGGTGCTGGGCGACCCCGCCACCGGCCCCCGGGACCTGATCCGGCCCGGTCACGTGCTGCCGTTGCGGGCGCGGCCCGGCGGCGTGCTGGAGCGTACGGGGCACACGGAGGCCGCCGTGGACCTGGTGCGGCTCGCCGGCGGACCGCAGGCGAGCCTCGGCGAGGTGGGCGCGATCGCCGAGCTCGTCCGGGACGACGGCGCGGTGATGCGTCTGCCCGAGGCCGAGGAGCTCGCCCGGCAGACGGGCCTCGTGGTGCTCACGGTGGCGGACCTGGTCGCGTGGCGTCTGGCCCACGACCCCGCCGCCGACGTCGCCCCGTCGTCTCCGCCTGCGCCGGCCGGCCGGGTCCGGCGGGTCGCGCAGGCAGCGCTGCCCACGCGGTTCGGGGACTTCCGGGTCGTGGCCTACCACGACCTGCACTCGGGCGCGGAGCACCTGGCCCTGACGCCGGCCCGCCTGCCCGGCCCGGCGACGACGGGTACGGCGCCCGGCACGCACGGGCGCCTGGTGCGCGTGCACTCCGAGTGCCTGACCGGCGACGGGCTGGGATCGCTGCGGTGCGACTGCGGCCCGCAGCTGGAGGCGTCGCTGGCGGCGGTGGCTGCCGAGGGCGGTGCCGTGGTGTACCTGCGGGGCCACGAGGGCCGGGGGATCGGCCTGGCCGCGAAGATCCAGGCCTACGCCCTCCAGGACACCGGCCGGGACACCGTGGAGGCCAACGTGGACCTGGGGCTGCCGGTCGACGCACGCGAGTACGGGGCGGCGTCGGCGATCCTGGCCGACCTCGGGCTCGACGACGTGACCCTGCTGACGAACAACCCGGAGAAGGTGACCGGGCTGCGCGCCGCGGGTACGACCGTGGCCGGGCGCCGCAGCCTGGTGGTCGGCCGGGGCGTGCACAACCACCGGTACCTGGAGACCAAGCGGACGGTGCTGGGCCACCGCATCGACCGCCTGGACCAGAACCAGTACGACGAGATCGACAACCAGGACGAAGGAGCATGCGCATGAGCGGCGTCGGAGCACCGAGCGTGACAGTTGACGGGACGGGCCTGCGGGTCGTGGTGGTGGCGGCGAGCTGGCACGAGCAGGTCATGGACGGGCTGCTGGCCGGGGCCCGCCGGGCACTGGGCGCAGCAGGCGCGGACTGGACCGAGGTGCGGGTACCGGGTTCGTTCGAGCTGCCGGTGGCGGCGTCCCGTGCGGCGGCCGGGGGAGCGGACGCGGTGGTCGCGCTCGGCGTGGTGATCCGCGGTGGCACGCCGCACTTCGAGTACGTCTGCTCGGCCGCGACGTCGGGCCTGACGGACGTGAGCGTCCGCACGGGGGTCCCGGTGGGCTTCGGTGTGCTGACGTGCGACGACGAGGCGCAGGCGCTGGACCGGGCAGGCCTCGAGGGCTCGCACGAGGACAAGGGGGCGGAGGCGGCGGAGGCGGCGCTCGCCACGGCGGTCGTGCTGCGGGACCTGGGCCGTGTCGTGCACTCCTGAATAAATAGTGTGCCAAGCGTCTCGACAACCAACCCCAGGTCCAGAAGACATCACCACAACGAGCAAAGAATCAGGGGTTCGCCACACATACGGGACATGAGAATCTCGGGCGGGCCGCCTGCTGCGGCTCACATGGTGCGGGCGGTTCCACGACCTCGGCGGACGGCGACGGTCGCAACCGTTGCGCTCGTTCTGGTCACGACCGGTGGACTGGCCGGCTGCGCCGCGGCGCAGCCGGCCGGGGGAGCGCAGCCCCGGGCCGCGACGGAGAGTGCGACCGGGGGAGGCGACGGGCGTCCCGTGACCAGCCCGGAGCCGCCGGCCGTGGCCTGCGTGGACTGGGTGCGGTTCGGCACCCCGGAGGAGGCCGCGGCCGACGCGGGCGCTGTGCTGCGCGGGACGGTCGTGGCGCGGGACGACACGGTGCTGATGTACGGCGTGGAGTCCCAGCGCTGGCTCGTCGACGTGGTGCAGGTGCTGGAGCGGCCCGACCCGCCGCCTGGCCGGGGCGAGCCGCAGCCGGAGCTCGACGTCACGGCCGGCGAGCGGATCGCCGTGGTCTCGACGCCGGAGACCTGCAGCGGCGACGCTCACCCGGGCGGTGACCCGCTGGACCCGGCGTCCGGTCTCGCGGACGAGGACGGCACGGTCCTCGTGCTCCTGTCCGCCGCCTCGGGCGAGGAGCCGGGCGACGACGTCGGCCTCCACCTGATCACCCCGTACCAGGGGGTGCTGACGCCCGCGGACGACGGCACGCTGCCCGTGGAGTGGCCCTCGCCATAGTCGCGACATGGCCAGAACGTGGGACGGCGGCCGGTGGCGCCCCCGTCGCCCGACTAGGCTGGGGTCGTGAAGACCTTCGAGACCCTGTTCGCCGAGCTGACCGAGAAGGCCCAGACCCGCCCCGCGGGTTCGGGCACCGTGGCCCAGCTGGACGCGGGCGTCCATGCGATCGGCAAGAAGGTCGTGGAGGAGGCCGCCGAGGTGTGGATGGCCGCCGAGTACCAGTCGGACACGGAGACCGCCGAGGAGATCTCGCAGCTCCTGTACCACCTGCAGGTCCTGATGGTGGCCAAGGGCCTGACCCTCGAGGACGTGTACACGCATCTGTGACCCGGCCTCGGCGCCGCTCGACCCCACCGGTCGGGCCGGCGCCGGGAGACCCGGGTCCGCAGGTCCGACGTACACCCAGAGAGGAACACCACATGCTGCGCATCGCAGTCCCCAACAAGGGCGCCCTGTCGGGCCCCGCCTCCGAGATGCTGCGCGAGGCGGGCTACCGCCAGCGCCGCGACACCCGCGAGCTGGTGCTCGCCGACCCCGAGAACGACGTCGAGTTCTTCTTCCTGCGCCCGCGCGACGTCGCGGTCTACGTGGGCACGGGCACGGTCGACGTCGGCATCACCGGTCGTGACCTGATGCTCGACTCGGGTGCCGACGCCGTCGAGCACCTGGGCCTGGGCTTCGCGCGGTCCACGTTCCGGTACGCGGCACCCGCCGGGCCCGGCGAGACCGAACCCGTGACCGAGATCGCGCAGATCGCGGGGCGCCGCGTGGCGTCGTCGTACACGACGCTCGTGGCGCAGCACCTGGCGAAGCAGGGCGTGGAGCCCGCCGCGATCGTGCACCTGGACGGTGCCGTGGAGTCGAGCGTGC
Organism: Promicromonospora sp. NPDC052451; assembly: GCF_044547525.1. Lineage (NCBI taxonomy): Bacteria > Bacillati > Actinomycetota > Actinomycetes > Micrococcales > Promicromonosporaceae > Promicromonospora > Promicromonospora sp. NPDC052451. The sequence goes on from NZ_JBIUAP010000003.1 coordinate 398,968, forward strand.
GCCTCGGCGTCGCGGACGTGATCGCCGACGTCGTGGAGACCGGCACCACGCTGCGGGCCGCGGGCCTGGAGGTCTTCGGCGAGCCGATCCTGCGGTCGGAGGCCGTGCTGATCCGGCGGTCGGACACCGAGCCCCCGGCCGGCCTGGACATCCTGACCCGCCGGCTGGAGGGTGTGATCACCGCCCGGGAGTACGTGCTCATGGACTACGTGGTGCCCGCCTCCCGGCTGGAGGAGGCCGTGGCCATCACGCCCGGCAAGGAGTCGCCCACGGTGTCGGCACAGCACCACAGCGACGCGTGCGCGGTCCGGGTCATGGTCCCGCGCCGGGAGACGAACCGGATCATGGACGCCCTGTACGGCGTGGGTGCGCGGGCCATCATCGTCACGTCCATCCACGCCTCGCGGCTGTAGGCGTCATGGGTGCGCGGGCCGGCGACGGGGCGGACGGGGGAGCCGAGCGCTTCCGCGTGTTCCGCGGCCGGTTCGGCACGCCCGTGGCGTACGGGCTCGCGCTGCTGTCGGCCGGCGGGTGCACGTTCGTCGCGCTGGCGGCGACCGGTCAGGGCGCGGACACCGCGAACCGCATCGCGATCATCGTGTTCGGGCTGCTGGGCGCCGTGATCGCCTGGCGGTTCGGCGCGGTGCGCGCGGTGCCCGACCCGGACGGCCTGACCGTGGTCAACTACGCCTCCAGCCGGCGCCTGTCCTGGCCCGAGATCGTGACCGTCCGGTTCGGTCCCAACGATCCGTGGGTGCACCTCGACCTGTCCGACGGCGACGTGCTCGCCGTCATGGGCATCCAGCGCGCCGACGGCGAGCACGCCATGGCGGAGGCCCGCCGGCTGGTGGCCCTCATCGCGGAGCTCGGCGAGGCCCCGGAACCCGGCCCCGACTCCGCGAGGTAAGAACCGCGGCGAGACAGGACGGCCGGCACATCCTGAGGATGTGCCGGCCGTCTCTCGTTCGCGTTCGACCTCGCGGTGAGTGGGGTCAGCGGGTGCTGCGGGCCTCCCAGTGGGTGGAGCGGCCGCGCGGGCCGCGGTCGCCGTCCGGGCGGCGGTGGTCGCCGCCGCTGCGCGGGCCACGCTCGCCACCGCGCGGGGCGCCGCGGTCGAGCGTGATGCGCAGCGGCTTGCCGGCCACGCGGGCACGGGCCAGCCGGTCGAGCGCCTCGTTGTCGAGCGGTGCGGTGATGTCCACCAGCGAGAAGCTGCCGAAGATGTCGATCTTGCCGACGTCGGCGCCCGTGATGCCGCCCTCGCCGGTCAGCGCACCGACGATCCCGCCCGGCTGCACGCCGTGCGTGTGACCGACGGCGATGCGGTACCGCGTGCCGCGGGCGGGACGGCGGATGCCGCGCTCGCCCTCGGACCGGCCCCGCGAGGTGCGGTCGTGCCGGTCGCCGTCGCGGGTGCTGCGCCGGGCGGCAGCGGCCTTGGCCTCGGCCCGCTCGCGCTCGTACTCCTCCTGCTCGGCGCGGGCCCGGGGCCCGTCGTCACCGACCGCGAGCGCCGCCATGGCGGCGGCGACGTCGACGGGGTCGACGTCGTTGTCCTGGACGTAGGTGCGGATCATCTCGGTGTACATGTCGAGACGGCCTGCCTCGCGGCGGGCGGCGACCTTGTCGAGGGTGCGCTTGACCTGGTGGGCGGAGACGTCCTTGGGGGAGGGGATGTCTACTTCTTCGAGCTGGGTGCGGATGGTGCGCTCGATGGAGCGGAGCTTGCCGCGCTCGTGGGGGGTGACGAAGGTGAGGGCTTCGCCGGTGCGTCCGGCGCGGCCGGTGCGGCCGATGCGGTGGACGTAGGCCTCGGGTTCGCCGGGGACGTCGAAGTTGACGACCAGGCCGATGCGGTCGACGTCGAGGCCGCGGGCGGCGACGTCGGTGGCGACGAGGACGTCGAGGGCGCCGGAGCGGAGGCGCTCGACGATCTTCTCGCGCTCCTTCTGGGCGACGTCGCCGGAGATGGTGGCGGCGGAGATGCCCTTCTCGATGAGGGCGGAGCCGACGTCCTCGGCGGCGCCGCGGGTGCGGGTGAAGACGATGGCGGCGTCGGCGTCGGAGGTGGCCAGGACGCGGGCGAGCGAGCCGACCTTGTGGCGGAAGGGCACGACGGCGTAGGTCTGGCGCACGGCGGTGACGGTGGACGACTGCCGGGCGACGGCGATCTGGACCGGGTCGGTGAGGTGCTGGTCGGCGACCTTGCGGATGGCCGGGGGCATGGTGGCGGAGAAGAGGGCGACCTGGCGCTCGGCGGGTGCCTGGCCGAAGATCTCCTCGACGTCCTCGGCGAAGCCCATGCGGAGCATCTCGTCGGCCTCGTCGAGGACGAGGAAGCGGATGTCCTCCAGGCGCAGGGCGCCGCGCTCGAGGTGGTCCTTGATGCGGCCGGGGGTGCCGACGACGACGTGGACGCCGTCGCGCAGGGCGCGCTGCTGGGGTACGTAGGGGGCGCCGCCGTAGACGGGCAGGACGCGGACGTCGTTCATCTTGCTGGCGAACGACTCGATGGCGTCGGCGACCTGCATGGCGAGCTCGCGCGTGGGGGTCAGGACGAGGGCCTGGACCTTGCGCAGGGCGGGGTCGACGGCGGCGAGGAGCGGGAGGCCGAAGGCGGCGGTCTTGCCGGTTCCGGTCTGGGCGACGCCGGTGATGTCGCGGCCGGCGAGCAGCTCGGGGATGGCGCGGGCCTGGATGGCGGAGGGGGTGACGAAGCCGAGCTCGTCGATGGCGGCCATGAGGGGCGCGGGCAGGTCGAGGCTCGCGAAGGTCGGGCCGGTGGGCTCGGTGGTCGCGGGCGTGCTGGTGGTGGCCTCGGGGGCCGTGTCGTCGCCGGTCGTCGCGGCGGTGGCCTGGTCGGCGTCCTGGGCCGTGTCGGGGGCCGGGGCGTGCTCGGTGGGCGCGATCAGGTCATGGGTGTCGAGAGACATGCAGTGGTGCACCGTTCGTCGTCGGAGGGAGTCAGGGCCGAGGTGAGGGCCCTCGCGTCGCTCGCTCCCGAAAACACCTTCCCCGCAGCAGGGCTGCGGGCCTGTCGCACGGTGTGTGCGCACACGGGAAGACGACGAACTCCAAGGGGATGTGTCACCACCCTATCGGTTGCGGGGTGCTTCGGCACAGAGGCAGGGGGCGTGACGTGCGGCACGCGGGTGCGGAGCCGCACGTCAGGCCGGATCCGGGGGCCTGCGGCGTGCCAGTGCGTATACGCAACGCCTGCCCCGTAGGATGGCGGCCGAGACGAACCGGCGTGAGCAAGGGCGGTTTTGCGTGTCCACTGGGGCGGAGATGAGCTCCCGGGTCCTGACCGTACCCAACGTGATCAGCCTGGTGCGGCTGGCGCTCGTGCCGGTCTTCGCCTGGCTGATCGTGGTGGGCGAGGACGGTTGGGCGTTGCTGGTGCTCGCGGTCTCCGGTGTGACGGACTGGCTCGACGGTGTGCTGGCCCGGCGGCTGAACCAGGTGACCCGGCTCGGGCAGATGCTCGACCCGCTGGCGGACCGGCTGTTCATCTTCGTGACCCTGATCGGTCTGGCGTGGCGCGAGGTGGTGCCGCTGTGGCTGGTGGTGGCGATCGTGGCGCGGGACGTGCTGCTGGCCCTGACGGTGCCGGTGCTGGCCCGGCTCGGGTACGGCACGCTGAACGTGAGCATGGTGGGCAAGGTGGCGACGTTCGCGCTGCTGTACGCGTTCCCGCTGCTGCTGCTCGCCGAGGTGCCGGGCTGGCTGGGTGCGGTCGCGCACGTGGTGGGCTGGGCGTTCACGTGGTGGGGCGTGGGCCTGTACTGGCTGGCGGGCCTGCAGTACGTCGCGCAGGTGCGCAGGCTGGCGGCGGGGGCATGAGCGGACCGGCGGCACCGGGCCGTTCCCCGGGCCGCCGTCCGGACGAGTCGATGACGCTCCTGCGCGAGGTCACCGAGCGCCCCCTGGACCCCGGGTACGCGGAGATGGCGCAGCGGCGCGCCCGGCAGGCCGGGACGACGGCGGGAGCCCCGCGGCGCAGCCTGCCGAGCCTGCTGTCGATGACGCTCGTGGCCGCCGTGCTCGGGGCCGCGACCACGGTGGCCGTGCTGGACCTGCGAGCGCCGCAGCCGGAGGTGTCGCGGGGGCGTGCGGTGCTGATCGAGCAGATCCGCGAGCGCAGCGTGCAGGTGGAGTCGTTGTCGGACCGGGCGGCGGCTCTGAGTGCCCAGGTGGACGGCCTGCAGGTGGATGGTCTGCTGCCGTCTGCGCTGCTGGAGATCAACGCGCTGGACCGGTGGGTCAACGGTGCGGTGGCGGTACGGGGTCCGGGCCTGGTGGTGCGGCTGACCGACGGGTCGGGTGGCGGGCTGGTGGAGCCGGGTGATGCGCCGGCGGAGTCGCGGGTGCGGGACGCGGACGTGCAGTTCGTGGTCAACGAGCTCTGGGCCGCGGGTGCGGAGGCCGTGGCGGTCAACGACCAGCGGCTGACGTCGCTGTCGGCGATCCGGAACGCGGGTGACGCGATCCTGGTGGACCTGCAGCCGCTGAACGGGCCGACGTACACGATCGAGGCTGTCGGTGACCCGGAGGACATGCAGGTGGAGTTCGCGCGGTCGGCGGGGCTGGGGTTCCTGCAGCTGCTGAGCGCGGAGTACGACATCAAGAACGAGGTGACCACCAGCGAGGGGATGTACCTGCCCGGTGCGGGGTCGCCCACGCTGCGGTACGCGCACGTGCCTCGTGCTCAGGACAGCACCCGGAACGGTGCCCAGGACAGTGCTCAGGACGGATCCGAGGAGGACAACGGATGATCGCGATCATCGGGCTCGTGATCGGGGTGGTCGCCGGTCTGGTGCTGCAGCCGACCGTGCCGCTGATGCTGCAGCCTTATCTGCCCATCGCGGTGGTGGCGGCGCTGGACGCCCTGTTCGGTGGCTTCCGGGCCATGCTCGACGGGATGTTCGACGACAAGGTGTTCCTGGTCTCGTTCCTGTCGAACGTCGTGGTGGCCGCGTTCATCGTGTTCCTGGGCGACCAGCTCGGTGTCGGCGGGCAGCTCTCCACCGCGGTCGTGGTGGTGCTGGGCATCCGGATCTTCTCCAACGCGGCGTCCATCCGCCGGCACATCTTCAAGGCGTGAGCGTGAGCACGGGCAAGGACCGGGAGACCCCCGACCAGGCGGCGGGCGCACCGGACGAGACCCCGGACGCGCCGGACGCGGCGTCGTCCGACGCGTCCTCGGGCCGGCCGCCGAGAGCGCACGACGCCGCTGAGGACCCGGTGGACCCGGTCCAGGCGACGGAGAGCGGCGACCCCGAGGAGACGCCCACCGCCGATCAGCCGAATCAGCCTGACCCGACGGACCCGACGGACCGGGCGGACCGGGCGGACCCGACGGACGAGCCTGGAGAGGCCGCCCAGCCTGCCGAGTCCGCCGATCCGGACGGCGCCCGTCCCGGCGCCGCCCCGGCGGCGTCCGGCTGGCGGCGCGCGGCCCATCTCCTGCGCCCTCGCGGTACGCGCTCGGAGCTGCTGGCGGGCCTGCTGTGCCTGCTGCTGGGCTTCGCGCTGGCGGTCCAGGTGGGGCAGTCCACGGGCGACCAGCTCAGCGGACTGCGCCAGGACGAGCTCGTGCGGCTCCTGGACGAGGTGACGCAGCGCGCCGACCAGCTCGACGCTGAGGTCTCGGACCTGGAGGAGATCCGCGACGACCTGCAGTCCGAGGACGGCCGCGACCAGGCGGCCCGCGACCTCGCGCAGCAGCGCGCGCAGCAGGAGGGCATCCTGTCGGGCCGGCTGCCCGCGCAGGGTCCGGGGGTGCACATCCACGTGGCCGACGGCGACAAGCCGCTCGAGGCCCAGGTGCTGTTCAACCTGCTGGAGGAGCTGCGCAACGCCGGCGCCGAGGCGATCGAGGTCAACGGGGTCCGGCTGGTCACCACGAGCTACTTCGTGGACTCGGGCGGCGGCGTCGTGCTCGACGGCGCAGCCGTGGCCTCCCCGTACGAGTGGACCGCCATCGGCGACCCGAAGACGATCGACCGCGCCCTGGAGATCCCCGGGGGCGCACTGCCCCGGATCCGGGAGGAGGGCGGCGAGGCGACCACCACACCGTCCGACCAGGTCACCGTGGACGCGGTACGCATCCCGGGCGAACCGGAGCACGCCGAACCCGACGACGGGCAGTGACCGGGGCGCACCGGGAACGACCTTGCGGAACTGGCATGCGGAACCGCCGTGACGTGGGTAGTTTTATCCGGGTTGGTTCCTCCGCCTGGTTCCCGCTTCCATCTCGATCGGGGTAGGTTGAGTGGAACCTGGGCGGCGCCCCGCGCGTTGACCCCGAAACAGCAGTACACGGCAGTACGACGGACCCATCCCAGCACCCCACCCCCGCACCCGAGGAGACCTGATGACGGACCCCAGCGCCCATCCGGTCGGGCCCGATACCACGGCCAACCTGGGTCGCATCGCGTTCCCGACCTCCGACGAGCAGGCGCCCCGCACGGCGCTGAGCCCGGAAGAAGCCGCAGCCGTCGCCGCGCTCCCGCGCCACTCCGCCCTGCTCATCGTGCAGCGCGGCCCGGGATTCGGCGCACGCTTCCTCCTGGACACCGGCCGTGCGGTCGCGGGGCGCAGCGAGCAGGCCGACATCTTCCTCGACGATGTCACCGTGTCCCGCAAGCACGCCGAGTTCGTCCGCGAGGGCGACTCGTTCGTCGTCCGCGACATCGGCTCACTGAACGGCACCTACGTCAACCGCGGTCGCATCGACGCCGCGACCCTGGTCACGGGCGACGAGGTGCAGATCGGCAAGTTCCGCCTCACCTTCCACGCCAGCCCGCAGGCGCCGACGCAGTGGGGCGCGGGGACGCCCGCCCCGTGACGGCCGGCGCCGCACGCGTCCACCGCGACCCCGAGCCCGGTCCCGACCCCGCGTCGGGCCGGGACCCGGGCGACGCCGACGCGCCCTGGCCCCGGGGCATCTCCCGGCAGCCCACCATGCGCATCAGCGACGTGCTGCGCGCCCTGGGCCAGGAGTTCCCCTCCGTGTCGCACTCCAAGCTGCGCTTCCTGGAGGAGCAGGGCCTCATCGAGCCCGTGCGGACGCCGTCGGGCTACCGGCAGTACAGCCAGGCCGACGTCGAACGCCTGCGCTTCGTCCTGACCGAGCAGCGCGACAGCTACATGCCGCTGAAGGCCATCAAGGAACGCCTGGCCGCGATGGACGCCGACCCCGACTCGGCAGAGCACCCCGCACCGCGCCTGGCCGGCGTCGGCGCGCCCGCCCGGCGCCGCTGGACCGCACGGTCCGTGGCCGACGCCGCCGGCGTCACCGAGGAGTTCGTGCAGGACCTGGCCCGGTCCGGGCTGCTGCCCGCCTCCGGCGGCACCTTCGGCTCCAGCGCCGTCGACGTCGTCCGCATCGCCGCGGCCCTGGCCCAGTTCGGCATCGAACCCCGCCACCTGCGCTCCTTCCGCACCGCCGCCGACCGGCAGGTCACGCTCGTGGACCAGGTCGTGGCCCCGCTGCGCAGCCAGCAGGCCACCGCCGCGCGGGGCCGCGCGGCCAGCATGGCCGGTGAGATGGGCGAGCTGTTCACCCGGCTGCACGCCGCCTGGATCCGGCAGGGCATCGACGACCTCGGCTGAGACGGGATTTCACCCTTCTTTGGCATGTGGTCGACCACCACGTGACCAGAAAATTGCTCCGAGCGCGCGACGCGCGACCGCCGGACGCCGTACGGTGAAAGAGTGAGGCCGGACGACGTACCGATGGTTCCCGTGGAGATCCTCGGTGTGCGACAGCAGCAACGCGATCAGGAGATCGTCGTGCTGCTGCTCGACAGTGCCGCCGACCTCGCCGTCCCGATCGTCATCGGCGCCCGTGAGGCCAGCGCGATCGCGATGGCGCAGGCCGGCCTGGCCACCCCGCGGCCCATGACCCACGACCTGCTGCGGGACGTGCTGGGCGCCGTGGGCGTCGTGCTCGAACGCGTCGAGATCGTCGCCCTGGAGGGCGGCATCTATTTCGCCGAGCTCGTGCTGAGCAACGGCGTGCACCTCGACTCGCGCGCCTCCGACGCGATCGCGCTGGCCGTGCGCACCGGCAGCCCCGTCCTGTGCTCGGCCGAGATCGTGGCTCTCGCCGGCGTCGAGATCGTCGACGTCGACCAGCAGGCCGAGGTCGAGCGCTTCCGCGACTTCCTGGACCACGTCACCCCCGAGGACTTCCTCGGACCACCCGGCGGAGGGAGCCCCGGACCCGGACGCAACGGCTGACCGCCACCCCGCCCGGGGAACAACTCGCGACACGCCGGGCGTTTCACGGCGCGCATCTTTGAAATCACCTACGACGCGCCATAGCGTGGCCACGACACCCCAGGAGGCACAGTGAACACCAGCGGTGAGAGAGCCACACGCGCTACGGTCCCGCACGGCGCGCAGGGTCTCCTCTTCGGTGAGGACCTGACGGAGCAGGACGCCACGACCGGCTACCGCGGCACCACGGCGTGCCACATCGCCGGCATCACCTACCGTCAGCTCGACTACTGGGCCCGCACAGGCCTGGTCGAGCCGAGCATCAAGCCCGCCACCGGGTCCGGCACCCACCGGTTGTACAGCTTCCGCGACATCCTTGTGCTCAAGGTCGTCAAGAGACTCCTGGACACCGGCGTCTCCCTGCAGCAGATCCGCACCGCCGTCACCGCGCTGCGGGAACGCGGCGTCGAGGACCTGGCCCAGATCACCCTCATGTCCGACGGCGCGAGCGTGTACGAGTGCACCTCGCCCGACGAGGTCGTCGACCTCGTGGCCGGCGGTCAGGGCGTGTTCGGGATCGCCGTCGGGCGGGTCTGGCGCGAGATCGAGGGCACCCTGTCCCAGATGCCGACCGAGACCATCGAGCAGGGCGAGCCCGGCGTCCCCGCCGTCGAGGGCGACGAGCTGGCGCAGCGGCGGGCCGCGCGGTCCGCCGTCTGACCGCACCACCCGCCCGGCGGGCGTAGCCTGCCACCATGCAGCTCACCTTCCACGGGCACGCGTGCGTCTCGGTCGCTCTGCCCGACGGCGCACGCGTCGTCATCGATCCCGGCACCTTCAGCGACACCGGCGCGCTCACGGGCGCCACGGCCGTGCTTGTCACCCACGACCACGCCGACCACCTGGACCCGGCCGCCGTCGCAGAACACCTCCGCACCACCCCAGCGGCCCAGGTCTGGGGGCCGGCGTCCGCCATCGAGAACCTCGCCACCGCGGGCGCCGCCCGCGAGCGCCTGCACGCAGTGACGCCCGGTGACGTGCTGGAGGTCGGCGGTGCGCGGGTCACGGTGGGCGGGGGTGCGCATGCCGAGATCCACCCGGAGGTGCCTGGTCTGCCGGTGAACGTGACCTACCTGGTCGAGGCCGACGGACACAGCGTGTACCACCCGGGTGACTCCTTCGTGCCGCCCGCGCAGGTGCCCGGTGGCCGGGTCGGCGTGCTGCTGGTGCCGGTGTCGGGGCCGTGGATGAAGCTGCGGGAGGCGATCGACTTCGCGCGTTCGGTTCCGGCGGTCACGGTGGTCCCGGTGCACGACGGGCTGTTGTCCGACATCGGGCACATGCTGACGGGCCGGTGGCTGGACACGGCGCGGCTCGGTGGGCAGTACGTCTATGCGCGGCTGACGGCGGGGGAGTCGCTGGCGGCCTGAGGACGGCCTGAACCGGCGGCCTGGTCCCGCTGTGCTCCCGTGCTACAGCAGGGGGCGCAGCGGGATGAGGAGGTACTCGCCGATCTTGGCGACGGTGCCGCGCTCCTCCCACTGGGCGAGGGTGAGCTCGGTGGCGTTGGACAGGTCCATGGCGAACACGTCCTCCATGCGGGCGGCCAGGCCGGGGTCGACGATCTCGAGGTTGACCTCGTAGTTGCCGGTGAGGCTGAGCCGGTCGATGTTGGCGGTGCCGATGGTGGTCCAGCGGCGGTCGATGGTCGCGGTCTTGGCGTGCACCATGGCGCCCTGGTACAGGAAGATGCGGACGCCGCCGCGCAGCAGGGAGGCGTACTGGCCGCGGGCGAGCCAGTCGGCCACGACGTGGTTGGAGCGGTGCGGTACCAGGACGCGGACGTCGACGCCGCGGGCGGCGGCCGCCAGCAGCGCGGCGTGGATGTCGTGGTCGGGGATGAAGTACGCCTGGGTGATGTAGACGTGGCTGGTGGCGCGGTCGATGGCGTCGAGGTAGATGCCGCGGATCGGGAAGACGAGCTCGGAGGGGGCGTTGCGGGCCGCCTTGAGGTGCGGCATCCACGTGTTCGACCCGATGTCGGTCAGCACGGGGTGGCGTGGCTTGCGGTGCCGGTTCCAGAAGTCGACGAACGCGTTGCGCAGCTCCCACACGGACGGTCCGGCAAGGCGTACGTGGGTGTCGCGCCACTGGGTGGCGTACAGGGAGCCGATGTTGTACCCGCCGACGAACCCGATCTCGTCGTCGACCACGAGGATCTTGCGGTGGTCGCGCCCGGAGGTGCGGACGTTCAGGTAGGCCATGCCGCGGCGCAGCACGGGGAACCGCAGCACGTGCACGGACGGCGGGAAGCGGAAGAACGAGTAGGGCACGACGAGGTTGGCGAAGCCGTCCACGATGACGTAGACGTCGACACCACGGTCGGCGGCGTCGATGACGGCCTGCTTGAACTGCCGCCCGACCTCGTCGTCCTTCCAGATGTAGGACTCCAGCATCACCGAGGTGCGGGCGCCGCGGATGGCTTCCAGCATCGCGTCGTACAGGTCGGCGCCGTAGGTGTAGACGGTGGTGGCGGTCTCGTCGATGTACTCGGTGAGGGGCTTCTCGGTGGGGAACTTCTCCGTGAGCGGGTGCATGCGCCGCCGGATCTTGTCCGTGACGGTCAGCGCGACCGCGGCGGTGACGGGCACGGCGGCCGCCACGATCGCCGCGCGCGTGGCGAACGTGCGCACCTGCCGGACGAAGTCCGGGGGCAGGTCGAGGGTGAGCTTCGGCAGGCTGGGAAACTTGCGGGACGGCACGCACTCACGGTACCCGCTCCCACCTCGGGGATCTCGGAATGACCGGCGCGTCGGCCTGCACCCGGTGTTCCTCCGCCGCGAGCGCCCGGTCGGTGGGAGGATTGGCTGCAGGTCCAGGGGGCGGAAGCCGAAGCTGTCCGACGTGCGTGCCCTGGAGGAGGCCCGATGAGCCGACGGATCCTGGTGGTCGACGACGAGGAGGCGATCCGGGAGGTCGTCCGGACCGGCCTGGAGGTGGTTGCCGGGTGGGACGTGGACGTGGCCGCGGACGGTGCCCAGGCGGTCGCGTCGTGCGAGGCTGACCCCCCGGACGCGGTGCTGCTGGACGTCATGATGCCGGCGATGGACGGGCCGGCCACGTTCTCCCGTCTCCAGGAGAACCCGCGCACCCAGGACGTGCCGGTCATCTTCCTGACGGCGAAGGTGCAGCCCGCCGAGCGGCGCCGGTACGAGGAGCTCGGGGTCGCCGGGGTGCTGGCCAAGCCGTTCGACCCGTTGACGCTGCCCGATCAGATCGCGGACCTGCTCGGGTGGACCTGACACGTCCCTGGTCAGGGCGCGGTGCGCGGGCAGAGTGAGAAGCGGAAGGTGAAAAGCGGAAGGTGAAATGCAGGGCCCACACGGCTGACCTACTCTCGCCGTATGGGGTCGCCGCGCTCCGCGCAGGGGTCACGGGAGAGCTTCGTCCGCTGGTGCTGGGTCGGCGGCACGGCGCTCCTGCTGTTCGTCGTGGCGCTGGCCGGGCCGCTGGAGCAGTCCGTCCGCCAGCAGATCTCGATGGTGGCGCTCGCGGCCGCCGGTGTCGTCACGGCGGTGAGCTGCGGGTGGCGTGCGGTGCAGTCCAGGGGTCGCCGACGTCGGGCCTGGGGTGCGCTGTCCCTGGGCGGTGTGGTGGGGCTGGCCGGGAACGTGTACTCCGGGCTGGCGGGCGACCCGGAGACGGGTGACGCCGTCTACATCGCGGCGCTGCTGTTCGGCGTGGTGGGGCTGTCGCTGTTCCCTGCGGTGCGGCCGCGCGGCCAGGACCTGGTGCGGATGCTCCTGGACAGCGTGGTGGTGGGCGGCTCGGTGCTGTACATCGCACTGTTCGCCGTGGCGCTCGACCCGGTCGCGCAGGCCACGCAGCCGGCGTTCACGGCGTACGCGCTGCCCGTGGTGGACGCGCTGCTGGCCACGCTCGCGGTGCAGGTGCTGACTCGGTCCAGTGCCGCCGAACGGGTGCCGCTGGTGCTGGTGGGTGGCGGGTTCGTGCTGTACACGGTGGCGGACGTGGCGTTCGCTCTGCTGTCGGCGACGGACGGGTTCACGTTCGGCAGCCCGGTCGATGCCGGGTGGGTGGGCGGCTACCTCGCCATCGCCCTGGCCGCGCGCCATCCGGCGGCCTCCGGTGCCCCGGTCGTGACCCGGTCCGGGGAGGGGACTCCCGTGCTGGGCACGGTGGTCACGTTCTGCCTGTTCCTGGCCGCTGCGCTGACCCGCGTGACCCAGGCGCAGGGTGGTGCGGGCCTGCCGTGGGTGGCGAACGCGCTGTGGGTCGCGGTGCTCGTGGCGGTCGTGGTGCGGCAGATCCTGGTGGTGGTGGACAACGAGTCCCTGCGGCACGGGCTGGAGCGGCGGGTGCGGGAACGCACCGCGCAGCTGCGCTCGCTGGCCAGCGAGCGGGAGCGGACGCTGGAGTCCGTGGCCGACGGGATCTACGGGGTGGACCTGCAGGGCAGGGTGACGTTCGTGAACGCGGCCGCGGCGCACACGCTCGGTGCGCCCGCCGGTGAGCTGGTGGGCCGCGACGCGCACGCCACCTTCCACGCCCCGGCGCAGGACGGCACCCGGCTGCCCGCGGAGAACTGCTACATCACCGAGGCGGTGCGCGACGGCATCACGGTCACGGCCGAGCAGGACGTCTACCTGCGCCTGGACGGCAAGGAGGTGCCCGTCGAGGTGACGGCCAGCCCGTTGCGCGACGACGGCCGGATCCGCGGCGCGGTCGTCGCGTTCCGTGACGTGACCGAACGACGCGAGATGGAGAACATCAAGGACGAGTTCGTGTCCGTGGTGAGCCACGAGCTGCGCACCCCGCTGACCGCCATCCGCGGTGCGCTCGGCCTCCTGGACGGTGGAGCGTTCCACGACGCGCCCGAACAGGCCGCACGCATGGTCCACATCGCCCTGGGCAGCAGCGAGCGCCTCGCGCGGCTCGTGGACGACATCCTGGACGTGGAGCGCCTGGACGCCGGCACGACACAGCTCGAGCTGGCCGACCACCCGGTCAGCGAGCTGGTGGCCGCCGCGGTGGACCAGGTCTCGGTCCTGGCCGACGAGGCCGGCGTCACCCTGGCACCGCAGCACAGCACGGAGGTCGTCCGTGCGGACGCCGAGCGCATCGTGCAGACCTTGACCAACCTGCTGGGCAACGCGGTGAAGTTCTCCCCGCCGGGCAGCACCGTGCGCGTCACGAGCGTGCCCGTGGGGGACTTCGTCGAGCTGCGTGTCGAGGACGAGGGACGCGGCATCCCGCCCGACAAGCTGGAGGCCGTCTTCCGGCGGTTCGAGCAGATCGACGCCTCGACGACGCGTGAGCGGGGTGGCTCCGGGCTCGGGCTGCCGATCGCGCGCAGCATCGTGGAGCTGCACGGCGGACGGTTGTGGGCCGTCAGCGAGGGCGAGGGGCACGGATCCAGCTTCCGGTTCACGCTGCGCCGCGCCGCACCGGAGACGGGCCGGGCCCCTGAGCCCCGGCAGCAGGGCGTCCAGGCACCGACCCGGGTGCTGGTCGCCGACGACGACCCGGACGTCGTGGAGGTGCTCCGCGCGGTCCTGGAGGCACGCGGGTACGACGTCGTGGGCGTCACCGACGGGCAGGCCGTGCTCGACGTCATCGACGACGAGCATCCCGACGTGCTCGTCCTGGACCTCGCGATGCCGGGCACGAGCGGCGCCGAGGTGCTCAGCCAGCTGCGACGGTCCGCGGCCACGGCCGGGGTGCCGGTCGTGGTGGTGTCCGGGACGCGGCCGGGCGACGTGCTGGAGACCGCGGCGCTCGCGGACGACTGGCTCGTCAAGCCCGTGGACCCCGCACGCCTGATCGAGACCGTCCGGGACGTCATCCGCCGCCAGCCGCACCACAGCCGGATCCTCGTGGTCGAGGACGACGACGACCTGCGCAGCGTGGTGGCGACCGTCCTGGAGAACGGGGGTCTCGCCGTCCGGCAGGCGCGCTCGGTGGAGGAGGCCAGGGGAGCGCTGGCGCACGGCGCCGACCCGGACCTCGTGGTCCTGGACCTCACCGTGTCCGGCGGGGGCGGGCGGGAGCTGGTGGCCGACCTGCGGCGTGACGGGCGGCTGCGCCGGGTGCCGCTGGTCGTCTACTCGGGTGCCGAGGTCGGCACGCAGGAACGGGAGGACCTCCAGCTGGGCCGTACCGTGTTCCTGACCAAGGGGCAGGCGGCGCCCGACGCCGTGCTGCGTTCCGTGCTGGACCTGCTGGACGCCGCGGCCGGGCGCACCGGTGGGCTCGGCGAGTCCGGCGATCTCCCGTCCTCGAGGACACCATGACTGACCCACTGACTGACCGACTGACCGATCCGCGGCCCGACCCACTGGTCATCCGTGTCAGTGCCGGGACCGGCACCGGGCGCACCACCCTGGCCGCGTTCGACGCCGCCCTGGCGAGCGCTGGCGTCAGCGACTTCAACCTCATCCGGCTCAGCTCGATCATCCCGCCAGGCAGCCGCGTCCAGGAGGTGCACGGGCCGGGACAGCTGCGCGGCGCGCACGGGGACGCCCTGTACTGCGTGTACGCCCGGGCGCACGCCTCTTTGCCCGGGCACGACGCCTGGGCGGGCATCGCCTGGTCCCGGCACGACGACGGCGACGGGGCCGGCCTGTTCGTCGAGCACGAGGGCCCCTCGCGCGAGCAGGTCTCCGCAGACCTCACGCACAGCCTGGAGGACCTGTCCGCCACCCGCGGCGGCACCTACCGGCCCCAGGGGCGGCGCATCGTGGGCATCACGTGCCGGACGCTGCCCGTGTGCGCCGTGGTGGTCGCGACCTACCGCAGCGTCGGCTGGGGGGTGCCGGGCCATGGACGCTGACGTCGTCCTGCGCGAGACGGTCTCCGGCGCGGTCGCGGACCGGTTCTGGGCCCTGTACCTGGAGGCCTTCGAGCCGCTGCGCACCCGCGCCGCTGCCCGGCACGTGCTGCACCGCCAGGAGTTCGACGCCGAGATGACCGACCCGCGCGTGACCAAGCTGCTGGCCCGGGACGAGCACGGCGAGGCGGTGGGGCTGACGACGCTCGCGACCGACCTCGCCGCCGTGCCCTGGGTGAGCCCGGAGTTCTTCGCCGCCCGCTACCCCGAGCACGCCGCCCGCGGCGCGGTCTGGTACGTCGGGTTCACGCTCGTGCACCCGCACCGCCGGTCCACCCGCACCTTCATGGACATGATCGACACCCTGGTCGCCCACCTCGCCGAGCACCGCGTGGTGTGCGCCTACGACGTGTCCCGGTTCAACGACGAGTCGCTGCGGTTCGCCGACCACCTGCGCCGCCACCTGGAACGCACCGGAGACGTGACCGTGGAGAACGTGGACCAGCAGACGTACTACGCCTCCACGTTCCACTGACACCCGTATGACACCCGTATAGCACCCGTACGACGACGGGCGCGGCACGGGGTTCCTGCCTACCGTCGGAACTAGGCGGGGCGGCCTGGGGCAGGGGCCGTCACCGAGCGGAGGAGGGCTCGTGGACCGGTTCCTGGCACCCGAGGCGGTAGGACTGCGGCAGGTGCCGTTCACGGTCCTGTACGCGATCACATGGCTGCTCACCTTCCTCGTGCCGGGCGGACCGGTCCAGGCGGGAGCCGCCACCTGGTTCGGCATGTGGCTCGGCCTGCTGCTCGTCCTGGCCGTGCAGAACGCCGGCGTGCTGATCCCCTGGGCCCGTGTCGCCGACACGTGGCAGTCCGTGCTGCCACTGGCGCAGATGGGCGCCCTGGTGGCCCTGCAGGACGGCTCCGGCGCCGCCGTCACCGCCGCGGACGCGCTGCTCGTACTGCCCGCAGCCACCCTGGGACTGCGCGGGTCATGGTCCGCCGTGGTGCTGGCCGTCGCCGCCGCGACCGGCGTCCAGGTCGCCACGGCGCTCGCGGCACCCGAGGCCGCCGTCGACCTGCTCGTGCCCCGGACCGTGGTGATGCCTCTGGTCGCCCTCGTGGTGGCCCTCGGCAGTGCGGGAGTGGCACGGCTGGTACGGGACCGCCAGGCACAACCCGCCGGGCAGTCGCAGTACGACCTGATCGCGATGCTCAGTCACGAGCTGCGCTCGCCCCTGACCTCGGTGCTCGGGTACGCACAGCTCATGGACACGGACACGCTCACGCCCGAGCAGCACCGGTACGTGGGCGTGATCGAGCGCAACGGGCGGCGGTTGCTGCACCTGACCGACGAGCTCATGGTCAGCGCCCGCTTCGCGGCAGGGCAGCTCGACGTGCACCCCAGGGACGTGGACCTGGCCCGGGTCGTACGGGCCCGCGCCGAGGAGCTCGGCCCCGCGGTCGACGCCGCCGGGCTGACGCTCACCGTGACGGCACCGGACACCACCACGGATCTGCGCACGGGCCCGGACGCGCACCCAGGCACGGACCCGGCCACGGTGCCGGGCGACCCGGAGCTCCTGGCGCAGATGGTCGACACCCTGGTGAGTCACGCCCTCCGGCACACACCACGCGGCGGCGCCGTCACGCTGCGCGTCGACGTCCACGACGACCACGGTCCCGGCGGGCCCAGGCCACCGACCGGGGCCACGGACGGCCCGGCGGGCCGCCGGGTCCTGCTCGAGGTGTCCGACACCGGCACCGGCCTGCACCCCGACGAGCTCGCAGGACTCACCACCCGCCCTCACGGGGCCGACGGCGCCCCCTGCCGGCCCCGTGAGATCGCCCTCGGGCTTCCCGTCGCCCAGGCCATCGTCGACGCCCACGGCGGCACCCTCGACGTACAGAGCACTGCGGGGGAGGGGACCAGGGTCACGGTGACCCTGCCCTCGTCCGCACCCCGCTGAGCGCGCCCCTCACTCCATCGCGCCCGCCAGCGGGTGCGACCGGATCGCCGCCGCCAGCTCACCCTCGATCCGGTCCAGGTACACACCGGTCGTGGCGATCGACGCATGCCCCAGCAGCTCCGCCACCACCTTCACGTCCCACCCGTCGGCCACCAGCAGCGTCGCCGTGGTGTGCCGCAGCGCGTGCGGCGTCGCCTCGCGCTGGTACGGCGCAGGCATGCGGCGCACCGCCCGCGCCAGCAGCGCCCGGATCGCCTGGGTGTCGATCCGGCGGCCACGCCACGACAGCAGCAGGGCACGCTGCGCGTCCTCGTCCTGCGGGCGCTTGGCCGCCAGCGACGGGCGCAGACCCGACAGGTAGTCCTCCAACGCCCTGGACAGCGGGGGCGACAGCGTCACCGTGCGGGTACTGCCACCCTTGCCGCGGATCCGCCACGTCGCCCGCCCCGGCTCCCGCGCCACGTCGTCCAGGTCAGCGCGCGCCAGCTCCGAGACCCGCGGACCCAGCACCAGCAGCAGCGCCACCACCAGCCGGTCCCGCAGCACCAGATCCTGGTCCGTCCGCGCCGGCGCCTCCGTCGGCGCGACCGCCAGCAGGCTCCGCGCCGCCCCCGCCGACAACGCCGTCCGCGCCGTGCGCAACGTGCCCCGCACCTTCGCCGGGGGAGCCGCCCACTGCATCGGGTCCGCCTGCACCCAGCACTCCCGTGCCGCGTACGCGAAGAACCGGGTCACCGACTGCCGGAACCGGTTCACCGTCGCCGTGCTGCGCCCCGGACCCGGCTTACGGCCCGGATCCGTGTACCGGGCGTCGGGCGCCGACTGGTACCGCACCAGCACCGTGTCCACGTCAGCACCCGTCACGTCGTCCAGGACCCGCTCCCGGCCCGCCAACCGCCCGAACTCCGTCACGTCACGCGTATAGCTGCGCGCCGTCGCAGGAGACAGGACACCACGGATCGTCTCGACCTCCACCGCCGCCAGATAACGGCGCACGGCTTCGTCGACAGTGATGCGCTCAAGGCGCGGAGGAGCGACCATGACCGCCACCCTAAGCGCCACCACTGACACTCCCGATATGCCGGAATGCGCCCCTGACCTGCGACAAGACCCACCCCCACCACATAGGCCCCGGCACACCCGCGAACGCCGCGAGCGCCTGGGCATCTCGTACGTGGTGGTGGGGCAGGAGCTGATGGAGGCGTTCGACCCGGTGCGGCGGATCCTGGCAGGGGAGTAGGGGCACCTGCCGGACACGGTGCGGGTGCCCGTGGTTGAATCCGCGGGTGCGCGCCATCCAGTTCGACGAGTTCCACGGTCCCGTCCAGGTCCGCGAGGTCCCTGACCCCGTCGCGCCCGACGGCGGTGTCGTGGTCCGAGTGCACGCCACCGGCCTGTGCCTCAGCGACTGGCACGCCTGGTCCGGGCACGACGCCGACATCACCACCCTGCCGCACGTCCCCGGGCACGAGCTCGCCGGCACCGTCGCGCAGGTGGGCGCGGGCGTCACGCGCTGGCACGTGGGGGACCGGGTCACCGTGCCGTTCGTCAGCGGCTGCGGCACCTGCCACTGGTGCCGCACGGGGCAGGCCCAGGTCTGCCCCGACCAGACCCAGCCCGGCTTCACCCACTGGGGCTCCTACGCCGAGCTCGTCGTCCTGCACGCCGCCGACGCCAACCTCGTCGCCGTCCCGGACGACATCACGCTCGAGACCGCCGCGAGCCTCGGGTGCCGGTTCGCCACCGCCTACCGCGCCGTGGCCGGACGCGCCCAGGTCCGGGCAGGGGAGTGGGCAGTCGTGGTGGGCGCCGGTGGCGTCGGGCTCAGCGCCGTCATGATCGCCGTGGCCCGCGGCGCCCACGTCGTGGCCGTCGACCGCACCCCGGCCGCCCTGGACGCCGCACGCCGCGCCGGCGCCACGCACACCGTCCTCGCCGACGGGCTCGACGTACCCACCGTGGTGCACCAGCTCACCGGCGGGGGTGCGCACGTCGCCGTCGACGCCGTAGGCAGCGAGCAGACCTGCGCCGACGCGATCACGAGCCTGCGCCGCCGCGGCCGCCACGTCCAGGTAGGGCTCTTCGCCCCGGTCGACGGCGGCCCGCGCGTTCCGATCGGCCGCGTCATCGCCTGGGAGCTCGACGTGCTCGGCAGCCACGGCATGGCCGCCGCCGACTACCCCGAGATGCTCGGCCTCGTGTCGTCCGGGGCGCTGCGCCCGCAGGACCTGCTGGACCGGGTGGTCGGCATGGCCGAGGCCGCCGAGCTGGTCCCGACCATGGACTCCGCCCCGCGCGCCGGGATGGTCGTGCTGGACCCGCGACGCCCCTGAAGCCCCTGAGCGTCGCCGTCACCCACCGCCCGCCGCAGGACCGCGTCCAGCGGCTCCGGCACCCGGTCCAGGGGGAGCACCTCCACCAGGCGGCGCGCATACCGCTCCTTGCGGCCGCTCCGGCTCCCGAGGAAGCGGTGCAGCACCCGCGTGGTGGACCACCCCTGCTGGGCCGGCTGACGCCGCAGCCGCTCGAAGCTGCCCAGCTCACCCTCCGACCCGATCAGCGCCAGGAACCGCTCGGTGCCCACGGCCCGGAGCAGCTCGTCCTCCAGGTCACGCTCGCACCGGAAGAAACCGGCGCTCGCCAGGGGAGCGGCGCTCGCGGACGGACGCAGGCCGGCGCGGTCGAGGCCGTTGACGACGAAGCGCTCCTCGGCGGCGTCGTACAGGCCGCACAGGCGTACCGTCCGGGCCGGGCCGGTGGGGGGCGGGGTTGTGTGCTCGCTGGCGGGGGGTCGCTCGACAGCGGGCAGTCGCTCGCCGGGGGACCGGTGTCCTTCTGCGAGGTCGGTGCCGGGTGCGCGGAGCCGGGTGCTGCTGTGCGGATCGGTGATCTCCGGATCGGCGACCTCCGGATCGGCGACCTCTGCCAGGGCCGCGAGGTAGTGGCCGATGTTCGTGATGCCACCCATGGCGATGATCTGCACGCCGAGGTCCGGCAGGGGGAGCGCCCGGCGTGCGGCGAGAGCGTCGATCGCCGCACGGTCGCTGTCGCCCTCCACGAGCACCACGGTGCGCGTGGACGCCGCGAGCATGCCGTCGAGGTTCATCGTCTCCGGATCGTATGTCCCGGACGCCGCCGATCGCCGCTCGTTTTCGGTGCGCTGCCGCCCCAATATGCTGAGGTTTGCATAGGTTTGTGTTGCGCTATACACAATCCTTTAGAGCAGTGGTCACGTCCCGATGCGGAAGAGGGCGGGGAAGGGTGATCAATCCAGAACGGCCCGGCGTGCAACCGGGGCCAACCACGAAGACGCGCCAGTCCCGTTCGGCGATCCACACCGCCACGGCGAGCTGATTCGGTCATCCGCACGGTGGCGCCGGAGGGGTTTCGGCCATCCGCACCGGTAGCAACGGCGAGCTCGGTCGAATGCACCAGTGGCGACAGCGCGTTCGGTCCGATGCCCTGAGATCGGTCGTGCGATGGGCCGATCTCAGGGCATCGGACCGAACACAGGCTCCGGCGTCGTGCAATGGACCGAACGGCCGAAAGGCTCTTCGGCGGCCCGTGGCGCTGCGGGCAACGTGCAGGCTCACGCGGCAACCCGCCACGTTGCGGTCAGCTAACTTGCGCAGCGATCTCAGGGCTGCGAGAGAGCTCGGCGCGAAGCGGTGCGCGGGGACTCTGAACGCGAAGGTATGAACCCGGCCGCCTGCACCGCGGGGCAGAGGCAAGACACCCCTGCATCGCCGCCGAAATGACATAATGTGCATTATCGGTTCTGCTGCTGAAGACCGGAAACACAAGCACCAGGTGCACACTTGCCACGACGCAGCTACGCGGACGCAGTCACACGGCAGAATCACGGGACGGCGCGATCGGCCATTCCTCGAACGCCGCGCAGCGTCCGGCGCCGTCGAACGTGAGCAGCCACAGATCGCGCCAGCTCCCGTCAGGAGCCTCGTACTCCACGGCGACCCGTACCACCGCCGTCGGACCGTCGACCGCGACCACCTCGCTGGTCATCGTGAACGCCTCGTCCGGGCCGTCGCGGTGCGCGTCCCAGAACTCCCGCAGCGCCGGCAGCCCCACGATCGGTTCCGCCCACGGCGACGTCAGGTACGAGGCGTCGGCGCTGAACAGGTCGGCCAGACGCTCCGTGTCGGGCGTGCGCCACAGCCGCTCGTAGTCGCGCACCCAGTTCTGCACCAGGGTGCGATCCACCGTTCCACCTGAGTGCGTCATGACACGACACTACTCATCCGGCATCCCGGATGCCCGGCCGGTCGACCTGCTCCGCCAGGTGCTGCGGTGCCTGGATGCAGTACGAATCGGTGAGCAGCTCGGTCAGCTCCTCCCAGTCCGTGGCCTCGTCCAGCACCAGTCCGACGACGTTGCTTCCCCAGTCCGCCTTGAAGTACTGCGGGCCCAGGTGCTGGAACGCCTCGACCTCGTCGGGTTCGGCGCGGAACGTGATCCGGACCAGGCCGTCCTCTCCCCCGAACACGTGTGCGACCGTCGCTCCCCGCGTCTTCCATGCGACACCCGTCCAGGCGTCGTGCTCCTTGCACTCCGGCAGGTGTTCGAGGATCGCGGCGAGCCGGAGGACGGTGTCGGTCGGTACGGGGGCGCGTTCGGTCACGGCAGGAGTCTCGCACCCGCCACTGACACGCCCCCCTCCCCCGCCCGGGCCCTACCGACGCCCGGGCCCTACCGACGCCCGCCCCGCCCCGACGTCAGACCAGCCCCGACGTCAGACCAGCCCAAGCTCCCGAGCCCGCACGCCCGCCTGGAACCTGGAGCCGGCACCGAGCGCCTCCATCAGCTCCGCGACCCGACGGCGGTAGGTGCGCACCCCCAGCCCGAGCATGCGAGCGGCCGTCTCGTCCTTGACGCCCTGACCGAGCAGGTCCAGCACCTGGGGCGCGATCCGGCGGATGTCGGCGATCCGCGCGTCGTAGACGGCCAGGTCGGTGGCCGAGCGCCACGCCGCCTCGAACAGCGAGGTGACGCCCTGCACGGTCTCGGGCTGGGTGATCACGCTGTAGCTGCGCTGCCCTGCGGTGAGGTCGCCGGCGATGATCACCAGCCGGCGGTCGAGGATGATCGTCTCGTTGATCTCCTCGGTGGTGATCCGGATCTGCGCACCGTGCCGGTCCCGGTCGCGGGCCAGACCCCGGGCCGCGAAGGCGTCCAGCAGCAGGGCGGAACGGTAGACCTTGCGGATCTTCACGTCGCCGGGCCGGCGGTGCCGGACCAGGTGGGCGAGCTCCTCCGACGTCTGGGCGGCCGCCCACGTCGCGAGGTCGTTGGCGGCACACGACACCTCGGTGGCCGTCGCGAACAGGTGCATGGTGCGCTCCATGAGCTCCTGCTCCCCGCGCACGATGGTCACGGCCTGGCCCGTCTGCATGACCACGATCCTCCCTCCTGCCGCTCCCCCGTGCCAAGGACGGCAACAACCTGCCATCGTGCCGGGACCGGCGGCAGACGGCGTGACGCTGGACGCATGACGACAACACCCACCGACCCGACCACCACCACGACCCCCGACGCCGCCGCAGCCGGCACCTGGCAGCTCGGCGACCGGACGGTCCACCGCATCGGCCTCGGCGCCATGCGGCTCATGGGCATGCCCTGGGACCCGCCGCGGCCGCGCGCGGACTCGATCGCCGTCCTGCGCCGGGCCGTGGAGCTCGGCGTGAACCACATCGACACCGCCGCGTTCTACTTCACGCCCGGCCGCTCCGCCAACGAGCTGATCAGCACCGCCCTGCAGCCCTACGGCGACGACCTGGTCATCACCACCAAGGTGGGCCCGGCCCGGTCCCGGGACGGCGGGTTCGAGCCGATGGCCCGCCCCGACCAGCTGCGCGGCCAGGTCGAGGAGAACCTGCGCCAGCTCGGGCGTGACCACCTCGACGTGGTCAACCTGCGCTGGGGCACCGGGCACGAGCAGGACCGGGAGTCGGTGGCCGAGCACTTCGGCGCCCTCGCCGAGCTGCGCGACGCCGGCCTGATCAGGCACCTCGGCATCTCGAACGTGCTGCCGGAGCAGCTCACCGAGGCACTGACGGTGGCGCCTGTCGTGTGCGTGCAGAACCAGTACGGCCTGACCAACCGGTCCGCCGACGAGCTGCTCGCGCTCTGCGGGGAGCACGGCATCGCGTTCGTGCCGTTCTTCGCGGTCGCGGGTGCGGCGCCCAGCCCGTCCGGCTCCGCACCGGCAGACGGCGCGCCGTCCGACAGCGCCCCGACAGGCGACGCCGAGCTGGCCACGGTGGCGAAGGCCCACGGCGTCACCCCGGCGCAGGTCCGCCTCGCCTGGACCCTGCACCGCGGCCCGCACGTGCTGGCCATCCCCGGGACCGGCAGCGTCGCCCACCTGGAGCAGAACGTCGCCGCGGGCGCCCTGCGCCTCACGCAGGACGAGCTCGCCCTCCTGGACGCGGTCGTACCGGCCGCGTGACGACGCACGTCGGCGGCGTCGCGCCTCGGTGGTTCCGGGGTGCGACGCCGCCGACGGCGTCCCGGCGCTCACCGCGAGCGCCGTCGTCCGGGTGCTGGGGGTGGGGTCAGCGGTACTGCGCGACGATGGGGCAGTCCATGGGGTCGGCGTGCCCGAGGCCGACGCGGTTGAGGTAGTCGACGATGATCCCGTAGGACTCGAGCAGTCCGGTCTCGGTGTAGGGGATGTCGTGCTCGGCGCAGAAGTCCTGGACGATGGGGCGTGCGTGGCGCAGGTTGACGCTGGGCATGCGGGGGAAGACGTGGTGCTCGACCTGGTAGTTGAGGCCGCCCATGGCCCACTCGACGAACCGGCCGCCGCGGATGTTGCGTGAGGTGAGGACCTGGCGGCGCAGGAAGTCGATCTTGAGGTCCTTGGGCAGCAGGGGCATGCCCTTGTGGTTGGGGGCGAAGGTGGCGCCCATGTAGGTGCCGAACACGGCGAGCTGGACGGCGAGGAACGCGGTGCCGAGGGCGGGGCCGAGCGTGAGGAGCACGAGGGCGGGGAACCCGATGAGGCGGATGCCGAGCAGGACCGCCTCGGCGCCGCGGTGCTTGATCCCGGGGACGGTGGCGAGGGTCTGGACCGAGTTGGCGTGCAGCACGGGGCCGAACAGGGTCAGCATGGGGAAGAACAGCCAGCCCTGGCGGCGGGTGACCCAGCCGAGGATGCCGGTGCGGCCCTGCTCCTGGCCCGGTACGAACACGAGTGCGCCGGTGGCGATGTCGCCGTCCTTGCCGATCACGTTGGGGTGGCCGTGGTGGCGGTTGTGCTTGCGGTTCCACCAGCCGATGGAGAGGCCGACGACGAGGTTGCCGACGATGCGGGAGAACCACTCGTTGCGGCGGCCGGAGGCGAAGATCTGCATGTGCCCGCCGTCGTGGGCGAGGAACGCGCCCTGGGTGAACACGATGCCGAACAGGGCGGCCACGGCGAGCTGCCACCAGGTGTGGCCCAGGGTGAGCAGCAGGGTGAACGCGAGTGCCAGTGCGGCAGCGACGAGTGTGGTGCGGCCGACGTACCAGCCGACGCGGCGGCCCATGAGGCCTGCGGCGTTGGCTCGTTCGACGAGGTCGAAGTAGTCGTTGGTCTGCGCGTTGCGGGCGGTGCGGCGTTGTCGGGCCGCCCGCGGCGGGGCCTCGGTCGTCGTCATGGCGTCAACCTAGGAACGGGGTCGTGGGTGTGGCGTCCCCCGTGGGAGCCATTCGGACCCCCTACGTGAGTAGTGGGTCGTCGTCCTGGGTGACGGGGAGGGTGGCGGTGAGCTCGAAGCCGCCGTCGGGCGTGGGGCCGGTGGTGACGGTGCCGCCGAGGGCGGCGGCGCGTTCGCGGATGCCGGCCAGGCCGAGGCGGGCGCCGGGGGTGGGTTCGTCGTTGCGGGCGGGGGCGGTGTTGGTGACGTTGACGAGGAGGTCGTGGGCGTCGTCGGAGAGGGTGATGGTGACGGCGGCGGTGGATCCGGGGGCGTGGCGCAGGGCGTTGCTGAGGGCTTCCTGGACGGCGCGGAAGGCGGTGAGGCCGACGGCTTCCGGGACTTCTGCGGTGGTGCCGGTGTAGGTGATCTCGATGCCGGAGGCGCGGGTGGACTCGATGAGGTCGGCGACGTCGGCGAGTCCGGGCAGGGGTGCGGTGGGGGCGGTGTCGTGGCCGCGGAGGATGCCGAGGAGGCCGCGCATCTCGGCCAGGGCGCGGCGGGAGGAGGTGGCGATCTCCTCGAACTCCTGCTGGACGGCGGGTTCGAGGCCGGGTTGGCGGTAGCGGGCGGTGGTGGCCTGGACGGTGATGACGGACATGCTGTGGGCCACGACGTCGTGCAGCTCGCGGGCGATGCGGTTGCGTTCCTCGAGCTCGCGGCGGCGGCTGGTCTCGGCGGCGCTGAGGCGTTCGGCCTGTTCCATGCGGACGATGCTGAGGATCCACAGGCGCATGAGGACGCCGACCAGGGCGATACCGCCGCTGAGGGAGACCAGGACGACGCCGTTGGCGACGCCGCCCTGGGCGAGGTGGTGGGACAGGGCCGCGGGCGTCAGGACGGTGAGCAGGGCGCCGGCGAGCCAGAGGGAGGCGGCCCAGTACCAGGGGTGGCGCAGGGCCAGCACCAGCACGGTGAGGCAGTGCGTGAGCAGCACGGTCACGGGCCAGGGCCACGGCCAGGCGGGGCCGGCGTGGGAGGTGACGATCATGAGCGGCAGGGCTGCTGCGACGGAGGCGCCGAGGCCGGCCCAGGGCCAGCGGACGGCGAGGATCGCGGCGGCGCAGTGCAGCAGGGTGAGGCTCATGGCCGCGGCGGGGTGCGTGTCGTAGCCGGTGGCGGTCACGGGCCAGCCGACGGCGGCGAGGGCGACGGCGGCGACGATGACCACGGTCCAGAGCCAGACCACCTCTCGGCGGGCGATGGAGGACGCGGTCAGGTCGAGCCGGGCCAGGGAGCGCAGGGAGCGCAGCCGGGGTCGGCGAGCGCCGCGGGCGGGTGCGGTGCCCGGCGCGGTGCCCGCTGTCGCGGGTGCGGTGTGTGGGTGGTCCATCACCGGCAGGTTATGCGCTGGGGTGGGTGTGTCGCGTCACCCGTGAGAGCGAAGTTGGGGGTGTCGGCTAGGTTGGGTGGGTGCCGCTCTCCGACGCCGAACCGATCCGTGTGCTGGTGGTCGACGACCAGTCGATGATCCGTGCGGGGTTCGCGGCGCTCCTTGAGGCGCACGAGGGCATCACGGTGGTGGGGACGGCGGACGACGGCGTGGGGATCGCCGAGGTGGTGCGGCGCACGCGGCCGGACGTGGTGCTGATGGATGTCCGGATGCCGAAGGTGAACGGTCTGGACGCGACGCGCACGATCATGGGGATGCCGGGTACGGGGCCCAAGGTGATCATCCTGACGACGTTCGACGCGGACGAGTACGTGTTCTCGGCGTTGCGGGCGGGGGCGAGCGGGTTCCTGCTGAAGGACTCGCCGCCGGAGGAGCTGACGCATGCGGTGCGGGTGGTGGCCGCGGGTGAGGCGTTGCTGTCGCCGAAGATCACGCGGGCGCTGATCGCGGACTACGCGGCGCGTCCGACGCGGCCTTCCGCGCCGGACGCCACGCTGGGGGCGTTGACGGACCGGGAGCTGGACGTGATGCGGTTGGTGGCGGGCGGGCGGTCGAACGCGGAGATCGCCACGGAGCTGTTCCTGGCGGAGCAGACCGTCAAGACGCACGTGTCCCGCATCCTGAGCAAGCTCGGGCTGCGGGACCGGACGCAGATGGTGGTGTGCGCGTACGAGTCGGGTCTGGTGCGTGCCGGGGGCTGACGGACGGCCTACTGCTGGACGTACTGTGCCAGGTGCTCCCCCGTGACGGTGGACCGCTGGGCGACCAGGACGGCGGGCGTGCCCTCGAACACGACCTGCCCGCCGTCGTGGCCGGCGCCGGGTCCGAGGTCGATGAGCCAGTCGGCGTGGGCCATGACCGCTTGGTGGTGCTCGATCACGACGACGGACTTGCCGTGCTCGACGAGCCGGTCGAGCAGCGCGAGCAGGTTCTCGACGTCGGCGAGGTGGAGGCCTGCGGTCGGCTCGTCCAGGACGTAGACGCCGCCGGGTTCGCCGAGGTAGGTCGCGAGCTTGAGGCGTTGCCGCTCGCCGCCGGACAGGGTGGTCAGGGGTTGTCCGATCGTGAGGTAGCCGAGGCCGACGTCGGACAGGCGCTGCAGGATCTTGTGCGCGGCCGGGGTGCGGGCGGGGCCGCTGCCGAAGAACTCCTCGGCCTCGGTGACCGACATGCCCAGGACCTCGGCGATGTTGCGGGCGGTCTCGCCGTCGCCGAGCCGGTACTCCAGGACGGCGGCCTGGAACCGCTTGCCCTCGCACTCCTCGCAGGTGGTGGCGACGGTGTCCATGAAGCCGAGCTGGGTGTAGACGACGCCGTTGCCGTTGCAGGTGGGGCAGGCGCCCTCGGAGTTGGCGCTGAACAGGGCGGGCTTGACGCCGTTGGCCTTGGCGAACGCCTTGCGGACCGGATCCAGGAGCCCGGTGTAGGTGGCGGGGTTGGAGCGCCGGGAGCCCTTGATCGCGGACTGGTCGACGATGACGACGTCGTCACGGCCCGCGAGGCTGCCGTGGATCAGGGAGCTCTTGCCGGAGCCTGCGACACCGGTGACGACGCACAGCACGCCGAGGGGCACGTCGACGTCGACGTCGCGCAGGTTGTGGGTGCTCGCGCCGCGGATCTCCAGCGTGCCCGTGGGTGTACGGGTCTCGTCCTTGAGGCGGGCGCGGTCGCCCAGGTGCCGCCCGGTGAGGGTGTCGCTGGTGCGCAGGTCGGCCACGGTGCCCTCGAAGCAGATGGTGCCGCCGGCGCTGCCGGCGCCGGGCCCCAGGTCGACCACGTGGTCGGCGATCGCGATGGTCTCGGGCTTGTGCTCGACGACGAGCACGGTGTTGCCCTTGTCGCGCAGCTGCAGCAGCAGGTCGTTCATGCGCCGGATGTCGTGGGGGTGCAGGCCGATGGTGGGCTCGTCGAACACGTAGGTGACGTCCGTCAGCGCGGAGCCGAGGTGGCTGATCAGCTTGGTGCGCTGCGCCTCTCCCCCGGACAGCGTGCCCGACGGCCGGTCCAGGGACAGGTAGCCCAGACCGATCTCGACGAACTTGTCCAGCAGGTTGCCCAGGTTGCTCAGCAGCGGCGCCACGGACGGCTCGTCCAGGCCGTGCACCCACGCGGCCAGGTCGCTGATCTGCATGGCGCACGCGTCGGCGATGCTGATGCCGCGGATCTTCGAGGCGCGGGCGCTCGCGGCCAGGCGGGTGCCGTCGCACTCCGGGCAGGTGATGAACGTGACGGCCCGGTCCACGAACGCGCGCAGGTGGGGCTGGAGGGCGTCGCGGTCCTTGGTGAGCATCGAGCGGCGCACCTGCGGCACCAGTCCCTCGTAGGTGAGGTTGGCGCCGCCGATCTTGCGCTTGGTCGCGTCCCGGTAGAGGAAGTCGTGCCGTTCGGTGTCGGTGTAGTCGCGGATCGGCTTGTCGCCGTCGAGGTACCCGGACTCGGTGAAGAACCGCACCGACCAGCCGCCCGCCTTGTAGCCGGGCACGGTGATGGCGCCCTCGTTGAGCGACTTGTCCTCGTCGACCAGCTCGGCGAGATCGATGTCGGAGACGGTGCCGCGACCCTCGCACCGCGGGCACATCCCGCCGTGGTAGAGCGCCTCGCGCACGATCTGCTTCTCACCGGTGGCCGACGTCATCACGCCGCTGGCCGTCCGGGCGGGCACGTTGAACGAGTAGGCGACCGCGGGGCCCGCCGACGGTGTGCCGAGACGGCTGAACAACAGGCGCAGCAGCGCGTTCGTGTCCGTCACGGTGCCCAGGGTGGAGCGCGGGTTGGCCCCCAGCCGCTCCTGGTCGACGACGATGGCCGTGGTCAGGCCCTCCAGCAGGTCGACGTCGGGCCGGGACAGCGACGGCATCATGCCCTGCACGAACGCGCTGTAGGTCTCGTTGATCATCCGCTGCGACTCGGCGGCGATGGTGGCGAACACCAGCGAGCTCTTGCCGGAGCCGGACACGCCGGTGAACACCGTCAGGCGGCGCTTGGGCACCCGGAGGCTGACGTCGCGCAGGTTGTTCTCCCGTGCGCCGTGCACGGCGATCGTGTCGTGCCGGTCGGCCGGGTGGACGGCGTCGGGCGTATCGGTCGCGGAGGCGGTGCCCGGCGTCGTGCCGGGAGTCGTGGTGGTGGTGCTGGCTGCGTTCATGCTGGACCTTCCAGGAGGTGCGGACAGGCCGGGGATGCACACGGTGCGGGCCTCAGAGCTGCTTGATGCGCACGGTGTTGCCCGCCGGGTCGCGGAACGCGCAGTCCCGGAACCCGTAGGGCTGGTCGACGGGCTCCTGCATGACCTCGGCCCCGCTGGCCTGCACCCGCTCGAACGTGGCGTCCAGGTCGTGCGTACCGAGGATGACCGCGGCGTAGGTGCCCTTGGCCATCATCTCCGCGACCGTCTGCCGCTCGGCCTCCGTGACGCCCGGGTCCGCGCCGGGCGGAGTCAGCACGATCGAGGTGTCCTGCCCGGCGGGCCCCACGGTGATCCAGCGCATGGTGCCCTGCCCCACGTCGAGCTGGACCTCGAAGCCCAGGGCGTCACGATAGAACGCCAGCGACGCCTCGGGGTCGGTGTGCGGCAGGAAGGTCTGGTGGATGGTGATGCTCGGCTGCGTGCTCATGAGAGCCACGCTAGATCCGGTCAGCCGGTGCGCGCTTCTCGATTCCTGACCGGCCGGGTGACCTGCTTGGCGATGCACGCCGGCAGCCCGGCGGTGTCCACGCCCTGACCCGCCAGCACCGGGTCCTCGCGGTACACGCTGGGCGGTACGCCCACCAGCTCCGTGAACCGGGTGCTGAACGTGCCCAGCGACGAGCAACCCACCGCGAAGCACACCTCGGTCACGCTCATGTCACCGCGCCGCAGCAGCATCATGGCCCGCTCGATGCGCCGCGTCATGAGGTAGCTGTACGGCGACTCCCCGTAGGCCGCCTTGAACCGGCGCGAGAGATGGCCCGCCGACATGTGCACGCCGGCCGCGAGCGCCGCGACGTCCAGCGGCTGGGTGTACTCGCGGTCCATGCGGTCGCGGACACGGCGCAGGAGGGCGAGGTCGCGCAGGTGCTGCGGGTCGGGTGCGGTGCTCACCCGGTGATGGTGCCACGGTGTGTGCGGGTCCGTCCCACGTCCTCCCCACTCTCCTGACAACCAGGGGGAACAAAACGGACGGTTCTGTTCGTTCCTGGGAGTGGAACTGAGCATCTGTTCGAGACCGTGACCTGGGGTTTCGCCCTCGGTCCGGTCGTGGTCCGGTTCCTGGCCCAGCGCCCGTCCAGGGTGTTCCCGGGAGGCGCGGACCCGCACGCGCGATGCTGCTCACCCGGCCCCCTACGTATGGAGGACCACGTGACGACACCCGCCACACTCCCCCGGCCGCGCGCTGTCCGGAGCTCCCCTGATCCGTCCGGCTCTGCTGCCGGCTCTCCCCGTGTCCCTGACGGTCTGCTGGTCGTGGTGGGCGGTGTGCCGGGTGCGGGCAAGAGCACTCTGCTGGCCCAGGTGGCCAGGGAGGTGCCGCGCGCCGTGGTGCTGGACCCCGACCGGCACCGGCGCCGCCTGGCCCGGCGGCTGCCGTCGTGGGTGCCGTACGGCGCCTACCGGTGGGCGGCGCACACCCTGCACTTCCTGGCGACGGTGCTGCACCTGGTGCGCGGGCCGCGCGCGAGCAGGCCCCTGCTCGTCCACGACACCGCCACCCGCGAGCGCCGGCGGGAGCTGCTGGGTCTGGCGGCGCGCTGGTTCGGCTGGGACCCGGTGCTGGTCGCGGTGGACGTCTCGCTGGCGGACGCGCTGGACGGGCAGTTCGACCGGGGCCGTGTGGTCCAGCCGGACCAGTTCGTGCGGCACTGGGAGCGGTGGACGGCTCAGCGGTCGGTCCTCGCGGCGGTGGGCGGCGGTCCGCGGGGACCGTGGTCCGGCGTCTACCTGGTGGAGCGGTGCGAAGCGCTCGGCACGGTGAGTGACCTGGTGCGGCGTCGGTCGCTGGTGGTGGCCCCGGGCCGTGCGGTCCCGGCGGTGCCGGAGGCTGCGCGCGCGGTCAGCCCCTGCGCGGCCTAGCGGCCGGGCTGGTGCATGCCCCTCAGGAGCGCCTCGCGGAGG
The DNA here is from genome assembly GCF_044547525.1 of Promicromonospora sp. NPDC052451. Taxonomy (NCBI): domain Bacteria; kingdom Bacillati; phylum Actinomycetota; class Actinomycetes; order Micrococcales; family Promicromonosporaceae; genus Promicromonospora; species Promicromonospora sp. NPDC052451. The sequence continues at coordinate 430,199 of NZ_JBIUAP010000003.1, forward strand.
CTGTCGGGGAGGTCGGGCGGCACGTCGGGCTCGACGGCCAGGGCGTGCAGGGCGCGGCTGTAGTAGTTGCGTGCGGCGGCGGCCAGCACGACGTCGACGATCTGCCGGTCGTCCAGGCCCAGCTCGCGCAGCCGCTGGGTGTCGCGCTCGGTGATGGCGCTGGAGTCGCCGCCGACTCGTTCGGCGAGCTCCATGGCCGCGACCTCCAGGTCGCTCAGGCCGGCGGTGTGGTAGTCCAGCGCGATGCGTTCGAGCTGGGCGTCGTCGAACAGGCTGCGGGACCTGCGGCCGTGGGCCAGGCGGCACGCCTGCGAGCCGATGGCGCCGGCCGCGGCGAGGGTGACGAGCTCGTACAGGCGCAGGCCGATGCTCTGCGCGACGGAGCCGGTCAGGTCCTCGAACGCCTGGTGCGCCTGGGGGTTGGTGGCCATGACGCGGGTGTGGCTCGGCACGTAGCCGAGGGCTTCGAGGTCCCCGGCGTACTGCTCCGCCCAGGCGCCGGTCGCCTGGGCGGGCTCGGGCGTGCGGATGATGCTCATGTCCGTCAGAGTCCCACCGCCGGGGCGGGGCCGACAGCGGGTGGGCGGGTGAGATCCCCGCTCACCCGCCGTCCGGGCTCCGCTCCGGTCGATCCTCAGCGCCAGCCGAGCGCGGGCGCCACGTGCCGGACGATGTTCTCGATGACGTGGGCGTTGTAGTCCACGCCGAGCTGGTTGGGCACCGTCAGCAGCAGCGTGTCGGCCGCCGCGATCGCCTCGTCCTCGCGCAGGTCCTCGATCAGGGCGTCGGGCTCGCCCGCGTAGGTCTTGCCGAATCGGGCGGTCCCGGTCTCGAGGCGGCCCACCTGGTCCTGGCTGTGGACCTCCATGCCGAAGTACTGGCGGTCGCGCTGGTCGGTGATCGGGAAGATGCTGCGGCTGACGGAGACCCGTGGCGTGTGCTCGTGGCCGGCGGCGGCCCAGGCGTCGCGGAACCGCTGGATCTGCTCGGCCTGCAGCCGGTGGAAGGGGATGCCGGTGTCCTCGGTGAGCAGCGTGGAGGACATGAGGTTCATGCCCTGGGTCGCGGTCCACTCGGCGGTCGCGCGGGAGCCGGCGCCCCACCAGATGCGCCGGCGCAGGCCCTCGGAGTGGGGTTCGACGCGCAGCAGCCCGGGCGGGTTGGGGAACATGGGCCGGGGGCTGGGTTCGGCGAACCCTTCGCCGTCGAGCACCTGCAGGAACCGGGCGGTGTGCTCGCGAGCGAGGTCGGCGGCGCCGGCGTCGTCCGGGGCGGGTTCGTAGCCGAAGTACCGGTAGCCCTCCACGACCTGCTCGGGTGAGCCACGGCTGATGCCGAGCTGGAGGCGGCCGCCCGAGATCAGGTCGGCCGCGCCGGCGTCCTCGGCCATGTAGAGGGGATTCTCGTAGCGCATGTCGATCACGCCGGTGCCGATCTCGATGCGGCTGGTGCGGGCGCCGATCGCCGCCAGCAGCGGGAACGGGGAGGCGAGCTGGCGGGCGAAGTGGTGCACGCGGAAGTAGGCGCCGTCGGCGCCCAGCTCCTCGGCCGCCACCGCCAGGTCGATCGACTGCAGCAGCGCGTCGGACGCCGAACGCGTCCCCGACTGCGGGTGCGGCGTCCAGTGACCGAAGGACAGGAACCCGATGCTCTTCACGCCCACCTCAACCCTCCCTCGTCGGCCCGCCGTCCCGGTCCGGGACGACCGTTCCCGAACCGTTACCGGTCGGCGGGCATCGATCCGGCCCTCCCGGACGTCTATCAGGGTGTGAGAAACAGTGTGCACCCGAACTACGCCTCGTCCGACCGGACCGACGGTCCCGTCCTCGCCTCCGCCCCGCGCGACTCCGTGCGCTGGTGGATCCCGCTGGTGGCCTCCACCGGCGCCCTGCTCGCCATGGTCTTCGGCGCGGCCGCGCTGGTCAGCAGCGCCGTCAACGCCACCCTCGGCGGCCTGCTGGGCTGACCCGCCCACCTACCGGGTCGCCGAGCCCGCCCCGGACGCCTCCGCGCCAGCGCGCACCGCGTCCGCGACGGCCTCGGCGACCCGGTGGTCGAACACGCCCGGCACGATGTAGGCGCTGTTCAGCTCCTGCGGACCCACGACGTCCGCGATCGCCAGGGCCGCCACCCGCAGCAGCTCGGTGGTGATGTCCCGGGCACCGGTGTCCAGCAGCCCCCGGAACAGGCCGGGGAAGGCCAGCACGTTGTTGATCTGGTTGGGATAGTCGCTGCGCCCGGTGGCCACCACCGCGGCGGTCTGCGCCGCCTCCAGCGGGTCCACCTCCGGGGTCGGGTTGGCCAGCGCGAACACGATCGCGTCCTGCGCCATCTGCGCCACGTCCGCACCCGACAGGATGCCGCCCGCAGAGACCCCGACGAACACGTCGGCACCCTTCAGGCCCTCCTGCAGCGTGCCGGAGAACCCGTCCACGTTCGTGTTCTCCACGATCCAGCGCCGGTGCGGGTCGTCGGTGACCACACCCGGGTGCAGCGCTCCGTCCCGCCCGAACGCCACCACGTGCCGGGCGCCCTGCGCCTTGAGCAGCCGGATGATCGCGTTGCCCGCCGCACCCACCCCGGACACCACGATCCGCACCTCGGCCAGGTCCTTGCCCACCACCTTCAGGGCGTTCACCAGAGCCGCCAGCACCACGATCGCCGTACCGTGCTGGTCGTCGTGGAACACCGGGATGTCCAGCTCCGCACGCAGCCGCGCCTCGATCTCGAAACATCGCGGCGCCGCGATGTCCTCCAGGTTCACGCCCCCGTACACGGGCGCGATCGCCTTGACGATCGAGACGATCTCGTCCGTGTCCGTCGTGTCCAGGCACACCGGCCAGGCGTCCACCCCGCCGAACTCCTTGAACAACGCCGCCTTGCCCTCCATCACGGGCAGCGCCGCCGCCGGCCCGATGTCCCCCAGGCCCAGCACCGCCGTACCGTCCGTGACCACGGCGACCGTGTTGCGCTTGATCGTCAGCCGGCGCGCGTCCTCCGGCTTCTCCGCGATCGCCAGGCACACCCGCGCCACCCCCGGCGTGTACGCGCGCGACAGGTCCCGGCGCGTCTTGAGCGGCACCTTGGTCGTCACCTCGATCTTGCCGCCCAGGTGCATCAGGAACGTCGAGTCGCTCCACTTGAGCACGTGGGCGCCCTCGACGGCGTCGACCGCCGCCACCACCCGCTCACCGTGCTCCGCGTCGATCGTGTCGCACGTGACGTCCACGACCAGCCCGTGCGACGTCGAGTGCGCGATGTCCACGCCCATCACCGCGGCCCCGGCGTCGGCCACCGCCGCTACCACCGTGCTCGTGGCGCGCTGCGAGGCGGCCACCTCCACGCGCAGGGTGATCGTGTAGCTCGGGCTCGGCAGCGACATCGTCGTTCTCCTCGGTCCCCGGCCCTCGTCGGCCGGCACAGGCGCACGGGCGTGCGCGCACCTGGAGATTCCTACCCCCAGGGCGTGACGTGCGCCACACGGGCCCGCCATACGGACGTCACCACCCCGCCGCCACCCGCAAGATGGTGGCGTGCACATCGAGACCGACTCCCCCGCCCGCGACGACGTCCGCCAGCTGCTGGACGAGCACCTCACCGACATGTACGCCACCTCCCCCGCAGAGAGCGTGCACGCCCTGGACCACTCCGCGCTGCTCGCCCCCACCCTCACCTTCTGGACCGCCCGCGACGACGACGGCACCCTGCTCGGCTGCGGCGCCCTCAACGAGCTCGACGCCCGCCCCGGCACCCCCGCCACCCACGGCGAGATCAAGTCGATGCGCACCGCCACCACCGCCCGCGGCCGCGGCGTCGCCTCCGCCGTGCTGGCCACGATCCTCGCCGAGGCACACCGCCGCACCTACCGGCGCGTCAGCCTCGAGACCGGCACCCAGGACTACTTCGCCCCCGCCCGCCGCCTGTACGCCCGGCACGGTTTCACCGAGTGCGGCCCGTTCGGCGACTACACCCTCGACCCGCACAGCACCTACATGACGCTCGAGCTGCCCGCCGCGCTCACCGCAGACGCTCCCGCAACCGCCTGACCCGCGCCTCGTCCAGACCCACGTACCGCAGGTACGCCACCACGTCCAGCTCCGCCAGCCAGTCCAGCAGCGCCGCACGGCGCTCGCGGACCCGCCCGTCCATCTGCCGGGCCGTCCACGTCTCCCCCGGGTGCTGCACCCACGCACCCCGCTCGACGTCGTAGGCGACACCGCCCCCGCGATGGCTCGTCCCGCGGAAGGCCTGCTCGTAGTCCGTGGCGATCGCCTCGTGCTCGACACCCGTCAGCGACAGCAGCATCGCCGTGATCATGCCCGTCCGGTCACGGCCCGCCGAGCAGTGCACCAGGACCGGCCCTGGTGCGTCCGCGAGCGCCCGGAAGGCCGCACCGACCAGGTGCGGGTACATGGCCGTGGTGGGTGCGTAGGAGCGCGGGTGGTCCAGCCAGGGGCCGCAGGCGGCCTGGAAGTGGGGGTCGCCCGGATCCTCGGTAGGGGTGTTGCGGGTGATGATCCCGGTGGGACGGGCGGCACCGGGCAGGAGGTCGCGAGCCAGCTTGACCTCGGCGGGGTTGCGCAGGTCGACCACCGTCGTGAGTCCCGCCTCGACGGCCTCCGCCCAGCCGGTGGAGGTGATCGGGTCGGGTGCCCCGGAGCGCCAGACCTGCCCGGCCGTGGTGGTCGTGCCGTCCTCCAGGGGGAGGCCGCCGAGGTCGCGGAGGTTGACGGCACCGTCCCAGGTCATCAGGTTCGCCGGGTTGCTCATGACCCGCATCGTGGTGGGGGCCCACCGGCAGGTCAACGGGGAGAACTGCCCGTGGACACCGGTTCCTGGTCAGCGGCCCGGGCCCACGGACGACCGCCGTTGCGTATATGCAACAAAAAGGGTCAACGCAGGCCAAGAGGGTGCTTCTCTGGGAACCTGGGGAGCGTTCAGCCCCAGTTCCGAGGAGTCATCGATGGCCGTCCCTACCCTGACCGCGACCCACCACCGCGCGGTCGCCGTGCTGCTCAGCGCGCCACGGCTCGCGCCCTACCTGCGGGCCGCCGGTGGCAACGTCCGCGCCGCACTGGCGCTCTACCAGTGGAACGTCGAGATGTCCTCGGCGGTCTACAAGATGCTGCACCTGGTCGAGGTCTTCCTCCGCAACGCCATCGACGCCGAGCTGCGGGTCTGGAACGCGACGCAGATCGACCCGCGCACCGGCCGCGCCCACCACGCCGACTGGCTGATGGATCCGTCACGGCTGGTCGAGCGGGTCGTCCGTCGAGAGGAGATCGACAAGGCGCTCCGCCGCGCGACGCTCGCCGTGAAGGACTCCAGCACCGGTCCGCGTCCGGTGACGCACGACGACGTCCTGGCGCAGCTGATGTTCGGCACGTGGCGGTTCATGCTGCCGAGCAAGGACCCAGGGCGCAGGTTTCTCTGGCGCTCCGCGATCTCGCGGGCGTTCCCTCACCTCGACCGACCCGTCTCGGACCTGGTGCGCGACATCGACGGCCTCTATCGCCTGCGCAACCGCATCGCTCACCTGGAACCGCTCCTGCCGGGTGGCGCCGTGGTCAAGCGCCATCTCAGGGCGACGCGACGAGTGCTGGCGGCTGTCGATCCGGCGGCCGCGCAATGGCTGGTGTCCCACCAGACGGTCTCGACCGTGATCACGGAGATGCCCGTACCTGTCCCAGAAATGCCTGAGGGCCCCCACAGTGAGAACTGAAAGGGCCCCGGCCGATCTATAACCGGGAGACCTGCCCCGGCTTTCACAAGAAGCCTAGACCACCTGCGGCACCGTCGCCACCGCGAGAGTCCGCCCCGGGCGCACCCGCGGTGGACGTGCCCGGCTCACCGTCGCGGCGGCACCCGCACCCGGCCGAGGTCGGCCGCGACGGTGAGCTCGCCGTCGAACACGGTGCGGGCCTCGCGCTCGAACTCGCCCGGGTCGGTATACCGCTGTGAGAAGTGGGTCAGCACGAGGCTGCGCACGCCGGTCTGCGCGGCCACGGTCGCGGCCTCCAGGGCGGTCAGGTGCCCGTGGTCGTGTGCCAGGTTCCGGTCGCGGTCCAGGTACGTGGACTCGATGACGAGCAGGTCCACGCCGTCGGCCAGGCGCCACACGGAGTCACAGATCCGGGTGTCCATCACGAAGGCGAACGACTGCCCGGGTCGCGGGTCGCTGACGTCCTCCGTCCGGACCGTGCCGTGCGGGGTGTCCAGCGTGCCTGCACGGACGAGCCGGCCGACGTCGGGCCCGGTGATGCCGGCGGCGGCCAGGCGGGCCGGGTCCATGCGGCGGCCGTCGGGCTCGTCGAGCCGGTACCCGTAGGCCTCCAGCGAGTGGTCCAGGCGGGCGGCGCTGAGCACCGCCGGGCCGTGCAGCTCCCCCGGTACTCGGTGCACCTCGCCGTCGCGCGTCAGCCCCTGGAGCGCCAGGCGTTCCTGGTGGTAGTAGGCGGTGGCGTCGCACAGGTTCTCGACCCAGCGCCGGCCCGAGGCCGGGAAGGTGACCGGGATGGTCTGCGGTACGGCGTCGAGGCTGATCCGCTGCACCACGCCGGCCAGGCCGAGGCTGTGGTCGCCGTGCAGGTGCGTGATCGCGATGCGGGTCAGTGCCGTGGCGGAGATGCCGGCGTGCAGCATCTGGCGCTGGGTGCCCTCGCCGGGATCGAACAGGATGACCTCGTCGTCCCAGAACAACACATAGCCGTTGTGGTTGCGGGTCCTGGTGGGTACCTGGCTGGCGGTACCGAGGGTGACCAGCTCACGGCTGGCGAGGCGGTGGCTGTCGGGGCGGCGGAACACGCTCGCATTGTGTACCGGCCGCGCGACGACCGGCACGGGAAAACGCCCCCGCGGGCTGAGGCGCAAAGTTTCGCAAGATCACCCGCAGCCGGGCAGCACGTTCAACGGGTCGCACCCGTACTTCGCCTGCGCGAGCACCAGCACCGCCCAGCAGAAGCCGAGCAGCATCGCACCACCGACGAGGATGTTCAGGACGGGGTAGCTCCCGCCCTGCAGCACCGGGGTCAGCGCCAGGCCTGCGCCGGCCAGGAGGCAACCCAGTGTCACAATGGTGATCGGGCTGGTCAGAGCGTCGGATGCCGAGGGTTCGAGCCACCCGAACCGCTCTCCCACCAGGACCAGGGCGGCGTACGGAAGAGCGAAGACCAGCGCGGCTATCGCGCGCCAGTCCATGACCGAGAGCTTCGACAACACCATGACCTCCCCTTTTGACCTACCCCAGACAGTGGCCAAACACCCATGACTAGTGTTAATAATCGGGGGGCGGTCCGCTATCTTTGGTAGTGATTTTCACAGAATCCGACATATTCGTACGATCTCCACTTTCAGGACTCTCGCACTGATGGCACCCTGTGGCGCGTCGTAGCGCTGCCGGCGGCACGGCTGTCGAGAAAGGACGCGCATGGCGAGGGATGAACGCGTAGGCAAGCCGGCGTACGCAGCGGTGTCCACACGCATCACCGGCATCGAGGTCGCGACGGCGCGCCTGCGGGAGATCGCCGTCGTGCGCGTCGACGAGCGCGGAACCGTCGTCGACGAGTGGTCGGCGGTGCTCCACCCGGACGGAGCATGGATAGCGCTCGCCGACGTCGCGGCCACGCTCCGCGAGCGGCTGTCGCAGATGGCGATCGTGACGCACAACGGTCGCCTGGGCATCGAGGTGCTGCGGGCGGAGCTGGCACGCCTCGGCTGGGACCTGCCGGCCTTCGCCCAGCTCACGATCATCGACGCGAGCTACCACTACCTGCCGGCCCTGAAGCACCGGCGGCTGTCGGACTGCTGCACCGCCGCCGGCGTGGCGCTGGAGGGCGGCGGCATACCGCCCAACTCGCACCCGGTCAACGAGGCCCGCGCCGTGGCGGGGCTGCTGGGCCGGTTCGTGCAGAGCGCGAGCGGGGTGCCCGACCTGCCCGAGCTGCTCCAGGTCACCCTGCGCGCCTGGGTCTACCCGTGGCCGGACGGGCCGAGCCGCGCCGCCGAGCCGCGCCGCCCGTGGCCCGGACGGCGGGGGCCCGGCATCCTGACCACGCTCGCTGGGCAGCCGCTCGCCGACGCCATCGCCGCCGTCGCCGACGTGCACACGCACGGATACCTGGCCCTGGTGGCCGAGACCCTGCACGACGGGCGCCTGACCCCGGCCACGGCCGCCCACCTGGCCGACGCCGAACCGCTGTACCGGCTCACCCCCGAGGCGGCGGCCGACATCCGGCGGAAGTTCTTCGACGCCCTGGTGCACCAGGCGATCGAGGCGGACCGGTACCACCTGGAGGCACGCCAGGAGCTGTGGCGCGTGGCCGACACCCTGGGCTGCTCGCGGGACTCCGTGATCGAGCCGATCGTCGAGGCGACGCCGGTCGAGTTCCCCAAGCTGGTCGACGAGTCGGGCACCAAGAAGCCCACCGACGGCCGCAACCGCGCCACCCCGGCCCAGATGCGGGCCTGGGCCATCGCCAACGGGTTCGACGTCGAGGGCTACATCCGGCTGCCGTGGTCGATCGTGCGCGCGTTCGAGGAGGCGCACGCCCAACCCGTGGACCGAACCCCGCAGCAGGCACCGACGCCAGCCCCGCAGCAAGCCCCGCAGGAGCCCGGCGCCGGTGCCCGGCACCGAGCGCCCGACGCGGACGAGGGCGTCCCCCAGCTCGACTTCGACCGCCTGGAGACCCCGCCGATCGGCAACCCGGTCGTCTGACCCGCCGGCGACGGCGGAGCACGCTCAGGCGTCCGGGAAGCCCTCCGGGTTCTTCGACTGCCACCGCCAGGTGTCGGCGCACATGTCGTCGATCGTCTTGGTGGCGCGCCAGCCCAGCTCGGTGTTGGCGCGCGTCGGGTCCGCCCAAAACGCGGGCAGGTCGCCGGCGCGGCGCGGGCCGATCTCGTAGGGCAGCTCCCGGCCGACGGCCCGCTCGAACGCCTTGAGCAGCGCCAGCACCGACGTGCCGGTGCCCGTGCCGAGGTTGAACGCGCGCGCGGGCTCGGCCATGTCGTCGAGGTGCTCCAGCGCTGCCACGTGCCCGGCCGCGAGGTCGGTGACGTGCAGGTAGTCCCGCTCGGCCGTGCCGTCGGCGGTCGGGTAGTCGCCGCCGAACACGGTCAGCTTGTCCCGGCGGCCCACCGCCACCTGCGCGATGAACGGCATCAGGTTGTTCGGCACGCCCTGCGGGTCCTCACCGATATCCCCGCTCTCGTGCGCCCCGACCGGGTTGAAGTACCGCAGCAGCGCCACCTTCCAGCCCTCGGAGATGTGCGCGACGTCCGACAGGACCCGCTCGATCATCACCTTCGTCTGCCCGTACGGGGAGGAGGACGACAGGTGCTCGTAGTCCTCCTGGTAGGGCACGGGCGCCTTCTCGCCGTACACCGTGGCCGACGAGGAGAACACCAGCTTCGTCACCCCGTGCTTCGCCATCGCGGCCGCCAGGGCGAACGTCGAGTCCAGGTTGTTGCGGTAGTACTCCAGCGGCTTGGTGACCGACTCCCCCACCGCCTTGTACCCGGCGAAGTGCACGACGGCGTCGATCTGCTCGTGCGCGAACAGCCGCTCGGTCTTGTCGACGTCGGTCAGGTCGAACGCGTGGAACGGGACGGCGCGCCCGGCGAGCGCTTCCAGGCGACCCTGCACGGTGGGCTTGGAGTTGGAGAAGTCGTCGACCACCACGACGTCGTGACCGGCGGCTATCAGGGCGAGGACGGTGTGCGAGCCGATGTAGCCGGCCCCACCGGAGACGAGAACGCGCATGCCTCCAAACTACCCGGTGGCATGCGCCCGCCCGACACCCCATGACGACGGCCGACGCCGCCGTCCGCTCCCCGTGCCCGGCACGGCGGACGAGGAGCGGTCCGCCTGGCGGTCGTTCGCCGTCGGCGCCACCACCAACCTGCTCAACCCGAAGGTCGGCGTGTTCTACCTCGCGACCATCCCGCAGTTCCTGCCCGACGACGTGCCCCACCTGCTCATGGGCCTCCTGCTGGCCGTGGAGCACGACATCATCGGGATGGCCTGGCTCGCCCTGCTCATCCATGCCGCGGGCCTGGCCCGGCGCTGGCTGTCCGGGCGGGCGATCGCCCGCGCCACCGACCGCGTCACCGGCACCGTGCTCCTCGCGCTGGGCGGCCGCATCGGGTGGAACGCGCTGACCGGCCAGGCCCGGGCCCTCTGAGGACGCGCGGCCGAGGACGCACGGCCCGCGCGACACGCAGGACCGACCTGCCGCCGCACCGCCACCGGCCACCCCCACTACGCTGCCCCCGTGGCGTACACCGAGCAGCGCACCGACTCCGCGGGCCGCACCGGCTACGTCGGCCGCTACCGCGTCGACGGGCGCCTGCGCAGCACCCGCCGCTTCACCGTGCGGCGCGAGGCGCTCGCGGAGGCCCGGCGTCAGGAGGAGGCGGGCAAGCACGCCGAGTGGATCGACCCGTCCGCCGGCCGCATCACCGTCGCCGAGTGGTTCGCGACCTGGCAGGAGGCTCGCGTGGACCGCGCGCCCCGCACGCTCGAGGCCGAGCACGAGCGGTTCCGGTCGCTGGTCGCGCCCACGTTCGGGGCCCGGCCGCTGCGGCAGGTCACCCACGAGGACGTGGCTCGCTGGGCGGCGACCATGACGTCCCCCACCACCGGCCGGACCGCCTCGCCCGCGCGGCGGCGGGACGCGGCCCGGCTCCTGGTCGCCCTCCTCGACGCCGCGGTGGACGCTCGCCGGCTGCGCACCAACCCCGCACGGACGCCGTCGGGCAAGGTGCCGGCCCTGCCGCGGGCGCCGAAGACCAAGCCGCACCGGTACCTGTCCCACGAGCAGCTGCGCCGTGTCGCGGACGCCGCGACGTCGGCCCAGACGCGCACCCTCGTGCTGCTCACGGCCCTGACGGGCCTGCGCTGGGGCGAGGTCAGCGCCCTGACGGTGGCCGACGTCGATCCGCTGCGCCGCCGCGTACGCGTGGACAAGGCCTACACGCGGCTGGACGACGGCACGCTGCTGCTCGGCGACACCAAGACCCACGCCCGGCGGGAGGTGCCGCTGCCCGCGTCGCTGGTCGAGGCGGTGGCCGCGCAGGCGGCGGGCCGGGGCGCCGGCGACCTGCTGTTCACCGGGACGCGCGGCGGTCCGCTGCGCCGGGAGAGCTTCGACCGGTCCGCCTTCCGCCCGGCCGTCGACGCGGCGGGCAGCGCCGTCCGCACCCTCCGGCAGGCCCTGGGCCTGCCCGCCGCAGGCCTGTACGACGACGGTGTGGTCGCCGCCGTCCGCCGTCTCCAGGCCGCGGGCGGGCAGCAGCCTACGGGTGTGACCGACCCTGCGACGTGGGCCCTGGTGGCGGCGGACGACCGGGCCCGGCAGACGATGACGCGCGGCGAGAAGGTGAGCCGCACCCGGCTGCTGACGGCGCTGTCGCGGACCACGCTCGCCCCGGGTGCCGAGGACTTCGACACGCTCACCCTGCACGACCTGCGGCACACCGCGGCGTCCCTGGCGATCTCCGGCGGCGCCACGGTCAAGGCCGTGCAGCGCATGCTGGGGCACGAGTCGCCGGTGCTGACGCTGTCCACGTACGCGGGCCTGTTCGAGGACGACCTCGACGCCCTGGGCGAGACCATGAGCGCGGCGTTCCAGGCGTCCGCCGTCCTCCCGGGGCCGGCCGACGACACACCGGGTACGGCGGCGGCGGTCACGCCGATCACGGCCGTGCGGAGCCGGGCAGGCTGACCGGGGCGCGCCCCTGGCCGGCGCCGTCAGAGCATCGCGAACTTCTGCACCCGGATCGGTGATCCTGATGTCGAGAACCCGGCGACGGCTCCGTCCTAGGGTCGAGGGCGCACGAACCGCGTCCACGACGCAGGGCCCGCGGGGCCCGTGAACCAGGGAGACGACCATGGCGAAGTACCTGCTGCTCAAGCACTACCGGCGGTCCGGCCCGGAGTGGGTGCCCGGCACCGACGTGCCGATGGACCAGTGGAGCCCCGAGGAGATCACGGCCCACATCGACTACATGCGCCGCTTCGCCGAGAAGCTGACGCAGAGCGGAGAGTTCGTGAGCGAGGGCGCGCTCTCGCCGGAGGGCACGTTCGTCCGGTACGACGGCGAGGGCCGCCCGCCGGTGACGGACGGGCCGTTCGCGGAGACGAAGGACCTCATCGCGGGCTGGATGATCATCGACGTCGAGTCCCAGGAGCGGGCCTACGAGGCCGCGGCGGAGCTGTCCGCCGCACCCGGCGTCGGCGGACGGCCGATCTACGAGTGGCTCGAGGTGCGGCCGTTCCTCGGAGAGGACCTGACGATCTCTGAGTGAGCCGGCTGAGTGAGCCGGGCGACCTGAGGAGGGCTGGACGTGGACCACGACGCCGTGAACGACCGGGTGCGGACGCTGGCGCCGCAGGTCCTGGGCGTCCTCGTCCGCCGCGGAGCAGACTTCGCGACGGCCGAGGACGCCGTCCAGGAAGCCCTCATCGAGGCCGTGCGGCACTGGCCCGAGGACCCGCCGGACGACCCGAAGGCGTGGCTGCTGCGGGTGGCCGGCCGCAAGCTGATCGACCTGCAGCGGTCCGAGGCGGCCCGGCGGCGCCGCGAGGAACGGGTGCACGACGAGCCGCCGCAGGGCCCCACCGAGCAGTCGGACGACACGCTCCTGCTCCTGAGCCGCTGCTGCCACCCGGCGCTCAGCCCGGCGTCGGCGATCGCGCTGACGCTGCGGGCCGTGGGCGGGCTGACCACGGCCCAGATCGCGCGGGCGTTCCTGGTTCCCGAGGCCACGATGGCGCAACGGATCTCCCGGGCCAAGCGCACCATCACCGGCGAGCGGTTCGACACACCCGGCGACGTCCGTGCGGTGCTGCACGTGCTGTACCTGATCTTCAACGAGGGCTTCACGGGCGAGATCTCGCTGGCGGACGAGGCGATCCGGCTCACGCGGCAGCTCGCGGTGTCCTCGGCGGTGCGTCCGGAGGGTGCGGACCCCGAGATCGCCGGGCTCCTGGCCCTGATGCTGCTGCACCACGCACGACGGGACGCCCGATACACCGCCTCGGGCGAGCTGGTGGCGCTCGACGAGCAGGACCGGGGCCGCTGGGACACGGCGATGATCGCCGAGGGCGTCGACGTGCTCCAGACCGCCCTGTCCCGCGACCGCCTGGGCCAGTACCAGGCCCAGGCGGCGATCGCCGCCCTGCACGACGACGCGCCCAGCGCCGCGGAGACCGACTGGCCGCAGATCCTGCAGTGGTACGACGAGCTCGCCGCGCTCACGGCCAGCCCCGTCGTGGCGCTCAACCGGGCGGTCGCCGTCGGGCAGGTGGACGGCCCGCGCGCCGGCCTGGCCGCGCTGGCCGACGTCGACCCGGGGCTGTCCCGGTGGGACGCCGTGGCCGCGCACCTGTACGAGCGTGCCGACGACATCGAGCTGGCCGTGAGGCACTACACGGCCGCCGCGGACCGGGCGACCAGCGCCGCCGAGCGTACGCACCTGATCAAGCAGGCGGCGCGGCTGCGGGCCGGCCGGTGACGGCTGCCCCGTCGGTCGAGGCGAGATAGGCCTCTAGGGCGGCGGCCCCGGCCAGCAGTGCCCGGCCGCGAGCGGTGAGGCGGCCCTGCCACTCGTCCAGGGTCGCCGCCAGCGGTTCCAGGCCCCCGGCGGTCCGCACCTGCTCGATGAGCGGGACGATCTGCTCCAGCAGGTACCCGCCACGGCGGAGCTGGTGGGTCAGCCGTGCGTCGCGCACCGCGGCGGCGTCGTAGACCCGGTACCCGGTCTGCGGGTCCCGTCGCGGACGGACCAGGCCCGCGCGCTCCCAGGTACGCAGGGTGGCGGGCCGGATCCGCAGCCGGGCCGCGAGCGGGCCGATGAACGTGTCCTGCGGCTCGGTTCGCCGGATCGGCCGGGCGGGCGGCGCGCCGTCCAGGTCGCGCAGGGCGTCCTCGACGGCCCGCAGGGTCCGCCGGTCCTCCAGGAGCAGCGCGTGGCTCTCGTCGATCAGCCGGTACGCCTCGCCGAGGGCGCCGTCGTGCACCGCGCGCAGGATCGCGGCCGCGGCCTGGTGGCCGTGGCCGGGCACCAGGGCAAGGAAGGCGCGCAGCGCCCGCGCGTGCCGCGGGGTGTACACCCGGTACCCCGCGGGTGTCCGGTCGGCGGCCGGCAGGATGCCGGCGTCCTCGTAGTTGCGCACCGCCTGCGTGGACAGCCCGTGCCCGCGGGCCAGATCGACGGGCCGCAGCCGTACGCCCGTTTGAGGGTTCTGCCCCACGCTCGGCTCCGTTCTGTGACAAGGTCTCAACCAAGCCTTCAACGATACCGTTGAGGGAATGGTGAGAGACATCGAGCACACCGTTCATCCCGTCGACGCCGCCTCCCTGCTGGGCCTTGTCCCCGGCCCGCCACAGGTCCTGGCACTGGGCGAGCCGACGCACGGCGCGCAGGACCTGCTCAGGATGCGCAACACCCTGTTCCGCGAGCTCGTCGAACAGCACGGCTACCGCACCATCGCCCTGGAGACCGACTGCCTCGCGGGCCTGCTCGTGGACGACTACGTCACGACCGGCCGGGGCGACCTCGACCACGTCCTGGCCCACGGCCTGAGCCACGACTGGGGCGCGTACCCCGGCAACCGCGAGCTCGTGCGCTGGATGCGCGCCCACAACGACGGACGCCCCGCCGCGCAGCAGGTCCGCTTCGCCGGTGTCGACGGGCCCCTGGAGATCTCCGCGGCCGCCAGCCCGCGCGCGGCCCTCACGGCACTGCACGACTACCAGGCCGCCCGGGTGGACGCCGACCTGCTGCCCTGCGGCGCCGACGTGCTGGACCGCATCATCGGCCCGGACGACCGCTGGACCGAGCCCGCCGCTATGACGGACCCCACCCGATCGGTGGGGCAGTCCGCCGAGGCCAGGGAGCTGCGCCTGCTCGCGGACGACCTGGCGACCCTGCTCGACAGCCACGCCCCGCAGCTCCTGGCCGGCTCCACACCGCAGGAACGGGATCGCGCCCACCTGTACGCGCGCACCGCGACCGGCCTGCTGCGCTACCACTTCTGGATGGCCGACCCGTCACCCGCGCGCATGACCCGCCTGCTCGGGATCCGCGACACCATGATCGCCGAGAACCTGCTCGCCCTGGCCGGACGTGGCCCCGTGCTGGTCAACGCCCACAACAGCCACCTCCGGCGGGGCCGCAGCACCCTGCGCATGTGGGACCACCCCCGGCTGGAGTGGTGGGGTGCCGGCGCGCTCGTCGACGCCCGGCTGGGCGACCGGTACACGGTCGTGGCCACGGCGCTCGGGACGCTTCGCCACCGGGGCGTGGACGTCCCGGAGCCGGGCACCGTCGAAGGACGGCTGTACGCGCTGGGCCGGGACCGGCTGCTCGTGGACGCCGCCGCGCTCAGGGCCGAGACCGCGGGGACCGGCACCGAGCGCCCGGCGCTCGCCGCCCGGACGTCTCCCTGGTTCGGGTACGCGCCCCTGGACCCGGCGCGGCTCGCGGACCAGGACGGCATCGTGTTCCTCCGCGACGTGGCCGAGGGCTGAGCAGAGCGTCGCCGAGCGCGACCGGGCGGTCGTCCCCGCGCGGCCCGCTGGATCGCACGTGGATCCGCTGCTCACTATCTGCTCCCTCTGCGCGCAGTAGCGCTCCCCGGAGCGCGAGCAATCGTTGATAAATAGCCACTCTCAACTTCAGTGCGCACCCGCTTCAGGAAAGCGGGTGCGCACTGTGTGGGATCGAAAGTAGGCGTAGTATTGTCGTACTACGCCTACTACTACGCGGGTGAACGATCCTCTGCGGAAAAGAACCGCGGGATGCGCCGGCGGACCGATCGAGACGGAGAAACGACGTGCGGGACAAGGAACGGGTCTTCCAGGCTGCCGACACCCTCGTGGCCGAGGGCGCCACGGTCACCGTGACGAGCGTGCGCGAGCGCGCCGGCTGCTCCAACGCGGCTGCGACGAAGTACCTGCGCGAGTGGCGCGAGGAGCGGGCTGCGCAGGACGAGGCGCGGTCGGCCCTCCCCGACCTGCCCGCCACCGTCAGCGCCCTCCTGTCGAGCGGCATGGACGCGCTGTGGCGGGCCGCCGTCGAGGCGGCCCGCGCGGAGCACGAGGCAGCGGCCGCGGCGTCGGACGAGGCGCTGACGGCGGTGGTCGGTGAGGCGGACGCGCTGGCCGCCCGTGTGGACGAGGCGGACGCCGAGCTCGCACAGCTCCGCGCGGTGCTGGAGACCGCACGCGAGGCCGTCGGGACCGCGCAGGAGGAACGCGCCGCGGCCGAGCGGGAGCGGGCCACCACCCACGCGACGGTCGCCCGGCTGGAGGCCGAGCTCGCCGACACGCGCTCCGCGCTGACCCAGGAACGAGCCGCCGTGACCGCCGCCGAGCGTGCCCGGGCGGCGGCCGACGCAGCCCGGGCCCAGGCGGACGGGGCCGCCGTCGGGCTGCGCGAGTCCCTCGCCGATGTGCGCACCGCGCTGGAGGCCGCCCGGGACGACGTCACGCGTGCCCAGCACGACCGGGCCGCGGCCGACACCGCACGGGCGGCCGCGGAGGCGGCAGCCGCCCGTCTGGAGGGCGAGCTCGCCGCTGCCCGCGACGCACTGGGCGCGCTGCGGGAGCAGGTGACGGAGGCCGAGCGGTCGCGTGCGGCCGCGCTCGCGGGTCAGGCCCAGGCGGAGGGCACGGCGGCAGGCCTGCGGGAGGCCCTGCAGGCGGTGGAGACGGCGGCGGTGCGGGACCAGCCCGCCGTACGGGACTAGCTAGCGCCCGAGCCGGGCGACCCCGCCGGATTCCAGCGCCGCCCACACCGCGCCGTCGGGCCCCACGGTGATGCCGTGCGGTTCGGAGGACGGCGTGGGCAGGTCGTGCTCGCTGACCTCGCCGTCCGCGGTGATCCGGCCGATCCGGTTGCCGCCCCACTCCGTGAACCAGCACTCCCCCGGCCCGGTCGCGACGACGGCGTGCGGCTTGGCATCGCGGTCCGGCAGCGGGAACTCCTGGACCGCGCCGTCGGGCGTGATCCGGCCGATCTGCCCCGCCGCGATCTGCGCGAACCACAGGGCGGACCCGTCGCTGGCGATACCCACGGGTCCGGAGGCCGGCGTGGGCAGGGGGTGGATCGTCATCTCGCCGCCCACCGTGACCCGGCCCACCGCGTTGGCCTGGTTGAGCGTGAACCACAGCGCGCCGTCCGGGCCCGTGGTGATCGCCGACGGCATGCCGCCCGCGACCGGCACCTCGACCTCCGAGACACGGCCGTCGGCGGTGACCCGGCCGATCCGGTCGGCGTTCATCTCGGTGAACCACACGGCCCCGTCCGGGCCGGGCGTGATCCCGTACGGGCCGGCACCGGGCGTAGGGACGGCCACGGACCGTGCCGTGCCGTCGGTCGTGATGCGGCCGATCCGGTGGTCCTGGGACCGGGTGAACCACAGCGCGCCGTCGGTCCCCGCCGTGATCACGAGCGGCATGCACCCCGCGGAGTCCAGCGCGTGCTCGGTGACCGCCCCGTCGGGGGTCAGACGCGCGATCCGGCCGGTCCGGGCCAGGGTGACCCAGAGGGCGCCGTCCGGCCCGGAGGCGATGCCGTACGGGCCGGCCTTCGCATCCGCCACGGCGATCTCGGTGACGGCCGGGGCTTCGGAACGGTGCACTGCTACTCCCTGCGGACGAGGCGGACGGGGCAGGGACAGGCCCGAGGCTGGAGCGCCCGCGCGTCGTCGTCCGCCCCGGGCGGTCACCGCACCCTGCCTGGCGGACGACGGCGGCGCAACCGCACCCGCCGGACACGTGCCCTGCCCGGCACCGGGGATAGCCTCGGGGGCGTGACCCGCGAGCAACGCCGCCTGAGGCTCTCGGTCGACGACCAGATCGAGAACCGCTACCTGGAGGTCCCCTTCGAGCTGCCGTCCGGCGGCGTCACGCGCCTGGAGGTGACGCTCGACCACGACCGGGACGCCGCGGTGATCGACCTCGGCTGCCGCGACCCGGAACGCTGGCGCGGCTGGTCGGGCGGGGCCCGGTCCCGGTTCGCGATCACCCCCGGCGCGGCGACGCCCGGGTACGAGCCCGGCGAGCTGGTCGCCGGGCGGTGGGCGGTAGTGCTCGGCCTGCACCGGATGCCGGCCGAGCCGGTCGACGTCACCGTCACGATCGCGACCGGCGTCGACGCGGGCAGGGTCGAGGCCGAACCCCCGGCGCCGGCCACGGCCGCCGGACGCGGCGACCGTGGCGGGACCCGGCTCGGGCGCGACCTGCCCGCACCCGCCGGGCTGACCTGGTACGCGGGCGACCTGCACGCGCACACCACCCACTCCGACGGCACGCTGAGCATCGCCCAGCTCACCGCTGCGGCAGCGGGCCGGGGCCTGGACTTCCTCGCCGTGACGGACCACAACACCGTCTCCCACCACCTGCACCTGCCCGCCGTGGCCGCGACCTACGACATGTGCCTCCTGCCCGGCCAGGAGGTGACCACGCACGCGGGTCACGCCAACGCGTTCGGCGACATCGGCTGGGTCGACTTCCGCCGTCCGGCGGCGCAGTGGCCGGCCGACGTCGAGAGGCGCGGCGGGCTGCTGTCGGTGAACCACCCGGTCCAGGACGACTGCGGCTGGCTGTACCCGGTGCGGACCGGGTACCTCGAGCTGTGGCACATCTCGTGGTTCCTGGACCTGACCGCCACGGGTCCCTGGGCGTACCTGCGAGCGCTCGGCGGCGCCACCGACCCGGCCTCCGTGTCCGGAGGGGGACTTGAACTCCCACGCCGTGAACGACCCGTGCTCCTGGGCGGCAGCGACTTCCACACCCCCGACCAGGGATTCCCGCCCGGCACGCCCACCACCTGGGTCGCGGCCGAGGACCGCACGCCCGAGGCGATCCTCGACGGCATCCGCCACGGGCGCACCGCCGTCAGCCGGTTCCCCGGGCCGGGCGAGCCGGTGCTCGTGCGGGTGGGCGAGGACCTGGTGGCGATCGACGCGGACGGCACCGTCCTCGTGGAGGGGCTGCCCGCCGGCGGGCAGGACCGGCGTCGCCGGGTGCGCGGGGACCGGGTGTCCATCTCCGCACCGCCTCATCGCGGCCCCTACCGCCTGGAGGCGCCGGACCGGACGCTGCTCGCGATCAGCGCGTGACCGGCCCGGCGTCCGGTGCGGCGTCCGGTGCGGCGGGCAGCCGGATGAACCGCGAGACCACCGTGCCGAGCAGCAGCAGCGCGAACGGGTACACCGACAGGTACACGCGGAACGCCTGCCCCGGGTCCGGCCCGGGGTCGGCACCCGACCGGTACCCGAAGAACACCGCCAGGGACAGTACCGCTCCCGCCGTCACCAGCGCGTTGAGCCGGCCCAGCACACCGAACGCCGCCAGGAACAGGCCGCTGCGGTGCACCCCGTGCCGGGCGGCGTCCGCGTCGAGCACCCGAGCGATCACGAGGTCGTTGGTGGCGAGCACCCCGGAGTACCCGACCGCCACCGCGAGCCCGGCGAGGATCCCGGTGAGCAGGTTCGTGGCGAAGTAGAGCGGCACGAACCCCACCGCGGCCACCGGCAGCGCGAGCCGCCACGTCCAGGCCGCGCCCTTGCGCCGCACGACGCCGGCCCACACGCCCAGCATCCCGATCGCCACCACGATCACGACGAGCTGCAGGATGCTGGCGTCCAGCGCCGAGCCGCCCAGCGTGTGGTCCACGTAGAGCTGCAACCCGCCCAGCACCAGCGCCATCGCCGCGCCATAGCAGGCGTTGACCACCCCGACCGTCCAGAACTGCGGCGTCGACAGGACCTGCCCGATCGACCGGAAGAACTGCGGGCGCGGCTCCGCGTCCAGCGCCGGGTCCTCCCGCACGCCGAACGCCGTCCACAGGATCACGGCCGCCGCCACGACCCCGAACACCACCGCCAGCCGCCCGTACCCGACGGCCGAGCCCTCCGGTCCCAGCACGCCCCGGGCCAGCACGGGTGTCAGGGCGAGCGCGACCACCAGCGCCACGAGCTGGGCGCCCTGCCGCACCGCGTTGGCCGTGGCCCGGCGCCGCTCCTGCGTGAACAGCTCCGGCAGCAGCGCGCCGTAGCTGGCGTTGATCAGCGAGTCCGCCATCTCGGTGGTGATCGCGAACACCGCGAACCACACCACCAGCCCGACCGCGGAGTCGGCCACCGGCCCCGGCACCGTGAACAGGGCGATCGTCGTGCACGCCAGCACCAGTGCGCCCACCACCAGGTACGGCCGACGCCGCCCCCACCGGGACCGGGTGCGGTCCGACAGGTACCCGAACACCGGGTTGTCCAACGCGTCCAGGACCCCGTAGACCGCGTAGACCGTCGCGTAGACGGCCGCGTCCAGGCCGAGCAGCTCCACGTACACGTAGAACATCGAGCCCTTGACCAGGTTGATCGGCAACGACGTGCCGAACATGCCCAGCCCGTAGCGCAGCGGGGACGTACCCGCTCCCCGCGGCGTCTCCCCCGCGTCCTGGGCCTCCACGCTCGTGAGCCTACTCACCACCGTCCGACCAGGTCGATGCCCTGCCGCTCGATCTCGCGGGTGAAGACCGGGTCCCCGAGCAGCCGCAGCTCCCACGTCCGCTTGCGCCACCAGCCGGCAGCCGCCGCCCGCAGCCGCGGCGTGTCCGGCGCGGGGTGCAGGAAGATCTCGCTGGTCCCCTCGGGCAGCCGGCCCAGCAGACGCAGGTAGTGGTCACGCAGCGCCGGGTAGTCCCCCGCCTCGGCGTCCCCGCCGCGGTGGGTGGCGATCACCCGGGGCAGACGCACACCGGCGGCGTCGGCGGCTGCGACGGCGCCCGCGTGCCGTGCGCGGACGTCGTCGCGGGCCAGCAGGGGGTCGCCGTCGCCGTACAGCTCCAGTCCGCGGGGCAGCCGGAACGCCAGCCCCCGCCGCGCGCACACCCCGATGGCCTCCGGGAGGTAGGACCGGCCCAGCAGGCCGTACAGCGTGCCGCGGTGGGAGTCGAGTCGGTCGGGGGCCGGCAGGCCGGCCGCCGCGGCGGCGCGCGCCACGGTGTCGGCCTGGGTCGTGATCCGGTCGGTGACGTCGTCGAACCCGCCGTCGGGTTCCGGTTCCGGCAGCGTCACGTGGACACCGGGGGCCACGCCGGTCCCGGCGCGGGCGAGCAGCCGGGTGATCCGGTCCACGCCGACCACGGCGTCCCGGGGCTGCCCGTCCGGGACGCCCGGCGGCTCCTCGGTGGTGCCGGTGGCGATGACGCCCACCGCCGTGAGCGGTGAGCCGGCCAGCAGGGCCGCGATCTCCCGGTCGGCGTCGGGGTCGGTGCCGGCGTCGTCGGCGGTGAGGACGAGACTGCGCGTCATGCGCCCAGTCTGGCCCAGGTCACGGGGCGCACAGTCAGGCGCGGCCGATCACGCCCGTGCCGAGCACCCCGCCGACCTCGCCGAGCTTCACCTCGAGCTCCCACGGGGTCGTCACCTGCGGGATTCCCGCCGGGACGCACGTGGCCGCGGCGGTGTACAGGGTCAGGCTGGCACCCAGCGTGTCGGCGTGCCACACGCCGGGACCGACGATCTCGAACTCACCCGGCCCGGTGCGGTGCAGCACCAGCACGTACTCCTGTCCGTCGCGCAGCACGGCGGGCCGGCCCTCACCGGGTGGCACGGTCCGTGATCCCATCTGCGTGACGGCGATGCTCGCGTTCCGGGCGACGGCGCCCAGCAGCACCTTGCGCAGCCGCAGCTCGGTCCGGGTGTACGGCACGCGGTCCACGACGTCGACCTGCGCCTCACCGGCCTGCACCAGCGCGACGACGTCGGCGTCGGCGACGAGCTGCTCGACCGTGTCGTAGTGCTCGGCGGCGGGGATGTCCGCCGGGCGCACCGCGGCGACGCAGCCGACCAGGAGCAGGGACGCGACGAGCGCGCCGACCAGAGCTGCTGCCTGCCGTCGCATCGTTCGTCCCGTCCCGTCGTCCGGCGCCCGCGGTGCCCCCTCGGTATGAGGGAGCGGCCGACCCCGGTGCGTGGTGCACCCGGCGCTGTGCCACGCACCGCCGTGCAACGAATGCTTCCGTGTTGCGGGAAGGCGGGACAAGGGTTTGCAGGGGCGAACGAGCCCGCGCGGCGGCGCTACTTTGCCACGATGTGAAAAGACGTGGGGAATCGGGTGACGCCGCCCGGGGTCCGGGGTGGTAGGGCCCTCCTGGTGTCTGCCACGCGGAGCGGTGACAGGTGGGTCAGGCGGCGTGCGTCTCCGCGATCGCGCGGACCAGGCCCGAGGTGGAGATCGAACCGGTGCGGTACCGCTCCACGGCGCGCAGGAGAGCGTCGCCGACGTCTCGCGGCACGCGCGCGGACCGGGTGGCGGGGTGCCAGATCTCCCGCTCGAACACTGCGGTGCGCCGGGCGGGGCCGCGGAACAGGCGGCCGGCGAGCGGCGGGGGTGCCTGGAAGGACGGCTGGAGGGACGGCTGGAACGGTGCGGGCACCGGTGGCACCGGTGCGGCAGGTGCCGGTGCGGTTCCGGCCGGCCGGGCCGCGAGACGGGAGGCCCGGTAGCGGGCGCCCGGGTCCCAGCGGAGGGTGGGCAGGGTGCGTGCCGTCGGCCGGACGCCCGTGGCCGCGCGGCGTGGGGCGGGGGTCTCGCTGGCCTCGTCGTCGACGGCAGCGGCGGCGGCGGTGACCGTCACGTCGTCCGCGACGGCGTCGCCGGCGACGGCGGCCGCCGACCGGGCTTTCTCGGCCTGCTCGGCGTGCGCCGCGCGCAGGGCCGCGACGATCCGGGCGACGCGGTCGGTGCCGGCCTCCTGGTACGGCGCACCGTCGGGGACCGGGTTCTCCGTACCGTCTGCCATGGCCGCGCTCCCTCACCCTCGCCGCGGTCCCGACCGCCGAGACCGATGTCCCTTATGTTCCCTGCCTGGTCCGGGGCGTGCAAGCCCCGGGGCTCAGTCCCCGCCAAGCATGTCCAGGAAGCTGGGCGTGCCGGCGAACGGGTCGGCGGGCTTGGCGTGCTCGCCGCGTGCGGCGAGCAGGCCGGCCAGGGCCCGGCCGGCCCGTTCGATGCGCTCGGGCAGGGAGCTGCCGCCGTCGTGCTTCTCGCCGCCGGCCTGCGCCCAGTCGTCCGTGGCCGCGAAGACCGAGGTGGTGACGACGTCGGCCCGCAGGTAGGTGAACAGGGGGCGCATCGAGTACTCGAGCGCGAGCGAGTGCCGTGGTGTGCCGCCGGTCGCGCCGAGCAGCACGGGCATCCCGGTGAGGGCGTCCTTGTCGAGGATGTCGACGAACGACTTGAACAGCCCCGAGTAGGTGGTGGTGAACAGCGGGGTGACGGCGATGACGCCGTCGGCCCCGGTGATCGTCTCGATGTCGCGGGCCAGGTCCCCGGTGGGGAACCCGGTGAGCATCGCGTCGATGATCGCGTGGCCGTGGTCGCGCAGCTCCACCATCTCCACGTGCCCGTCGTGGCCGAGGGCGGCCAGCTCGCGGACCGTGGCGTCGGCCAGGCGGTCCGCCAGCAGGCGGGTGGAGGAGGGCTGGCCCAGCCCGGCGTGCACGACGGCGATCGTGCGGCCGGACTCGGGGCGGCCCGCCTTGACGTCAGGGGTGGTCACGAGACGACCTCTTCCGCGCGACGGCCGGTGAACTCGTCCCCGCCCTCGCCCACGTGGGTGGCGGCGGTCTCGCCCTTGGCCCGGGCGGCCGCGACGCGCTCGGCGTGCGTGGGCGGGTTGGCCGGCACGTCGGCGGGGAGCTTGGCGGCGGCGATCTTGCGCAGCTCGGGCACGACGTCGGAGGCCAGCAGGTCGATCTGCTCCAGGACGGTCTTCAGGGGCAGCCCGGCGTGGTCCACCAGGAAGAGCTGGCGCTGGTAGTAGCCGACCTCGTCGATGAACGTCCCGTACCGGTCCACGACCTGCTGCGGGGAGCCGACCGTCAGCGGCGTCTCGCGCGTGAAGTCCTCCATGGAGGGGCCGTGCCCGTAGACGGGCGCGTTGTCGAAGTAGGGGCGG
This sequence comes from Promicromonospora sp. NPDC052451, assembly GCF_044547525.1. Classification (NCBI taxonomy): domain Bacteria; kingdom Bacillati; phylum Actinomycetota; class Actinomycetes; order Micrococcales; family Promicromonosporaceae; genus Promicromonospora; species Promicromonospora sp. NPDC052451. The sequence goes on from NZ_JBIUAP010000003.1 coordinate 454,178, forward strand.
AACTCGGTCCAGGCGTCCTGGCTGTTCTTGCGGATGAACGCCTGCCCGCCGAGGCCCACGATCGCCTGGTCGGCGCGGCCGTGACCGTAGTGCTCGAACCGCTGGCGGTAGAACTGCACCATCTGCTTGGTGTGGCTCATGGGCCAGAAGATGTTGTTGTGCAGGAACCCGTCACCGTAGTAGGCGGCCTGCTCGGCGATCTCGGGGCTGCGGATCGAGCCGTGCCACACGAACGGCGGCACGCCGTCCAGGGGGCGCGGGGTCGAGGTGAAGCCCTGCAGCGGGGTGCGGAACTTGCCCTCCCAGTCCACGACGTCCTCGGTCCACAGCTTGCGCACCAGGGCGTAGTTCTCGATGGCGAGCGGGATGCCCTGGCGGATGTCCTGCCCGAACCACGGGTAGACGGGGCCGGTGTTGCCGCGGCCCATCATGAGGTCCATCCGGCCGTCGGAGATGACCTGGAGCATCGCGTACTCCTCGGCGATGCGGACCGGGTCGTTGGTGGTGATCAGCGTGGTCGCCGTGGACAGCGTGATGTTCTTGGTCACGCCGGCCAGGTAGCCGAGCATCGTCGTCGGGCTGGAGGCCACGAACGGCGGGTTGTGGTGCTCACCGGTGGCGAACACGTCCAGACCTGCCTCGTCGGCGTGCTTGGCGATGGTGAGCATCGCCTTGACGCGCTCCGTGTCGTCCGGCGTGCGGCCCGTGGTCGGGTCCGTCGTCACGTCGCTGACACTGAAGATCCCGAACTGCATGATGTCGTGCTCCCCTCAGGTTGTTTCATGCATCTGCATGAACATCCGCCTCAACCGGGTGGTCGCGTCGATTGTTCCCGCCCCACTCCCCCGCCCCTGCCGCGACGTACGTGAGATCGCGCACATCAACGCCCAGTTTGCCCGGAGTGCGCTTGCGAGCGCACCTGCGACGCGTAGCCTGATCAGGCGGCGCGAAGATCGTCGACGTCCCACGGCGTCGACGGCCGCTGTCGATGCCCGGCCGGGAGCCGGAACATCACCGAGGGTCCCTGCGTTGGCTATACGGACCTTTTCCCGCCACCCATCCCGACAACCCTCTGGAGGACAACGTGCCCGACCGGTCCCTGCGCGGTATGAGCATCGGTAGTAAGAGCATGGAGTCCGACGAGGGCGTGGACTTCGCCCCTCGGTTCCAGGCCTACTACGACTGCCCCAACGGCCACACCATCATCCTGCCCTTCGCCACCGACGCGGACGTCCCCCCGATCTGGGAGTGCCGCTGCGGCGAGGAGGCTCTCCTGCGCGACGCGGAGAAGCCGGAGCCCAAGGCTGCCAAGCCCCAGCGCACCCACTGGGACATGCTGCTGGAGCGCCGCACCGTCAAGGAGCTCGAGGACCTGCTCGACGAGCGTCTCGAGCTGCTGCGCGCCGGCAAGCTGCGCCGCTCGGCCTGACGCCGCGGCGCCCCCGGCGCCACGGCACGGACGACACGACCGCCGGCCCGGACCCACGAGGTCCGGGCCGGCGGTCGTCTCATGTCCGGCTACCGCTGCGCGGCCTCGCGCACCCCGCGGTCCCGGCGCCGCGCCCCGATCCCCCCGACCACACCCGCCACGACCAGCACGCACGCGAGGCCGCCGACCACCCAGCCCGGCCAGTACCCGGCCGCCACCGCCGGCGTGACCGTGGACCGCAACGGCAGGTTCGCCACGAACTCGTCCGCCGTGAACAGACCGGACCGGCGCACCACCGTGCCGTCCGGCGTGATCACGCCCGAGACACCCACCGTCGAGATCTGCACCGTGGCCCGCCCCGTCGTGATCGCCTGCACCCGCGACATCGCGAGCTGCTGCGTCGACTCCGCCGTGAACCCGAACGACGCGTTGTTCGTCGGCACCACCAGCACCTGCGCGCCCTGACGCACCGCGTCCCGGACGATCTCGTCGTACGCCACCTCGAAGCAGATCACGGTGCCCAGGCGGTAGTCCCCCTGCCCCAGCCGGCTCGGCACGTCCACGTACGGCGGATTCACCCCGGCGATCATGTCCGTCGTCACCCGGTCCACCTGGTCCGACAGCAACCGCAGGACCGACCGCATCGGGATGTACTCACCGAACGGCGCCGGGTGCTGCTTCGCGTACCGGCCGATCACCCCCTGACCCGCCTGCCACAGCAGCGACACGTTGTACCGGCCGCCCGTCTCGGGGAACTCCTGCGCCCCCACCAGGATCGGCGCGCCCACCGCCGTGGCCGCCGCGTCGAGCCCGCGCGCCACGTCCGGCGCCGTCTGCGGGTCCAGGTCGCTGCCGTTCTCCGGCCACAGCACCACGTCCAGCTCGCCCGCGAAGTCACCGGCCAGCGTGTACGTGCCCTCCAGGTGGTTGTTCAGCACCTCGGCCCGGTTCGCGAACGCCCCCAGACCCGGCTCCCCCACATTCCCCTGCACCGCCCCCACCCACAGGGTGCCCTGCTCGGCCACGTCGCTGCCCGCGTCGTACACCTCCTGCCCCTCGGGCGTGCGGACGGGGCCGGCGCTCGCGGACGTGGGCAGCGGCAGCAGCAGGGGGGCGAGCGCGACCATGGCGCCCAGGGTCAGGACGCCGACGGCGTGCCCCACCTCGCGGGGTGCGGTGCGTGCCCCGGGTGTGGTCCCGGCGCGGGAGGTTCGCCCGGCCGCGCGGACCAGGGCCGCGACCGCGAGGGCGAGCAGCACGCCGGCGAACGCGACCAGGAGGCTCACGGCGACGGTGCCACCCAGCCAGGCGGCGCGGCCGGTCGGGGCGGGGGCCATCGCCCAGGCGAGGCGCCCCCAGGGGAACCCGCCGAACGGGATCTCGGCGCGCCACTGCTCGACGGCGACGTAGAGCACGGCGAACGCGGCGGCTAGCCGCCAGCCGCGCCGGCGCAGGAACCGGGCGCGTCGCACCCAGGTCCACAGGGCGCCGAACCCGGCCAGGAACAGGGCCTCGACGCCTGCCACCGCGATCCAGGGGACGGTCTCGGTGGACTCGTGCGCCCACCACAGGTGCGGCAGGAAGAACGCGAGCCCGAACAGGAGGCCCATCAGGGCGTTCCACCAGGCGTGGTCCCGCCCGAGGGCCCAGTACAGGACGGCGACGGCGACGAACGCGGCGGGCCACGCCCCGGCGTCGGGGAACGCGGCCCACAGGACGAGGCCTCCGGTCACCGCGAGGAACAGGGAGAGCAGCCGGGAGGGCTCACGCAGGCGCACGACGGCAGCCTACCCGCGGCGCGGGGCCGGGCCGCCTAGAAGGTGTCGTGGAGCACGACGCCGGCGCGCAGCGTGTGCAGGCACTCCGGTTCCGGGGCGTCGGGCGACAGGTCGGGCAGCAGGGGTGTGCCCGCGCGGGCCTCCTCGCTCCAGGAGGACAGGCGGCCGGGCGCTGCCTGGACGCCGAGCTGTTCGGCGCGCCAGACGGCCAGGTGCGCGGGTGCGCCGACGCGCAGCTGCCCGGCGCCGGTGTGGTCGAGGCCGGCCAGGCGCCATCCGCCGCGGGTGTGGGCGCGGAACGCGGCGCCTGCCGAGATCCGCTGCTCGGGGTCCTCGTGACCGGTGGCGGCCCGCACGCCCTGCCACGGGTCCACGGGCGTGACGGGGGTGTCCGAGCCGAAGGCGAGCGGCACCCCGGCCTGGGCGAGGTCGGCGAACGGCATGAGCGACCCGGCGCGGCTGGCGCCCAGCCGGGTGGCGTAGACGCCCTTGCTGCCGCCGAACGCGGAATCGAAGGCGGGCTGCACGGACAGGCCCACGCCGCGGACCAGGAGCGCGGCGAGCGTGGTCGCATCGACGAACAGGGCGTGCTCGATGCGGTGGTGCCCGGCGCGCACGGCGCTGTCGCCGGTGATCTGCGCAGCGACCTGCAGCCCGAGGACCATCTCGTCCATGGCCCGGTCGCCGATGACGTGGAACGCGCCCTGCACGCCCGCCTCCTGGACGGCCGCCAGGTGGTGGGCGATCTGGTCGGCGTTGAGGTACAGGTTCCCGGTCCAGGGCGTGCCGTCGGGGTTGGTCAGCACCCCGCTGAACGCGGCCGACGCCGGGTCGGCGGGCAGGTCGGAGTACGGGCTGCGCAGCGCGGCGGTGCGTGACCCGATGGAGCCGTCCACGTTGAGGTCCCCGCCGATGCCCGCCAGGAACGGCAGCTCGGCGAGCAGGGCGCGTGCGTCGTCGGCGGTGCGGCACAGCTCGCCGCGGTAGGCGGCCAGGTGCGGCAGGGCGGTGACGCCGGGGTCCGTCAGGGCCGCGGCGAGGGTCTCGTCGCTGGTCAGAGCGTGCAGCTCGGCGAGGCCGGCGCGGGTGTCGAGGTGCTCGCCGCTCATCTCGTGCACGGACACGACGCCGCGCGCGGCCCAGGCGGCGAGCGTCTCGCGGTACAGGCGGGTGCGGTGCTCGGCCGTGAGCGTGTGCGCGACGGCGCGCACGGTGTGGTGCAGGTCCGCGGTGACCAGGCCGGTGTCGGCGGGGGCGTCGGACCAGCCGGAGCCGGACATGCCGGCGCCCGTCCACGCCGGGTCGTGCTCGATGCCCGCGCGGGCGGCCATCGCGGTCGAGACCACCGCGGAGTGCACGTCGACACGGGCCGCGTACACGGCGCGTGTGCCGCAGGCGGCGTCGAGCTCGGACCGGGTGAACGCGCGTCGTTCGGGCCAGGCCTGCTCGTCCCAGCCGAACGCGAGCAGCACCTGCTCGCCCGACGGGTCGGACGCCTCCAGCCGTCGCGCCCGCCCGTGCAGCACGGCCAGCGCCTCCCCGAGGGACCGCACTCCCGCGCCCGCGCTCAGGTCCACCGAGTCGGCGGCCAGGCCGGTCTCCAGCACGTGCGCGTGCGCGTCCACGAACCCGGGGGTGACCAGGGCGCCGTCCAGGTCGATGACGCGGTCGGCGCGGGCGGCCAGGCCTGCTGCGGTGTCGTCGGCCCCCACCCAGGCCACCACGCCGTCGTCGACGAGGATCGCCTCGGCGAACGGGTCGGCGGCGGAGTGGACGACACCGTTGCGGTACAGGATGGATCGGACAGGCTGGCTCACGGTCGGAACTGTATGCGATCCGACCCTCCGGCGCCCTGGTCAGGCGGGTGATCCGGAGGACTGCTCACAGGCTCGAGTAGGCCACGACCCCCCGCAGGACCGCGTCCTGTGCCTTGCGGGCCGCGGTGCGCAGCTTCTCCGACGGCGCCGCGCCGCCGAGCTGGTCCAGCACGTCCACGACCTGCTTGCACCAGCGGACGAAGTCGCCGGCGGCCAGGTCGGAGCCGCGCAGCACGCTGTCGAGCCCCTTGCCCGACGCCCACCGGTACATCGCGCCGACCAGCCCGAGGTCGAGCGGGCCGGTGGCGTCGATGCCGTGCGCCTCCTCCAGGTCGTCCACCTCGGACCACACCCGCTGGGTGTCGTCCAGGACACCTGCCAGCCGGCCGGTGGGGCCGCCGGGGATGTACGGGTCGGGGGCGTCGTCACGCCGCCCCTGGTACACGACGGTGGACACGACGGCGGCCAGTCCTGCCGGGTCGAGCCCGTCCCACACGCCGCGGCGCAGGCACTCGGCCAGCAGCAGGTCGTTCTCCGCGTACAGGCGCCGCAGCCACCGGCCGTCGTCGGTCACCCGGACGCGCCCGGCCCCGTCGCTCGCGGTCCGCTCCAGGTACCCGAGGGTGAGCAGCACGTCGAGGGTGCGGTCGAAGGTGCGCGCGATCGACCCGGTGCGACCCTCGACGCGCCGCACGAGCTGGTCGTGCTCCCGCTTGAGCTTGTTCCACCGCTCGGCCCACCGGGCGTGGTCGTCACGGTCGGGGCAGGCGTGGCAGGGGTGCGCCTTGAGGGCCTTGCGCAGCCGGGCGAGCTCGGCGTCGGTCGCGGCGTCCGAGCGGCGCCGGGCCTGGGTGCCGCCGCGGGCGGCCCGCCCGGACCCGATCGGGCTGCTGGTGCTGTGCGCGGAGGGCACGTCGTCCGCCATGGCGCCCAGCGCGTTGCGCATCGTGGAGACCAGGTCGCGGCGCGCGTCCGGCTTGCGCGGGTTGAACGACTTGGGGATCTTCACGGTGGTGACGGTCTCCAGGCCGTCGGGCGCGTCGGCCAGCGTCAGCTTCTTGACCTGCCGTTCCTGGGTGAGCACGGTGGGGCGGGGCCCGTCGAACCCGCCGGGCTCGCCCGGGTCGAGCACCAGGACGTAGCCGCGCCGCCGCCCGGAGGGCACCTCCACCACGTCGCCGCGCCGCAGCTTCTCCAGGGACGCGACGACCTCGGCCCGCCGGGCGCCGGTGGCGGCCCGGGACAGCTCGCGCTCGCGGTCCTTGATGGCGCGGCGCAGGTCCATGTACTGCGCGAAGTCGCCGACGTCGCAGGCCATCGCCTTGGCGTACCCGTCGAGGGCCTCGGCGTGCGCCTGGGCCTGCTTGGCGAGGCCGACGACGCCGCGGTCGGCCTGGAACTGCGCGAACGACGTCTCCAGGACCTCGCGGGCCCGGTCGCGGCCGACCTGGGCGACGAGGTTGACGGCCATGTTGTAGGTGGGCCGGAAGCTGGACCTGAGCGGGTACAGGCGCTTGGACGCCAGGCCCGCGAGGGCCACGGGGTCCAGGGCGGGGTGGTCGACGACGACGGCGTGTCCCTCGATGTCGATGCCGCGCCGGCCGGCCCGCCCGGTGAGCTGCGTGAACTCGCCGGGTGTGACGGGGACGTGGCTGGTGCCGTCCCACTTGACGAGCTTGTCCAGCACCACGGACCGGGCGGGCATGTTGATGCCCAGGGCGAGAGTCTCGGTGGCGAACACGACCTTGACCAGGCCGCGGGAGAACAGGTCCTCGACGGTCTCCTTGAACACGGGCAGCATGCCGGCGTGGTGCGCGGCCACGCCGCGGGCCAGGGCCTGCGACCAGGACCAGTACCCGAGCACGTCGAGGTCCTCGGGCGGGATCGCGGCGGTGCGCTCCTCGACGACGGCCCGGATCGTGGCCTCCTCCTGCGGGCTGGTCAGCCGCAGCCCGGCCTTGAGGCACTGCTCGACGGCGGCCTCGCAGCCGGCCCGGGAGAACACGAAGTAGATGGCGGGCAGCAGCCCGTCGGCGTCGAGGCCGTCGATGACGACGAAGCGTGGCGGGGTGCGCCGGGCGGGCCCCAGGTCGCTGCCGTGGCCGCCGGTGCGGCGTCCGCCGGGGCCGCGGTAGCCGCGGTCGCCCCGGCCGCGGTACCCGCGCCCGCGACCACCGTGCTCCCCGGGGCGGGTGCCGCCCCGGCCGGACCGGAACGCCGCGGACAGGTCGGGGTTGATGGGCGGGCTGGTGCCGGGGTCGGTCGGGTCCACGTGCCCCGCGTACAGGTCCAGCAGGCGCGGCTTGCCGCGCGGCTCGGGCGAGGACATCAGGACGTGCTGCCACAGCGGCACGGGCCGGCGCTCGGAGACGACGACGGCGGTGTCGCCGCGCACCATCTCCAGCCAGTCGCCGAACTCCTCCGCGTTGGACACGGTCGCGGACAGGGAGACGAGCTGCACGTCGTCGGAGAGGTGGATGATGACCTCTTCCCAGACCGGGCCACGGAACCGGTCGGCGAGGTAGTGCACCTCGTCCATGACGACGTACGCGAGCCCGTCCAGCGTCGAGGACCCGGCGTAGAGCATGTTGCGCAGCACCTCGGTGGTCATGACCACCACGGGTGCCTCGCCGTTGATCGTGGTGTCCCCGGTGAGCAGGCCCACGTTCTCGGGCCCGTGCCGGCGCACCAGGTCGGCGTACTTCTGGTTGGACAGGGCCTTGATGGGCGTGGTGTAGAACGCCTTGCGGCCCGAGGCCAGCGCCAGGTGGACGGCGAACTCGCCCACGACCGTCTTGCCCGCACCGGTCGGGGCGGCCACCAGGACACCCCGCCCCTGTTCGAGCGCCTCGCACGCCACGACCTGGAACTCGTCGAGGTCGAACCCGACGACCTCCCGGAACGCGGTCAGCTCGGGGTGGTCGGCCGCTGAACGGCGCTGGGACCGGAAGGCCGTGTACCGCTCGGCAGGGCTCAGGTCGTTCATGGGGCACAGCCTACGGTCCCTGTATGACAAACCCGTGTGACACCACACGGGTGGTCACACGGGTTAGTCGCACAGGTTTGGTCAGACCTCCGCCGCCTCCAGGCGCCGCTGGACGCGCCTGTCGTGCAGCAGCGCGACGCCGACCGCACCGAAGTACAGCACGCAGATCGGCAGCGCGACCAGGATCATCGTCAGGGCGTCCGGCGTCGGCGTGATGATCGCCGCGAACGTGAACGCCACGAGGATCGCCCACCGCCAGCCGCCCAGCAGCCCCTTGCCGGACATGAGCCCGGCGAAGTTCAGGCCCACCAGCAGCACCGGCGACAGGAACGCCAGCCCGAACGCGATGAGCAGCCGCATCACCAGCGACAGGTACTCCTGCGCGTTGGTGAACGCGGTCGCGCCGTCCGGCAGGAACCCCGACAGGATCTGGATCGCGTGCGGGAACACGAGCCAGGCCATGTAGGCGCCACCGAGGAACAGCGGGAAGGCCGCCCCGACGAACGCGTAGGCGTACTTGCGCTCGTTCTTGTTCAGGCCCGGCGTGATGAACGCCCACACCTGGTACAGCCACCACGGGCAGGTCAGGAACACGGCCAGGAACAGCGACGACTTGATCCTCAGGTCCAGGGCCGCCATCGGCCCGGCGAAGTTCAGCGTCATCTCGTTGCCGCGCATCTCCTCCGCCACCACCAGGGGACGCTGGAGCAGCACCAGCAACGGGTCGTACAGCAACCAGCCGGCGACCGCCCCGACCACCAGGCCGAGCGCGATCAGGACGAACCTCTTGCGCAGCTCGAGCAGGTGCTCGAGCAGTGGCATCCGACCGTCGGACGCCCGCCTCGTTCGTGCCACCGGTCAGGCCTTGGGGATGTCGCGGTCCCTGTTGTCGATCAACCCGGGAGTCGAGCCGGAGCTCGTGCTCCCACCCGGGGTCGCGTCCGGCGAGTTGCGCACGACCTTGTCGTCCACGGCGTGGGTCGCGGCGTCGTTGCCGTCCTGGCGACCGTCGTCGCGCATGTCCTTGATCTCCTTCCTGAAGATCTTCATCGACTGGCCCACGCTCTTGGCCAGACCCGGCAGGCGGGTCGACCCGAAGAGCAGCAGGACGACGACGAGCAGGACGATCCAGTGCCACGGCTGCATGGCGCCCATGGTGAGACTCCGTTCGGCTGAGTGCGGTGTTCAGGCCGATCCTATGCGTGATCGGCCGCGTGATGGTAAGCCGACCCCGACGACCGGCGGATGACGGCCCGGTGAACGCCCTCAGTCGTTGAAGTGTTTCCACTTCTGCCACGTCGCCACGTGCCGCGCCCGCCGCGCCTCCCTGCGCTCTCCGCGAGCCGCCCGCTGCGCGTTCACCCGCTGGTAGTGGATCGTCACGTCGTCGAACAGACTCGGACCCGCGTGCTGCGTGCTCGCCGCCTCCCGTGCCTGGTCCGCGGCCTCCTGCAACCGGTCCGCCGACTCGGCGAACCGGGCCGAGGCCCGGCCCAGCTCCTCCAGCAGACCCTTCGCCGACCGCCACAGAGAGCGCGCCAGGAAGAATGCTCCGACGAGGCTGCCCGCGATCAGCAGGGCCCACACCCAGAACCACATGGTCGCCCAGCCTAGTGCGGATCGGGCGAGAAGGCTGCCCTGTACGCCTCCAGCGCCTCGCGGGCCGCCCCTGCCACGTCGCGCGCCAGCTCCGGCGGCGACACCGACCGCACGTACGGCCCCAGCTGGATCAGCGTGCTGCGCAGCCAGCCCGGGTTGGTCACCCGCAACGTCACCTCGAAGTCCCCGTCGGGCAGGTTGCGCACCGACTCCACCGGGACCTCCTCCGCGAACCACCGGGCCCGCGGCGCGAACCGGATCGTCGCCAGCGGTGAGGAACCACCCGCGAACAGGGCCGCGAAGTCGATCTCGGCGCCCACCCCCGGGTGCTCCTGCACGGGCACGTCCAGCTCGACCGCGTCCAGGATCCGGTCCACCCGGAACGTGCGCGGCGCCCCGGCGCGGTAGCACCACGCCGCCAGGTAGGCGAACTCGTCCTGCGTGTGCAGCCGCACCGGGTCCACCTCCCGCTCGCTGACCACGTCGGACGACGTCACGTACCGGATCCGCAGCCGGTGCCCGGCCGCCAGCGCCGCCGAGATCACCGCCACCACCTGCCGGTCCCCACCCGGCGCGAGGCGCACGTCCACGGCGCTCGCGGCCTCACCGGTGGCGTCGGTCAGCTTGCGCAGCGCGGACTCCACGACGGCGGACCGGGCGGGGTCGGCCTGCACGGCTCCGGTGGCCTTCATGGCGCGCAGGGCGGCGACCAGTGCGACGGCCTCGCGGGTGCCGAGCCGCAGGGGCCGGGTCATGCCGCGTGCTTCGGTCAGGTGCACCACGCCACGGTCGATGGACGCGGCGTCGAAGTCGATGAGGTCGTCGGGCCAGTACCCGGGGGTGCCGGACACCCACAGGGCGTCGACGTCCTTCTGGATCTGGGCGGGGGTGGTGCCGAACCGGCGGGCGAGGTCCTCGACGGGGACGGGTCCGGCGCCGTCGAGGTAGGCGACGATGCCCAGCAGCCGCAGGAGGCGGTCGTCGGCGCGCTCAGCCACGGGGCACCTCCGTGCTCCCGGCGGGGGCGAGGGCCGCTGCCGCGGCCAGCCGTCGCAGGGTCTCCTCCCGGACGGGTTCCGGTTCCAGGACGATCAGTGCCGCCCCGTACCCGGCCGCCTCGGACGCCATGCCGCTCAGGGACCGGAACGGCACCTCCAGGACGTCCCACCCGGTGGCGTCCGCGCCGTCGCCGGCGCCGGGCAGCCGGTCCAGCCAGGTCCGGCGGTCGCCGTCGGGCACGGGCTTGGCGCGGGCGCGCAGCGCGCCCGCACGTTCGGGGCGGACGGCGACCACGGCCTGGCGGACCTCGCCGTGCGCCTTGCCGAGCATCACGTCGGTCTCGAAGTCGGGGATGTCGTAGGCGCCCGCGGGGCCCGTGATCCGTACGCGCGACTCGATCCGGGACAGCCGGAACACGCGGGGTGCCTGCCGGTCGCGGTCGAACGACATGAGGTACCAGCCGCCGTCGCGGGCCGCGATGCGCCAGGGTTCGACGTGCCGGGTGCGGACGGTGCCGTCGTACGCGGCGCGGTAGCTGAACGTGACGGTGCGGCGCGCCTCGATCGCCTCCATGAGCGGCCCGTACGCGTCGCCCACGGCCCGCACCGACGGTGCCAGCCCCGCCAGCGCGTCGGCCGACGGGTCGCCCGCCCCCGCGGCCCGGAGCTTGACCAGGGCACGGTTGATGTCGGTCTGCAGGGTCTTGTCCTGCCAGAACTGCGCGGCCAGCGACAGCACGCCCAGCTCCGCCGGGGTCAGGTCGATCGGCGGCAGCGCGTAGGCGTCCTGGTCGATCCGGTACCCGAGCTCGTCGGTGTGCCCGCCGGTACCCACGGTGACCACGGGGATGCCCAGGGCCCGCAGCATGTCCTTGTCCCGCTCGAACATCCGCTCGAACGCCTCGTCGCTGGGCGCGTCCGCGTACCCGGCCACGGCGGTGCGCACCTGCTGCTTGGTCATCGCCGCGTTCGTGTTCACGAGCGCGATGACGAGGTTCAGGAGGCGTTCGGCCGGGTTCAGGGCCGCGCCGGCGGCGGCACCGGGGCCGGCTGTGGAGGACGGGTCGCTGGACATCAGGACAACGGTAGCCTCCAACCTGTGATGACGTGGCGGATCGGTACGGTGATTTCCACAGGCAAGGCCTGGCGCGGGGCACGCGAGCTCGAGGTGACCCTCGACCGCCCCCTGCCCGGCGCGCGCGACGACGGCGCCACCGGCCCCGTCACCGTGCGTGCCCTGGCCTACACCGACCTCGTCGGCGACCCCGCCACCGGGGACGCCCTGCTGCTGAACGTGTCCGCCCTGGCCCGCGGGCTCGGCACCGGCGGGTACGCCCTCGTCGTGGGCCCCGCATCCGCCGGCACCACCCTGCCGCCCGACCCCGACCCCGGACCCGGCCACCTCGTCAAGGCCCGGTACACCCCCCTGCAGAGCATGGTCCTCGGCGTCGACGAGCAGGAATCACCCCACCACGCCACCCTCGCCGATGCCGACACCCTGGACGGCATGCCCGTCGTTGTCGCCGACCTGCACTCCGCGCTGCCCGCCGTCGTCGCCGGCCTGCGGCACGCCCCCGGCGGCAGCGACCTCAAGGTCGCCTACGTCATGACCGACGGCGGAGCCCTGCCCGCCGCGTTCTCCCGCACCGTCGCCGCCCTGCGCGACGCCGGCTGGCTGACCACCTGCGTCACCGTCGGGCAGGCCTACGGCGGCGACCTGGAGGCCGTCACCGTGCACACCGGGCTCCTGGCCGCCCGCCACGTCGCCGGGTGCGACGTCGCCGTCGTCGCCCAGGGACCCGGCAACCTCGGCACCGGCACCCGGTGGGGCTACTCCGGCGTCGCAGCCGGCGAGGCCGTCAACGCCGCCGCCACCCTCGGCGGCCGCCCCGTCGCCTCCCTGCGCGTCTCCGGCGCCGACCCCCGCGACCGGCACCTCGGCATCTCCCACCACTCCCTGACCGCCTACACCCGCGTCGCCCTCGCCCCCGCCGACATCCCCGTGGCCGCACCCACCCCCGCCGTCGAACGCCTCACCGGCTGGGGAGACGACCTCACCCACCGCATCCGAACCCAGGCACCCGCCCTGACCACCACCCCGGCCGGCCACACCCTCGTCGACGTCCCCGCCGACACCCCCCTCCTGGACACCCTGCGCACCTCCCCCGCCGGCCTGCGCACCATGGGCCGCGGCCTGGACGCCGACCCCGCCTCCTTCGTCACCGCCGCCGTCGCCGGACTGCACGCCCACCACCTCGCCACCGCACCCACCACCGCATGAGACCCGCCACCCGCCTGACGATCACCCTCCTGCTCGTCACCACCGCCGTCCTCGGCGCCGCCACCGCCACCTCCTGGGACCTCGACCCGCCCCACCTGCCCACCCCCGCCTTCACCGTGGCCCCACCGCCCGCCACCGCCCCCGACGCCAGCCCCACCCCCACGGCCCAGCCCCTGCCCGACACCACCCCCGACACCACCTGGCTCGCCCTCACCGCCGCCATCATCGTCGGCCTCCTCCTGCTCGCCGGCGCCACCCGCCTCGTGCGCCACCTCCTGGCCACCTACCGCGCCCGCACCACCACCCACCCCGACACCCTCCCCGGCGGCACCACCACCGCCGCCCTCGACCACGAGGTCGACATCCCCGAGATCCAGGACGCCGTCACCCGCGCCCTCGCCCACCTCCAGGGCCACACCCGCCCCCGCGACGCCGTCGTCGCCGCCTGGGTCGCCCTCGAGGAGGCCGCCGAACGCGCCGGCACCCACCGCGACCCCGCCCAGACCACCACCGAGTTCGCCGGCACCGTCCTGGCCGCCACCCCCGCACCACCCGCCGCCGTCACCCGCCTGCGCACCCTCTACCAGCGCGCCCGCTTCACCGACCGGCCCGTCGACCGCGCCGCCGTCGACCAGGCCCGCGAGGCGCTCGCGGACATCGCCCGCAGCCTGGAGGTACCCGACGTGCCTGCCACCCAGGACGCCACGCACGACGGCGGCCCCGGCGCACCCGGCCCGAGGGACACCCCGTGACCGGCGCACCATGGAACGCGCGCCGGATCGTCGTGCCCACCGTCCTGGTCGCGCTCGGCGCCGGCGGTCTCGCCTGGTGGAGCGTCATCGACCTCTGGCACGCCGCCGCGGCCACCGCCCTTGCCTGCGCCGTCAGCATCGTCTGGGCCGCCACCGAGACCACGGTCGCCGACCCCGAGTGGCCCCGCACCGCCGTCGACGCCCGCCCCGGCGGACGACACGACGTCTCCGACCTCGGCTGGTCCGTGTTCGGCCGTGACGGCCTCGTCACCGACCGCGTCGTACGCCGCATCCGCGCCCTGGCCGTCGACCGGCTCCGCGCCCACGGCGTCGACGCCGAGGACCCCGCCACCCGCCCCGAGGTCGAACGCCTCCTCGGCACCACCGTCGTCCGCCAGCTCGCCTCCGGCATGCCACCCCGCGCCCGCACCGTGCAGGGCTGGCTCGACGCGATCGAACGCCTCGGCCCCGCACCCGACCCCGCGCGCCGCACCACCCCCGCCGACGCACCCACCGACACCGACACCGACCCCGAGGAGCACCGTGCCTGACCTCAGCACGCCCGACACCCCCGGCCCCGCCCACCCCACGGCCACGCCGCTGCCCGTCGCCGAGGTCGCCGCACTGGGCGAACAGGTCCTCACCGAGGTCGGCACCGCCGTCGTCGGCATGCACGACGCCCTGCGCACCGCACTGGCCACCATCCTCGCCGGCGGCCACGTCCTGTTCGAGGACGTCCCCGGCCTCGGCAAGACCCTCGCCGCCCGCTCCCTGGCCACCGCCCTCGGCCTCGACTTCGCCCGCCTGCAGTGCACCCCCGACCTGCTCCCCGCCGACATCACCGGCTCCTCCGTGTTCGACCCCGCCACCCGCACCTTCGAGTTCCGCCCCGGACCCGTCTTCACCGGCCTCTTCCTCGCCGACGAGATCAACCGCACCGCCCCCAAGACCCAGTCCGCACTCCTCGAAGCCATGGCCGAACGCCAGGTCTCCATCGAAGGCACCAGCCGCCCCCTGCCCCACCCCTTCCACGTCCTGGCCACCTCCAACCCCGTCGAGTACGAAGGCACCTACCCCCTGCCCGAGGCACAGCTCGACCGGTTCATGGTCCGCCTCGCCGTCGGCTACCCCGACCCCACCCAGGAAGCCGAGGTCCTCACCCGCCGCCTCACCCGCCGCCAGGAAGCCGCACCCGTCCACCAGGTCGTCGACCCCACCACCGTCCTCGCCATGCAAGCCGGCACCGAAGCCGTCCCCGTCGACCCCGACGTCGTGCGTTACTGCGTCGACCTCACCACCGCCACCCGCCACCACGACGCCCTCGAGGTCGGCGCCTCACCCCGCGGCTCCCAGAACCTCGTCCTCCTCGCCCGCGCCGTCGCCGTCCTCGACGGCCGCGACTACGTCCTGCCCGAAGACGTCAAGCGCATCGCCGTCCCCGTCCTCGCCCACCGCATCACCCTCACCCCCACCGCCTGGGCATCCGCCACCCGCCCCGAGACCGTCATCACCGACCTCCTGCACACCGTCCCCACCCCCACCACGGTGCGCACCCCATGACCATCGGCGGCATCATCGTCGAACGCGGCCGCACCTCCCGCGGCACCCGCGCCGACGCCACCCGCGGCTGGCGCCTCACCTCCGCCCACACCACCGCCACCGTCACCGGCGTCCTCCTCCTGGCCACCGCCGTCCTCGCCGGACGCCCCGACCTCGCCCTCATCGGCATCCCCGGCCTCCTCGCCGCCACCTGGGCCGCCACCACCCGCCCCACCACACCCCTGCACGCCACCCTCCGCCAACCACCCGGCCCCACCACACCCGGCGAGCTCGCCGCCACCCTCCACCTCACCCCCGGCCCCACCCCCCACGACACCACCGACATCGCACACCTCCGCATCACCGCCACCGGCCACCGCCCCACCCACCTGGCGCTCGCGGCCCGCCCGCCCGGCGGTCTCGCCGACGACGGCGCACGGCACGTGCCGCTCCGCCTCTCCTCGGTCCGCACGGGACCCCAGGACACCTTCACCGTCGACGTGCGCGGCTCCCGGCAGCACACCTGGGAGGAGGAGCCGACCACCGTCGGCGGGGCCCGCCGCCTCGTCGTGCCCGGCTCCGCCCCGCTCGGCCGCCTGCCCCTGCCGAGCCGGCTGCGCGGCCTCACCGGCCCTCACTCCTCCCGCCGGCTCGGCGACGGCTCCGAGCTGCGCGACATCCACCCCTTCACCCCCGGCGACCGCCTGCGCCGCATCGACTGGCGCACCACCGCCCGGCGCTCCCCCGACCTCGACACCCTCTACGTGCGCCGCACCTACGCCACCGCGGAGGCGACCGCCGTGCTCGTCGTCGACTCCCGCGACGACGTCGGCCCCGACCTGCGCACCTGGCGCGGCTACGGCACCCTCCGGGTCGACGAGCCGACCTCCCTCGACCTGGCCCGGCACGCCGCCGCGTCCGTCGCCCAGGCACTCGTCGACGCCGGCGACCGCGTCGGCCTGGAGGACCTGGCCCGGCGCCGCCGCCCCCTGCCGCCCGCCGCCGGACGGCGCCACCTGCGCCGCGTCGTGCACGGCCTCGCCCTGGCGCACCCCACCGGCCGCGCCGCCGGCCACCGGGTCCGGCCGCCCCAGGTCCCCGCGGACGCCGTCGTCTACCTCTTCACCACCCTGCTCGACGACGCACCCCTGCACCTCGTGCGCACCTGGCACGCCACCGGCCACCCCGTCGTCGTCGTCGACACCCTGCCCGACGTGCACCCCGTCACCGAGAACCACCTGCGGATCGCCTGGCGCATCACCCGGCTCGAACGCACCGACCGCGTCGCGGCGCTCGAGGGCGAGGGCGTACCCGTCGTGCGCTGGGCCGGCTCCGAGCGCGACCGTGCCGCCGCCCGCTTCGAGGCCCTGGCCCGCGCGGCCCGGCGGCACGTCCCGGGGCGACAGCAGTGATCCGCGCCGCCCTGGCCGCGTGGACCGACCGGGTCCGCTCCCGGCGCACCGACCCCGCCCGCCGGCCCTTGCCCGAGATCACCACCGTCACCGGCCCCACCCTGCGCGGCTGGGTGCTCCGGCTCGCCCTCCTGGTCCTGACACCGGCCCTGGTCCTGACCGCGGCGTCGCGCACCCCCGGTCTCGCACCCGCGCTGCTCGCCACCGTCGTGGTGCTCGGCACCGGGCTGCTCGTCCTGCGTCCGACCCCGGCCACCGCGGGCGGCGTCGTCGTCCTGGCCGCCGTGCTCCTGTGGGGACTCGAACCCGGACCGTTCGACCCCTGGGCCCTGCTCGTCGCGCTGCAGTCCTACCTCCTGACCCGCCTCACCTGGTGGGCCGGCCACGTGCCCGCCCGGGGCCGCGTCGAGATCGCCGCCCTCCTGACCGGCTGGCGCCGCGACGTCGTCGTCCTGGCCGCGACCGCCGCGCTCGGCGCGCTCGCCCTCCTGGCCTCCGGCACCACACTGCCCGGCGCCGTCCTGCTCGCCGCGCTCGCCGTGGCAGGCACGGCGGCGCTCGCGCTGGCGACCGGGCGCACCTCGCGTGACGATGGATCCAGCGAACCGGAAGCCTGACCGGAAGAGAGGTCCCGTCATGTCCCCGAAGCTGCCCCGCTACACCGTCCCGTCGCTCACGCCCGAGCAGGGCGCCCAGGTCGCGGAGATCCTCCAGCGCAGGTTGCACGCGCTGAACGACCTGCATCTCACGCTCAAGCACGTGCACTGGAACGTCGTGGGGCCGCACTTCATCGGTGTCCACGAGATGCTGGACCCGCAGGTCGAAGCGGTGCGGGCGATGGTCGACCAGATCGCCGAGCGCATCGCGACGCTGGGCGTGGTGCCCGTCGGGACGCCGGGTGCCCTGGTCGAGGCCCGCACCTGGGACGACTACAAGCTGGGCCGGGCGCCGGCGATCGAGCACCTGGCGGAGCTCGACGTGGTCTACGACGGCGTGATCACGTCCCACCGTGCGGCCGCGGACGAGACGGCCGGGCTGGACGACGTGACGAACGACCTGCTGATCGGGCACCTGCACGACCTGGAGCAGTTCCACTGGTTCGTGCGGGCGCACCTGGAGTCGGCGTCGGGTGCTCTGCCTGACTGATCCACCACCCGGGCGCCCGGACCACATGCATGGTCCGGGCGCCCGGGTCGTTCCTGCGCGGGTTTCTCAGCCGACCGGGGTGAACTCCCGGGCGCCGAGGAAGGCGGGGCGTGCCGTCCCCGCCGAGAACGGCGCGACGGCCGTGTTCTCGACGCTGTTGTAGACCAGGAAGATGTTCGAGCGCGGGTACGGCGAGATGTTGCCGTTGGAGCCGTGCATGCAGTTGCAGTCGAACATGACGGCACTGCCGGCGCGGCCCGCGAGCACGTCGATGCCGTGCTCGTCGGCCATGCGGGTCAGGATCTCCTCGCTGGGGGTGCCTGCGTTCTGCATGACCAGGGACTGCTTGTAGTTGTCCTCGGGCGTGGTGCCGCTGCACGAGACATAGGTCTTGTGCGTGCCGGGCATGATCATCAGCGGGCCGTTGAACGAGTAGTTGTCCGTCAGCGAGATCGAGATGCTCACGGTGCGCATCCGGGGCAGGCCGTCCTCGGCGTGCCAGGTCTCGAAGTCGGAGTGCCACGCGAAGTCGCCCCCGCCGAAGCCGGGCTTGAGGTTGACCCGGCTCTGGTGGATGTAGACGTCGGACCCGAGGAGCTGCCGTGCCCGGCCCACGACGCGCGGGTCGGCGGCGATCCGCGCGAACACGTCGCTGGTGCGGTGCACCTCGAAGATGGTCCGCACCTCCTGGGAGGTGCCCTCGATGATGGTGCGTTCGTCGGCGCGCACCGCGGGGTCGGTGGACAGCCGGCGCAGCTCGGCCCGGAACTCGTCGACCTCGGCGGGTGTGACCAGGTCCTCCAGCACGAGGTATCCGTCGCGGTCGAAGCCGTCCAGGAGGTCCTGGTCCAGGGGGCCGTCGGCGGCCGTGCCCCAGACCACGCGGTCCGCACGGGGGATCTCGGTGGCGTCGCCCTCGACGCGCGTCGGGTAGAGGTCCTCGGTCCTGTCGGTGGTGCCCGTCGTCATACGGCAGCCCCCTCCTTCGTGTCGTCCGTGCTCTCGGTGATCAGCGGGTAGACGCCGTCGGCGTCGTGCACCTCCCGTCCGGTGACGGGCGGGTTGAAGGTGCAGATCAGCCGCAGGTCGGTGGTGGGGCGCATGGTGTGCCGCTCGTTGCCGTCCAGGAGGTACATGGTGCCGTCGGAGATCTGGTGCACCTCCCCGGTCTCCCGGTTCTCGAGCTCGCCGGTGCCGCCCACGCAGTAGACGGCCTCGATGTGGTTGGCGTACCACATCTCGGTCTCGGTGCCGGCGTACATGGTGGTCTCGTGGAACGAGAAGCCCACGCCCTCCTGGGCCAGCACGAACCGGCGGCTGCGCCAGGTCTCGGAGCGCACGTCGCGGTCGGTGCCCTCCAGGTCGGTCAGTCGCGTGACGATCACTTGTTGTCCTCTCCTCGGGGTCGGGTCTGCTGTGCTGGGGTCTCGTGGGGGCCGGGACCGGCCTGGTCCGTGACAGCCGGCGCACCGAGCACCTCGGCGGTCGCCGCGGCGATGACGTCGATGCCGGACCGCAGCTCGTCGGCGGTGATGGTCAGGGCCGGCATGGTCTTGAGCACCTCGTCCTCGGGCCCGGACGTCTCGACGAGCAGGCCCCGCTCGTACGACGCCGCCGCGATGCGGCCCGCCGCCGTCGGGTCCGGGAAGCGGATGCCGGTCAGCAGCCCGCGACCCTTGACGACGGCGTCCTCGTAGCCGTGCGCGATCCGGGCCAGCCCGTCGTGCAGCTCGGTGGCGCGCTCCTGGACCTGGGCGGCGAACGTCCCGTCGGACCAGAACTCCTCCAGGGCGGCGGTCGCCGTCACGAACGACGTGTTCTGGCCGCGGAACGTCCCGTTGTGCTCACCGGGCTCCCACTGGTCCAGCTCGGGCCGGATCAGGGTCAGCGCCATCGACAGGCCGAAGCCGGAGATCGACTTCGACAGGCAGACGATGTCGGGCGTGATGCCCGCCTCCTCGAAGCTGAAGAAGTCGCCCGTGCGGCCGCACCCGGCCTGCACGTCGTCCAGGATGAGCAGGATGCCGTGCTCCCGGCAGAGGTCGGACAGGGCGCGCAGCCACTCGGGGCGCGCCGCGCTCAGGCCGCCCTCGCCCTGCACGGACTCCACGATGATCGCGGCCGGCTTGTCGACGCCCGAGCCGCTGTCGCCCAGCACCCGCTCCAGCCACAGGAAGTCCTCCGTGGCACCGGAGAAGTAGTCGTCGTACGGGATCTTGGACGTGTTCGTCAGCGGGAGGCCGGCGCCGTTGCGCTTCATCGAGTTCCCGGTCACCGACAGCGCACCCAGCGTCATGCCGTGGAACGCGTTGGTGAACGACAGCACGTGCTGCCGGCCGGTCACCTTGCGGGCCAGCTTGAGGGCGCTCTCCACGGAGTTGGCTCCCGTGGGCCCCGGGAACATGACCTTGTAGTCCAGGTTGCGGGGCGCCAGGACCCGGTCCCGGAACGCCGTCAGGAACGCCCGCTTGGGCACGGTGTGCATGTCGAGGGAGTGCACGATCCCGCCGCTGCGCAGGTAGTCCACCAGCGCGTCGAGCAGCACCGGGTGGTTGTGCCCGTAGTTGAGCGCCCCGGCCCCCGCGAAGAAGTCGAGGTAGCTGCGGCCGTCCTCGGCCTGGATGGTGCTGCCGGCCGCCGTCGTGAAGGTCGCGGGCCAGCCACGGCAGTAGCTGCGGACCTGGGACTCGAGCTCGTCGAAGATGTCACCCCCGCCGGCCGGGCCGGGGATGCTGCTGGTGCTGCTGGTCGTCGGGTCGATGGGCATCACGGTGTTCGGGCGCATGGCTCCTTCCACGGTCCGGCCCTGGTGACCGGACTCGGCTGTGGTCGTGTGGTGGTACTGGGTCTGGTACGGAGATCTGGTGGGGTTCGACCCGGACCCGGGTCAGGAAGGGGACGGCGTCAGGCGAGCGGGCCGATGCGGAACACCAGCTCCGCGTCGTGGCCGTCCGGGAACGCCTCCGCAGGGAAGACGGTCCGCACGTCGACGGGCGCACCCTGTGCCGACGCGAAGGACATGAACAGGGCGATCGACGCCGTGTTGTCCGAGGTGATGGTGGTCTCCACGTGGGTGCAGCCCGGATGCCGGTCCGCGAGGTGCGCGAGCATCCGGGAGGCCAGCCGCTGTCCGCGGTAGGCGTGGTCCACGGCGACCTGCCAGACCATCAGCGTGGTCGGCTCGTCGGGCCGGACGTACCCCGTGACGAAGCCGGCGGGCTCGCCGTCGACGGTCACGATCACGGACGTCCGGGCGAAGTCACGGGCCCAGAGGAGATACGCGTAGGACGAGTTGAGGTCCAGCGTCTTGCTGTCGCGCGCGAGGCGCCACATCGCTGCTCCGTCATCGACGGTGGGCTCCCTCAGCGCCACCGTGGTCTCGGTCGGATGGATGTGCTTGAGTTCCTCTTCGAGGTTCTGCATGACAAATCGACCGTAACGAACTTGGGCGACGAATGCACATTGCCGTCCCATGACACTCCCGTTACCGGGGTGTTCCGGCGGCAAATTCACGGTCACGACCCACACCCCCCCCACCCGGCCCTGACCGGCACCAGCACACCGCTCCCGCCACATCCGGCACTCCCGGATCCGGCCGCCAGGTCACAGACCGGTCACAGTTCCGCGCAGCAGGCTAATGTGCCTCGCGTGACCGAGCCCTTCATCCGCCCCTACCGCACCACCGACCGCGCCGACGTCGCCGACATCTGCGTCCGCACCGCCGCGGCCGGCGGCGACGCACGCGGCCTCTACTCCGACGACCTGCTCATGCCCGACGTCTACGCCCTGCCCTACGTCGAGCACTCCCCCGACCTCGCCTGGGTCGTCGAGCACGACGGCCGCGCCGCCGGGTACGTCATCGGCGTGGCCGACACGCAGGCCTTCGCCGACTGGTGGGCACGCGAGTGGAACCCGGGCTTCACCGCCCGCCACCCCGCGCCCGGCCCTGCCACCGGCGCCGACCCCGGCTACACCGAGGCCCAGCTCCTGCACGACGGCACCGACCCCCAGCGCATGGTCCGCGGACTACGCCACGGCGAGCTCACCACCCACCCCGCCCACCTGCACATCGACCTGCTCCCCGTGCTCCAGCGCCGCGGCCTCGGCTCCCGGCTCATCGACACGCTCCGCGCGGCGCTCGCCGACCGCGGGGTACCGGGCCTGCACCTCGGCTACGCCGCGGAGAACACGGCCGCCCGGAAGTTCTACGACCGCTACGGCTTCACGGAGCTCCCGTCGTCGACGCCGACGTCCCCGCTCCTCGGCATCACGACCCGTTGAGAGATGGACGTCCGTCCGGCCCGCCGGGAGAGCACGGACGTCCAGCACTCAGCGGTCCTCCTGGGCGGCGGCCTGCCAGGCCCGGCGGATCTGTTCGAAGCGGGTCGGGAGGGGCGGGCGGAGGGCGCCGTAGCGGGCGTTGGTACGGTGCACGAACCGGCGCCAGGACAGCACCAGCCCCTGGCGCGTGATGGGCAGCCCCGACGCGACCGTCGTGCCGTTGTCGTGCGTGTGGTGCACCGTGAGCAGCAGCGCGCGCGGCACCGAACCCTCCAGCTCGGCCGCCAGCTCCTCCCGGACAACCATCCAGTGCTTGAGCAGCACCACGACCTCGGCGGGCAGCAGGTGCCGCCGGGGCGTGCGGTGCTTGCCGTGCCGCACCAGCACGCTGCCCTCCGACGTCCGGGCCCGCGCCGGCCCCAGGTCGACGTCCTCGACGCGGACCCGCAGCAGATCGCCGTACCGGGAACCGGTCGCCCGCACCAGCCCCGTGATCACGGCGAGCCGCACCGTCTCCGGCTTGGCGCCGGGCCGCATCGCCTCGGTCGACAGCTCACGCCACACCCACTCGGCCTCCTCCAGGCTCACGGGCGGCCGCGGGTACCGGCCCGGCTCCCCGGCCCCTGCTGGTGGTGACGTGGCATCGGCGCTGGTCATGGTCTCAAAGTACGCTTGGCACACTATTAATGGAAGAGGACGCGCCGTAGGCTCGTGCGGTGGACCTCCCCAGCACCATCGCCCGGCCCGTCGACCACGAGCTCGTCGTCAAGAAGTCCCGGTTCCTCGCGCACCTCGCACCCGCCACCACCGTGGCGGAGGCCGACGCCGTCATCGCCCGCCGGCGCAAGGAGCTCTGGGACGCCCGCCACCACTGCGTGGCCCTGGTGCTCGGCACGCACGCGGCCGGTGCGCCCCGGACCGTCCGCTCCTCCGACGACGGCGAGCCCAGCGGCACCGCCGGCGTGCCCATGCTGGAGGTGCTCCGGCACCGCGAGGTCACGGACGTCGTCGCCGTCGTCACCCGGTACTTCGGCGGCGTGAAGCTCGGCGCCGGCGGACTGGTGCGCGCCTACTCGGGCGCCGTGGCCGCCGCGCTCGACGTCGCCGCGACCTCCGGGGCGATGCTCCGCCGCGAGCTGCTGTACGAGGTCGAGGTACCGGTCCCCCACGCCGACGCCGGCCGCATCGACAACCTCCTGCGCGACTGGGCGTCCGGGCACGGCGCGGTGATGGAGCCGCCGAGCTACGGCTCCGTCGCGCACCTGCGGCTGCTGGTGCCGCGCGCCGAGCTGGACGCGCTGACCGCCGACGTCGCTGCCGCCTCGGCCGGTGCTCTCCTGCCTGACGTCGGCGATGCCCGGGTGGTCGACGTGCCCGTACCGGCGCGTCGGCCTTGACTGCCGCCGTGCGGGGGTGAATTGTCTGGGGCACCCAGTCTGCGCCTGCACCGTGGAGGGACCGACCATGCACCGTCGCATCCGCCCGACCGCCACCGTCGTCGCACTGACTGCCACCGCAGCCCTCCTGGCCGGATGCGGCGCACCCAGCCAGGAGCCTGCCGACACGATCACCTTCTGGACCCCGCAGTCGACGCCGGACCGCGTGGCCGCGCAGGAGGCGGTCGCCGAGCAGTTCACGCAGGAGACCGGCATCGAGGTCGACGTCGTCCCTCTCGCCGCTGCCGACCAGGACCAGGCCCTGGTCACCGGGGCCGCCTCCGGCGAGGTGCCCGACGTGATCCTCGCCGGCGCCGCGCAGGTGACCTCCTGGCAGGCCCAGGGCCTGCTCGACACCGACGTCGTCCAGGCCGCGATGGAGACGCTCGACCCCGCGACGTTCAACGAGAACGCGCTCGGGGCGGTCACCGTGAGCGACGGGGACACGGGCGAGAGCACCCTCGCCGCCGTCCCGAGCGACGGCTGGGTGCACCTGATCGCCTACCGCACCGACCTGCTCGACCAGGCGGGCGTGGACGTGCCCACCACGGTCGCCGAGCTGGCCGACGCCGCCACCACGATCGAGCGCGAGCTCGGCGTCACGGGCATCGCCCTCGGCACCCAGCCGGGCACGGCGTCCGGCACCGAGGGCATCGAGTCCGTCTTCCAGTCGGCGGGCTGCCGGCTGGTGTCCGACGGCGCCGTGACGATCGACTCCCCCGAGTGCACGCAGGCCGCGGCCCGGTTCAAGGAGCTGCGCGACTCGTCGGTCGCGGGTGACTACGACGTCGAGTCCGCCCGCGCGGCCTACCTGGCCGGCGACGCCGCGATGCTGCTCTTCTCGACCCACGTCCTCGACGAGCTCGCCAACCTCGACGAGGCCGTGCCGCCCACCTGCGAGCAGTGCGCCGACGACCCCGCGTTCCTCGCGGAGAACTCGGGCTTCATCACCGCGCTGGAGCCACCCGCAGGCGCCGAGACGGCCCAGTTCGGCGCCACGCTCGCCTACGCGGTCCCCGCCCGAGCGCACGCCGAGGAGGCCCGGCGGTACATCGAGTACGTCATGGACGAGGGATACGCCGACACGCTCGCCGTCGCGACGGAAGGCCGCCTGCCGCTGCGCACCGGCACGCCCGAGGAACCGACCGCGTTCCTCGACGCGTGGGGCGGGCTCGGCTTCGGGCCGAAGGTCGAGTCCTCGGTCGCCGAGGTGTACGGCGACGACCTCGTGGCCGCCATGGGCGAGGGCATGACGGCCGTGTCCCGCTGGGGCCAGGGCACCCCCGACGCGACGCTCGCCGGCCTCGTGGCCACCCAGGGCACGCTCGCGCAGCAGCTCGACCCCCTGTACCGCGGCACCGCGCCCGCCGAGGTGACGCGGCAGATGGCCGCAGAGGTGACGGCGCTGCAGCAGGACCAGTGACGTCCGCCCGCGCCCGGGAGCACCGGTCCGGCTGGCTCCTCGTCTCGCCGTCGCTGGCCGTCGTGGCGCTCGTGGTACTGCTGCCGTTCGCCCTCGTGGTGGTCTTCGGGTTCTCCGAGACGCGCCTGGTCGACATCCCCTACCTCGGCACGGAGCCCGTGGAGTGGTCGCTCGACAACTTCCGGCGGGCCGTCGCCTCGCAGGCGTTCTGGGGCGCGCTGTGGACCACCGTGCTGTACGCGGGGCTGACGGCCGCCGGGTCGCTGGCCGTGGGCCTGGTGCTCGCCCTGGCGCTGCGGCGGCCGTTCCCCGGCCGCGGCGTCGTCCGGGCGCTGCTGCTGGTGCCGTACGTGCTGCCCGTGGTCGCCGCGGCCACCATCTGGAAGACCATGCTCAACCCCCAGTACGGGCTGGTGAACGCGTTCGGCCGGGCCTACCTGGGCTGGGACACCCCGGTCGGCTTCCTGAGCACCACCAGCGCCGACGTCTGGGGCGTGCCCGTGCCGGTCGCGCTGCTCGTGGTGGTGGTGTTCGACATCTGGAAGTCCGCGCCGCTCGCCTTCCTCTTCCTCACCGCGCGCCTCCAGTCGGTGCCCGGCGAGATCGAGGAGGCCGCCGCGCTCGACGGCGCGAACCGCCGCCAGGTCCTGCGGTTCGTGCTGCTGCCGCAGCTGCGCGCTGTGGCGCTGCTCCTGCTGCTGCTCCGGTTCATCTGGTCGTTCCAGACGTTCGACGACGTCTACCTGCTCACCGAGGGCGCGGGCAGCACCCAGGTCATGGCCATCCAGGTCTACACCGAGCTCGTCACGAAGGCCGACATCGGCAGCGCCGCCGCGTTCGGGCTCCTCATGAGCCTGATCCTCGGTGTGCTGCTGGTCGGGTACGTGCTGCTGTCCCGCCGGACGAGCGAGACGTGAGACCAGTGGTGAGACCAGTGGTGAGAGGGGAACCATGAGCGGTGTGCGTCCCACCCGTGCCTCGCGCGCCGGCCGAGCCGTCGTCGTCGCCGTCGCGCTGCTGTGGTCGCTGGGCCCGGTCGCCTACGGCGTCGTGCTGTCGATGCGCCCGTACGGCGAGGTCACCCGCGACCCGCTCGGCCTGCCCTCCGGCCTGGACCTGTCCGCGTTCGCCACGGCGATGCGCGACGAGGCCGACGGCGGGTTCGGGCTCGGCCGGTTCGTGCTCAACTCCCTGGGCGTGGCCGCCGGGACCGTGGTGCTGAGCGTCGCCGTGTGCGTGCTCGGCGCCTACGCCGCCGCCCGCCTGCGGTACCGGGGCCGGGCCGTGACCAACGGCATCATCCTGGCCGTCTACCTGTTCCCGGGGATCGTGCTCGCGGTGCCGAAGTTCGTGATCCTGTCCCGGCTGGGGCTGACCAGCTCCCTGGTCGGGCTGCTGATCGTCTACGTCGCCGCGACCGTGCCCGTGGCGCTGTACATGATGCGCAACTTCTTCCTGGCACTGCCGGCCAGCGTCGAGGAGGCCGCCGTCATGGACGGCTGCTCGCTGGGCCAGCTCCTGGTCCGGGTGGTGCTGCCGATCGCCGTGCCCGGCGTGGTCGCCACCGCGATCTACGTGTTCATGATCGCCTGGAACGAGTACTTCTACGCGCTGCTGTTCCTCGTGCAGCACCGCGACCTGTGGACGGCGCCCCTCGGCATCGCGCAGCTCGGCGACTTCCAGGTGCCGGTCACGGTGCTCCTGGCCGGTTCCATCGCGGTGACCGTGCCCGTCGTGATCGTCTTCTTCCTCGCCCAGCGGTACATCGTCTCGGGCCTCGTGCAAGGAGCCGAACGATGACGGGGCCGCTGCGGCTCGCCGTGCTCGGCGCGGGTGGTCGCGGGGCGGACGCCTACGGCCGCTGGGTGGCCGCGCACCCCGACCGGGCGCAGATCGTCGCCGTCGCCGACCCGGACCCGGCGCGCCGGGACGCCCTCGCGGGCACGACGGCGGCGCGCTACCCGGACTGGCGGGCGCTGGTGGCCGATCTCGGCGGGCCCGACGCCGCGCCGCACGCCGCGCCGCACGCCGTGGCCGACGCGGTGGTCATCGCCCTGCCGGACGCCCTGCACGTCCCGGCCGCGGCCGCCGTCGCCGAGGCCGGGCTGCCGATGCTCCTGGAGAAGCCCGCCGCCCCGACCCTGACCGGGCTCACCGACCTGGCCCGCGTGGTGCGCCGCACGGACGCCCGGGTCGCCGTCGGGCACGTGCTGCGGTTCGCGCCGTTCTGGCGTGCTGTGCGGGCGGTCGCGGCATCCGGGACGCTGGGCGATCTCGCGACGATCGAGATCCGGGAGAACATCGGGTTCTGGCACTTCGCGCACTCGTTCGTGCGGGGCAGCTGGAGCAGCGCGGAACGGTCGAGCCCGATGGTGCTCGCCAAGACGTGCCACGACCTCGACCTGATCCGCTGGCTCGCCGGGGCCCCGCCGCTGACGGTGACGAGCGAGGGGTCGCTGCTGCACTTCCGCCCGGAGAACGCGCCCGACGGCTCCCCGGCACGCTGCACCGACGGCTGCCCGGCGGCGGCCGACTGCCCCTTCTACGCGCCGCGCTACTACGTGGACGCCCTGCGGGACCGCACCGGCCACCCGGTCACCGTGCTCGGCGACGACGTGTCCCCCGCCGGCCGGCTCGCGGCCCTGCGGCGCGGCCCGTACGGGCGGTGCGTCTACCGGTGCGACAACGACGTCGCCGACCACCAGCAGACGCTCCTGCGGTTCGCCTCCGGCCTCACCGCGACGCTCACCGCCAGCGCGTTCACCGCGGAGAACACGCGGCACCTCGCGATCACCGGCACGCGGGGAGAGCTCCACGGGCACATGGACTCCGGCGAGATCCGGGTGGACCTGTACGCGCCGTCGGGCCGGCTGCCGCAGGAGCTGCTCCCCGGCGGTGTCGACGTCGTCGCCTCCGGGACGGCCGGACCGCTGCGGCATACGACCCACACGCTCGTCGCGCGGTCCGAGTCGGTGGCGGCCGACCACCGCGGCCACGCCGGGGGCGACGACGGCCTCATGGACGCCTTCTGCCGTGCCGTGACCGACGGGACCGTGGGACGCGGCGAGCTGTCGTTCGCCACCGTGCTGGACAGCCACCTCATGGCGTTCGCCGCGGAACGGTCACGTACCGGCGGGGGCGTGGTGGACTTCCCGGCCTGGGCAGGTACGGCGCTCGGGGACGCGGGGCGGGACGTGGCATGACGGGGGCCGAGGGGCTCGGGTCGCACGGTGCGGGGACCGGAGGTGCGGGGACCGGAGGTGCGGGGACCGGAGGTGCGGGGACCGGAGGTGCGGGGACCGGAGGTGCGGGGACCGCGGGTTCCGGTGGCGGCAGCGCGGGCGCGGCGTGGGCCGAGGCCGTGCGTGGTGTCGCGGCACGTGCGGGGATCGACCCGGGGCGGGTCACGGTCGAGGCGCTGCCCGTCGCCGTCCCGGACGCGACCGCTCCGGACGCGACCGTCCCGGACGCGACCGTCCCGGACCGCGCCCCCGCGGGCGGAGCCGCCGACTACGGCGCCGCGCACGGCCACCTCACCCTCCGCGCGACGGACCCGGTGGCGGCGTCGGTGGCGCTGGGCCGGTACGCACGCCGGTACCTGGGTGTGCGGTTCACGTGGCGGCGGCCGACCCTGGGCCGCCCGTCCGGCCCCCTGCCCGACGCGCCCCGTACCGCGCTGTCGTCCCCACACGGCATCCGGTACCACCTCAACGTCGTGACCTTCGGCTACTCGACCCCGTTCTGGGGCTGGGAGCGGTGGGAGCGCGAGCTCGACTGGATGGCCCTGCACGGCATCACGCACCCGCTCGCGCTCGTCGCGCACGAGGCGGTGCTGGCCGAGACGTTCCGCCGGTCCGGGCTGCCGGAGGCGGTCGTCGCCGAGTGGATCGGCGGCGCCGCGCACCTCCCGTGGACGTTCATGGGCGGCATGCACTCGTTCGGCGGGCCGCTGCCCGCACGCTGGCCCCACCGCCGCGTGGACCTGGCGCGGCGGATCCTCGCCCGGATGCACGAGCTGGGCATGACACCGGTGCTCCCCGGCTTCGGCGGGCACGTGCCGCCCGCCCTCGCGGGTGCAGGTGCGGGTGCGCCGCCAGACCGGTACCCGCCGGGCGAGATCGAGTGGCAGGGCTGGCGCACCCCGCTGCTCCACCCCGCCTCGCCGCGGTTCCAGGAGCTGCACGCCGTCTTCGGGCAGGTCCAGCGCGAGCTCCTCGGCCCAGGGACCGGGTACTACGCCGTCGACCCGTACATCGAGTCGGTGCCGCCGTCGGGCGACCCCGAGCACCTGCGCGCGGCCGGCCGCGGGACGTACCGTGCGCTCGCCGCCGCGGCCCGGGCCGCGGGCGAGCCGGAGCCGGTCTGGGTACTGCAGGGCTGGCCGTTCCACTACAAGGGCGCGTTCTGGACCTCCGCCCGGACGGCGGCGTACCTGCGCGACGTCCCCGCCGACCGCTCCCTCGTGCTCGACCTCTGGGGCGAGCACGTGCCGCTGCACGAGGCGCTCCTCGCCGACGGCGCCCCGATCGCCGGACGCCCCTGGGTCTGGTGCGCGCTGCACAACTTCGGCGGGCGGCCGGCCCTGTTCGGCGACCTGGCCGGCCTCGTCCGCGACGTCACGAACCTGCCCGACGGCGTGCCTCACCTGCGCGGCGTCGGCCTCGCCCCCGAGGCGATCGAGAACAACGAGGTCTTCTACGAGCTGGCGACGGACCTCGCCTGGGACGACGGGCCCCGCTCCCCCGCGGAGCTCGACGGCTGGCTGGAACGGTTCGTGCTGCGGCGGTACGGGCTGGGCGGTCACGGGCCGGACCGGGCCGGGTTCGACGGTGACGGCCTCGGCAGGCTCGGGTCGGATGACGGCCCGGCCCGGCCCGGCCGAGGTGTGTCGGGTGACGGCTCAGACGATCTGGTGGGTATGGCGCTCCGCGCTTGGCACACTTTTTTCTCGACCCTCTACGGCCCCGGCCGCACGCGTTCCGTCCCGACGCCCGTGATCGCCCGGCCCTGGACAGCCGGCCTCCCCTTTCCTGCTCAGCGCAGCGCGGGCGAGTCCCTCGCGGCACCGGCGCCCGCCACGCCGTCGTCCGACGTGGACGCCGAGAACGACCCCGCCGTCGGTGTCGCGCTCCCCCGCCTTGCCCGGGCCGCCCGGGATCTCCGGACGGTGCTCGACGCCCTGCCCGCCGACGATCCGGGGCGGGACACGCTGGCCGCAGACCTCGCCGACGTCACGGCGCACGTCCTGGCCCAGGGCACCCGGACGCACGTACGCGGCATCCTGGCCGCCGCCCGCGCGGGCGACCCCGCCAGCGTCCGCTCCCACATGGCACGACTGCGCGCGGACCTGCTGGAGCTCGACGACCTCGCCGCGGCCCGCCCCGAGACGCGGGTAGCGACCTGGGTCGACGCCGCCCGCGCCTGGGGCGACACCGACGCCGAGCGGGCGGCCATGGAGCGCGAGGCCCGGAGCCTGGTCAGCGTCTGGGGCGGGCAGCACAACGGCCTGCACGACTACTCCGGCCGGCACTGGCACGGCCTGGTCCGCGACCTCTACCTGCCACGCTGGCAGGCCTGGGCCGACTGGCTGGCCGGCCTCGCGGCAACGGGTCCGGTGCCACCGGACGCCGATCCGGCGGCCCTGCGCCGCCGGATCGTCGCGATCGAGGAGGCGTGGCGAGCGGGCGGGCCAGGCGCGGCGGGACGATAGCTCGCGGTCAGAGCCGTCGCGATCAGCGCCGTCGCGGTCAGAACCCGTCCGGACCGATCGTCGCCCCGTCGGGCACGGTGCCGCCGGCGCCGGACAGCGCCGCCTTCCCCTCGGCGCGCACGCCAGCGCCGAAGGTCCAGTCCCCGTGCACGGTGAGCGAGTCGGCGTCACGCAGCGAGGGCGCCCCGGCGGCGAACCGCCGGGTGAAGCCGTCGATCAGCTTGTAGTGGGCCTTGTCCAGGTCGACCAGGGGTGCGGGGGCCTGGGCCTCCAGCCGGTACTCCGGGGTCAGGTCGTACACGTCGGAGCGCAGCACGAGCAGGTCGTTGGTGGTCTTGACGGGCAGGAACCGGGACCGCTCGACCTCGATGGCGGTCGCCCCCTCGAAGACGGCGACGGCCGCACCCATCGCGGACTCGATCTGCACCACCGCGGGCGACGAGGAGTCGGCCGGGTCGACCGTCTTGTCGTTGCGGATGAGGGGCAGCTCGAGCACGCCGCCCGTGCGCTCCAGCTCGGCGGCCAGGGCCTCGAGGTTGAACCAGAGGTTGTTCGTGTGGAAGAACGGGTGCCGCGTGGCGTCGAGGGAGGCGGCGACGTCGTCCGGGTGGGTCTGGGCCGTCTCGCGCTGGACGATGCGGCCGTCCGCCTTGCGGATCACGAGCTGTCCGCCCTTGACGTCGGCGGGGGTCTTGCGGCACAGCTCCGCGGCGTAGGGGGCACCCGAGGCGGCGAACCAGCCGGCGATGGTGGCGTCGGGCGTGGCGCCGAGGTTGTCCGAGTTGGAGACGCACATGTACCGGAAGCCGGCCTCCAGCAGCGCGGTGACGACGCCCGAGGCGTGCAGCGCCGGGTAGAGGTCGCCATGGCCGGGCGGGCACCACTCCAGCTCTGGGTCCTTCTCCCAGGTGACGGGCGTGAGGTCGTCGGCGCGCAGCTTGGGCTCACGGTTCTGCAGGAAGTCGACGGGCAGCCCGTCGACGGCGATGTCCGGGTAGCGCTCCAGGGCCGCCAGCGAGTCGTCGCGCGTCCGGAACGAGTTCATGAACAGCAGCGGCAGCCGGGCGCCGGTGGCCTGCCGGGCGGCGCGGACCTGGCCCACGATGATGTCGAGGAAGGTGAGGATCTCCGTGCCGCCGGGCGCCTCGCGCACCGGGAGCAGCGACTTGGCCTGGTCCATGCCCATCGAGGTACCGAGCCCGCCGTTGAGCTTGAGCATCGCGGTCTGCGCGAGGGCGGCGGCCGCCTCGTCGTCGCCGATGCTCAGCTCCGCCCGGTTCGGGATGTCGACCAGCGGCTCGACATCGTCCTCGCGGATCAGGCCCGTCTCACCCGCCTGGAGCAGGTGGTAGAACCGCGTGAAGGTCTCGATGGCGGCGGGGGCGACCCCCGCCTCGGTCATCTTGGTGCGGGCCTGCTCGAGCCCGGCGGGGTCCGTGGTGGAGGAGGGCGTGGAAGACGGCATGGCAGAAGGCTATTCGAAGCGCGAGGGGTCGCCCGCGCCGATTCGGACGACCTGGGGATAACCGTCCGACCAGTCCACGACGGTGGTCGGCTCCGTCCCGGCGTCGCCGCCGTCGACCACGGCGTCCAGCACGTGGTCGAGCTCCTCCTTGATGGTCCAGCCGTCCGTCATCGGTTCGGCCTGGTCGGGCAGGATGAGCGTCGAGGACAGCAGCGGCTCACCCAGCTCGCGCAGCAGGGCCTGCGCCACGGCGGAGTCCGGGATGCGCACGCCCACGGTCTTCTTCTTGGGGTGCGCCAGGCGCCGGGGCACCTCGGCCGTGGCCGGCAGGATGAACGTGTACGCACCCGGCGTGGCCGCCTTGATGGCCCGGAAGGCGGAGTTGTCCAGCTTGACGAGCTGGCCGAGCTGGGCGAAGTCCGAGCAGACGAGCGTGAAGTGGTGCTTGTCGTCGAGCCGCCGGATGCGGCGGATGCGGTCGGCGCCGTCGTGGTACTCCATGCGGCAGCCCAGCGCGTACGAGGAGTCGGTCGGGTAGGCGACGAGCGCGTCGTCGCGCAGCATCGCGACGACCTGGCCGATGGTGCGCGGCTGAGGGTCGACGGGGTGGACGTCGAAGTAGCGGGCCATGCGGCCGAGCCTAGCCGGGGGCCTGGGTCGGCGCGTCCTGGTCGGCGTCCCCCGGTCAGCGCCGAGCCGTCGTCAGCGCTCCTCGCCCAGCGCGCGGCGCAGCTCGTTCGCGCTGGCGTTCCCGCCCGTGCAGACCACGCCGACGCGACGGCCGGCGAACCGCCCGGGAGTCGCGAGGACGGCGGCGAGGGCCGCCGCGCCCGCGCCCTCGGCGACGGTGCGTGCTCCGGTGAGGTAGAGACGCTGGGCGGCGGCGATCTGGTCGTCGGTGACGAGCACGAAGTCGGCCAGGTGCTCGCGCATGATCGCCTGCGTGACCTCGAACCCGCACCCGACGGCGAGTCCTTCCGCACGGGTGGTGTTCGCCCGTTCGGCGAGGGTCCCGGTGTGCCACGAGTCATGGGCCGCGGGCGAGGCGGCGGACTGCACGGCGATCACCTCGGTGCCCGGCACCACCGCGGCGGCCACGAGACTCGCCGCGGCGGCACCCGACCCGCCGCCGACGGGTACGACCAGCACGTCCAGGCCCGGCGCCTGCTGGAACAGCTCCAGGTACAGCGTGCCGACGCCCGCGATGATGTCCGGCTCGTTCGCCGCACCCACGAGGCGCGCACCGGAGTCCCGTGCGAGGGCCGTCGCCTGGGCCCGGGCGTCGTCGAAGGTGGCGCCGTGCAGCAGGACGTCGGCGCCCAGGTCGAGCACCGCGCGCAGCTTCAGGGGGTTGGGGTCGTCGGGCATGACGATGGTGCAGGAGGTGCCGGTCAGGCGTGCGGCGTAGGCCACGCCCTGCGCGTGGTTGCCCGTGGAGTACGCGACGACGCCGCGGGCGCGCTCGGCGTCGGACATCCCCAGGAGCAGGTTGCTCGCGCCGCGGGCCTTGAAGGCGCCGGTGCGCTGCTGGTTCTCGTGCTTGACCACGAGGGTGGCGCCGGTCGCACGGTCGAGCTCGGGGTACTCCCCCACGGGCGTGCGGACCACCGTGCCGTCGAGGCGCGCCTGGGCGGCCAGCACGTCGGCGATCGTGGGCAGCGCGGGGGCGATCGTCGCGGGGTACGTCATGGAACCAGCGTGACCCGACCATAACCCATAGGTCCAATACCTGTTACGAAGACTTTCGATCGATGCTGCCTATCTTTCTAGGTTAGCCTGGAGGCATGACCGCAGAGCTTGACCTCACCCGGCTGCGCGTCCTGGCGGCGGTGGCCCGCACCGGCTCCGTGACGGCCGCGGCCAAGGAGCTGCACTACGCACAGCCGTCCGTGAGCCACCACCTGTCCCGCCTGGAGGCCGACGCCGGCATCCCGCTGCTCCAGCGCCACGGGCGCGGCGTCCGGCTGACCGAGGCCGGACGCCTGCTCGCCAACCGCGCCGAGGAGATCCTCGGGCGCGTGGAGGGAGCGCGCCGCGAGCTCGACGCCCTCGCCGGCCTGCGCGCCGGGCGCGCGCGGCTCGCCGCCTTCCCGTCCGCCCTGGCCACCGTCGTGCCCGACGCCGTGGCCCGGCTCGTGCAGGAACACCCGGGCCTGTCCGTGGGCCTGGTGGAGCACGAGCCGCCCGACGCCGTGGCCGCGCTCCAGTCGGGCGCCGTCGACGTGGCGCTCGTGTTCGAGCACGTCGACGTGCGCCACGCCCGGACCATGGACGACCTGTCCCGCTTCGAGTCCACGACGATCCTGGACGACCCGGTCAACCTCGTGACCGCCGCCGACCTGGACGCCGCACCGGGACCCGGTCACGTGCCCGACCTGCGCTCCCTTGACGACGAGGAGTGGATCGCGGGGTGCGAACGCTGCCGGGCCGACCTGGTCGCGCGCTGCGCCGCCGTCGGGTTCGCCCCGCGGATCGCGTTCGAGACCGACGACTACGTCGCCGTCCAGGCGCTGGTCGCCGCGGGCGCGGGCGTGAGCCTGCTGCCCGGCCTGACCCTGCGCGCGCACCGGCACCCGGGCATCGCGACGGCACCGCTGCCGGGTGCGCTCCGCCGCGTCATGGCCCTCACGGTGGGGCCGCCCGCACCGCCCGCCGAGGCGCTGATTCGGCAGCTCGTCGCCGCAGGCGCTAACGTCCCCGTGTGACCACGGCCACCTCGCCGAGCCCCGCGCCGCCCCGTCCGCCGGACCCACCCCGCCCGCGGGCCTGAGCGCGGACCCGGCACCATGCTCCTCGTCTCCACGTTCTTCTACTCCGCCGCCGCTGCCGTGGCCGCATTCCTCGCGCTCGAGGGATACCTGGCCATCGCGGCGGCGGACCAGACGTACCCGAGCACCGTGCTCGCCGCCGTCGCGGCCGTGGGCCAGGTCGCCGGCAAGCTGCTCTGGTACTGGGCCGGAGCGGGGACCACCCGGCTCCCCTGGCTGCGGCGCAAGCTCGAGTCGCCCAAGGTCGCGGCCACGATGTCCCGCTGGCGCGACCGGACCGACGGCCGCCCCGTCTACACCGGCCTGGTGCTGCTCGCCTCCGCGTTCGCCGGCGTACCGCCGTTCATGGTGATGTCCGTGGTCGCGGGCGTGCTGCGCGTGCGGATCTGGCTGTTCGTGAGCACGGGGCTGATCGGCCGGTTCCTCCGGTTCTGGCTCGTGCTGGAGGCCGCCGACTACGCGTGGTTCCTGCTCTGACCGTGTTCATGCACGGGACTCCTGCGCGGTGTTCCTGCGCGGTGTTCCTGCGCGGCGTTCCTGCGCGGCGTTCCTGCACAGCGTCGGCGGTCAGAGGTCGGTCGCTCCGTCCAGGGCCTCCCGCAGCAGGTCGGCGTGCCCCGCGTGCCGGGAGTACTCCTCGACCATGTGCACCAGGATCCAGCGCAACGAGATGCGGCCGCGCCGCCCCGGACGCACCGTGAGCCGGTCGAGCGCGGGCTCCTGCCGTGCCGCCGACTCGGCGAGGACCTGGTCCAGGATCCGCTCGGACGCCGCGACGGCGTCGCGGAACCCCGCGGCGAGCTCTTCCGGTGTCTCGGCAAGCGCGCTGTTCCAGTCCCAGTCCCGGTCCGCGGACCAGTCCACGGTGTCCCACGGCGGGGTGGGCTCGTTGCCGAGCAGGCGCACCGAGAACCAGACGTCCTCGACGTAGGCCAGGTGCTTGAGCATCCCGGCCAGCGTCATCGTCGACGGCGGGTGCGGGGTGCGGAGCTGCTCCACCGACAGCCCCTCGCACTGGCGCAGGATCGTCGCGCGGTAGTAGTTCACGAACGCCCGCAGCATCGTCACCTCGTCGGCGGCGAGCGGCAGGTCGGGCCGGGGGACAGCGCTGGTCTCGGGTGCGGTGCTCATGGCGCGACGGTACCCGGGGCCACCGACATCCCGGCGCCGACCGTCCCCAGCGCCAGGACGTGCTGGCTCATGTCGGTCACGCCGGGCGTCGTCGACAGGGCGCGGGCGATCGTCAGCGCCGCCTCGACGAGCGCCGGCGTGCCCGGGTCGTCCAGCGCGACACGCTCCAGCGCACCGCCGGCCGGCCCCTCGACACCGTGCACCACGACGTCGAGCAGACCCGCCTCCGCCGCCTCCGCGGCGAGCTCGGCCGCGTCGTGGAAGTGGGCGGCCGGGAACGGCATGTCCGCCGGCGCCTCGCCTCGTTCGAGCGCACCCCGCCAGACCGACGCGTCGAACGCCTCGTACCCCCCGCCGACCAGAGCCCCCAGCCGCGTGATCCCTGCGGCCACGACCGTCCCGCCCGGCCGGGTCACCCGCACCGCCTCGCGCAGCGCGCGCAACCGGTCCGCCCGCCCGGCGAGGTGGTAGAGCGGACCGAGCAGGAGGACGGCGTCGAAGGCGTCGTCCTCCAGCCCCACCTCCGCCAGATCGCGCGCGTCGCCGACGCGCGCCTCGAACGTGCCGTGCTCAGCCGCGCGCGCCACCTGTGCGGGCACCGGGTCCACCAGCACCACGTCGTAGCCGTCGGCGGCCAGCGGCGCGGCGTGCACCCCGGTGGCACCGCCGACGTCGAGCACCCGCGCCCCGGGCGCGAGCCGCTCCCGGACGAGCTCCTGGGTCCTGGTGTGCTCCACGGGACCCTGCGCCGACAGCACGGTGAGGCGGGCGTGCTCGTCCCAGCCCGTCCGGCCCGAGTAGTACTCCTGCACGCGCTCGTCCAGCCGCCCCTGGTCCGGCGCGGTGCGCGCCACGTCCCGCTCCGCCGCCTCGCTCCCGTGCTCCATGGCGCGACGGTAACGACGTCCGTCGGGGAGCCGCCAGGTGATTCCCGGAGCGCCGCCGTGTTTCCGGCAGGAAAACCTTTGCTCTTTCACCCGAGCCGAATCGTTACGTGTCCGGAACGCCTCTTTTGCTCGGAGTGTGACCATGGCAACATGCGCAGGGTGCACCTGATCCGAGAGTTCGCACCTGACGCCTACGAGTTCGCGCTGTCGTCCTGGTCGTGGATAGGGATCGGGGACAAGACCCCGCGCTTCGCCTCCTGCTTCGGCGACATGTTCCTCGAGTCGCTCGACGGGTGGTGGTTCCTCGACACGGTCGAGGGCACGCTGGAACGCCGCTGGAACACCCTGGACGCGATGTTCGCCGAGCTCGAGGAGCCCGACGGCCGCGCCGAGTACCTCCTCGAGGAGACCCTGAGCACCGCGCTCGCGCAGGGCCTGCGCCTCGGCGACGACGAGGTCTTCGCCTTCCTCCCGCCGCCCGCGGTGACGGGCACGATGTCCGTCGACTCCCTGGCGCCGCTGCGGTTCGCCATCGCCGCCAACCTCGCCGGCCGCATCCACGGCGAGCTCAACGGGGTGCAGCCCGACGCCGGCGCGTCGGCCCTCTTCGCGGCGCAGAACGTGGCCCGTCAGCACGAGGCCGCGCCCGCGTTCGACACCCCGAACCCCGCCACCGACCGGTGGGAGCCGGCCGCCCAGCAGGTGAACACCGGGGCGTACCCGGTCTACCAGCCGGCCCGCGAGCCGGGGTACGTCGGTGCGCACCAGTCTCCGGCCGCCGCCGCGCGGACCCCGGCCTACGGCGGTCACGCAGCGCCCGTCCCGGACGGGTACACGGCCGGGTACCCAGCCGGGGCCTACGGCGCCGGGTCGGGCGGCCACGACTACCTCGACGGTTCGCACACTGTCGACTCCGGCCAGTTCAGCCAGTACATCGCCGACCAGTACAACACCGGCCAGGTCACCGCCGTCGACCACGCGCCCGCGCCGGTACCGCCGCAGCGGTACCAGGGCGGGCGCTGGTCGTTCGCCTGACCGCGGTCTATCCGTCGCCCCGCTCGTCCAGCCCGGCCACCGCGGCCAGCACGAGCACCGTCCCGACGACGCCGCCCGGCCCGAGCCGCTCCCCCAGCACCACCGCCGCCGCGACCGCGGCCGTGACCGGCTCCAGCAACGTCGCGATCACCGCCGCGCCGCTGCGCGTGGTGCGCAGCCCGGCGTAGAACAACCCGTAGGCCAGCGCCATCGTGAAGACGCCGAGGTAGCCGAGCGTGACGAGCGCCGTCGGGTCACCGGTCAGGAAGGGGCCGCCTCCCGCAAGCGCGACCGGCACGAGCCCGACGG
Organism: Promicromonospora sp. NPDC052451; assembly: GCF_044547525.1. NCBI lineage: Bacteria > Bacillati > Actinomycetota > Actinomycetes > Micrococcales > Promicromonosporaceae > Promicromonospora > Promicromonospora sp. NPDC052451. The sequence continues at coordinate 492,360 of NZ_JBIUAP010000003.1, forward strand.
CGCCCGCCGTCGTCGCCACGGTCGTGAACGCGAGCGGGTCCGCGCCGCCGGAGGCGAGCACGGTGCTGCCGAGCGTCGTCGTCAGCGCATAGACGGATCCTGACGCCGCGGCGAGCAGCAGGCCGAGCACCGGCCGGGTGCCGCCGGCGCCCGAACCCGACGCCGCGCTCACCAGCACGAGCCCTGCCAGGGCCGCGCCGACGACCAGCGTCAGTCGCACCGTGCCGTGGGTGACCGCGCGGTGGCGCGCACGGACCACGTCCACGACGGCGAGCAGGACCGGCGCCACGCCGAGGCTGACGACCGTGGCGACCGTGACGCCGGCGGTCGCCACCGATCCGAAGTAGAGCGCCTGGTAGGCGCCCGTCCCGAGCCCGACGGCGACGGCGCGCGCCGGGTGGGCGCGCACCAGCGCCGCGAGGTGCGGCCCCTTGCGCAGGACGAGCGATGCCGCCAGCAGGACCACCGCGGCGACGAGCATGCGGTGCGCGCTGACCGTGAGGACGGACATCGGCGAACGGTCACGAAGGACCTCCAGGGCGAGGCCGCCCGTGCCCCACAGGATGCCGGCGAGGCAGACGAAGACCAGCCCTGTTCGAGTGGATGACATGTGTGCTCCAGGCCGGGCCGCAGCCCGGCGCGTTCCGAAGGATCTCCCGGGTCTTCCGGGAGCGGGGAACAGTCACGGAGCACGCCAGGACGCCGGCCCGCCGGGCCGGTCGTGGTGCCGCTCCGGTCAGACGACCGGGGGCGGGAGAACGGAGCGCTTCGGAGTCACGGCGGTGATGCTAGCAGCGGGGATCGGGCCCGTCCGACGGTTGTCCACAGATTTGGATCTGGTGATGCGACGACCCGGTATCGAACATATATTCGACGCATGGGAACAGTTTGATAGTTCTAAGGGCGGTAGGGGGTCGGGGTATGGGCGGGCAGGTGAGCACGGGGGTGGAGCGTCCTACGGGCCTGGAACGCACGCTGGAACGCGTCCTGGAACGTGTGCTGGAGCAGATGCTGGGGCAGATGTTGGGGCAGGCGCTGACCGGGCCGTCGGTGACGGCGGGCCCGGCACGGACAGCGGTACCACTGTTGAGCTGGGGCGGGATGACAGCCAGGTACACGAGCACCGCTCCCGCGGCCCTGGTCGCATGGCCCTCCCAGCACCGGGCCGCCAGGACAGGCACCGAGCCCGCCGCCCTGACCGAAGAACCGACAGATGCCGAGCCGACAGATGATGGGCCGGAGAGCGCCAGGCCGGAGGGCACCGAGCCCGCCGCATTGACCGAAGAGCTGGTGGGTGCGGGGTTGGTGGGTGTGCTGGAGCGGGTCGAGGTCGCTGACCTGGACGACGCCCTCCTGCTGGACGTCGCGGCCCGGTGGCAACAG